>CAZFSD010000061.1:0-1689 GCA_964521465.1 uncultured Candidatus Peribacteria bacterium | reverse complement strand
TTCTTTTGATGGAAAGGCAGGCTCCAATGGCCATGATGATTATTCCCATCCATTGTGAGGTTGAGATTTTTTCGTGGAATATCATCGTGAGGGCTATGAGGCTGAAGAATGGTGCTGTCATATTAATAGAGATGAATTTGGATATATCGAGGCGCTTGAAGGATTGATAATTGATATTTTTTCCTATGGCAAGGATGATGATTCCGAAGAAAACGAGAAGTGGCCAATTATGTTTCATTATTTCGCTTATTTTTTCTTGTGACTCGAAGATTCGCGCGAGTATGAAGAGTATAATGCTTGCCATGCCATGTCTCATCACGAGGATGGTTTCGGTAGAAATGTAGTGGAGCGCTTTTTTGGAATGAAAACTGGCGATGGGGTATGTGATGGGTGCGAGTGCGATGATGATGTCGCCTTTGTTGAAGTCGAAATTTCCTTTATAAATAATCAGAATCGCGCCGATGAGAATACTGAATGCGCCACAGACTTTAAGGAGGGTTGTTTTTTCGCCGATGAAATGGGTGAAAATTACCGTGTAAATCATCTCCGTGAGCAGAAGCATGGAGGTGTTAATGCCTGAGGTATATCGTGAGCCGATAGCGATCAGGACTGGAGGTATGAGGACGGAAAAGAGAGTGACTATTATCACTGAGCCGTAGACTTTCTTTTCTTGTAGTTCTCGGAGTTTTCCTTTGAATCCTGCGTAAGTAAAAAGCCCGATGAATGCGATGATATTGACGATCGCCGTAAAGGTGATGGGTGCGATGTTTTGGACTCCTTGATGGATGAGCACGGACCAAAGGCTTCCTATTGCGGCGCCGAGAAATCCGTAGGCGACTCCGTGGTTTTCTTTTTTTCTTCGATCAGCGTTCATGATTTTTATTTTCTTGTATAAACTGTTCTCCTATTTTCCAGACATCGCCGGCACCGATCGTGATCACGATGTCGTAGTCTGCTCCGATTTTTCTGATGTCTTCTGCGGAATTTGTCGTGAAGGCTTTTGTGCCGTTTTTTTCTATAGCGGCGGCAAGAATTTCTTTGGATATGGATTTTTTATCTTCTTCGGTGTCGCGGGCTTCGTAGATGTTGGGGATGATGACGGCGTTGGCGTTTTTGAATGATGTGGCGAATTCATTGAGAAAAAGCCTTGTTCTGCTGTATTGATGTGGTTGGAATATGGCGAGGATTTTTTCGTGTGGGAATTTTTCGCGTGCGCCTTGGAGTGTTGCCTGAATTTCGATCGGATGATGGCCGTAGTCGTCGTAGACTTTGGTTTCTTTTTTTCCTTGGTTGTTTTTTTCGTGCGTCACGGTGCCCTTGTACTCGAAACGGCGTTTGGTGCCTTGAAATGCGGCGAGGCTTTTTTTGATACTTTCTTCGTTGATGCCGAGAGCTCTCCCTGTGGCGTAAGCGAGGGCAGCGTTTTTTCGATTGTGACTTCCTGGCACGCCGATTTCGTTTCCTTCGAGGGCTTTTTGGGCTGTCTGTGTGTTATATTTTTCACAGGTGAGTGTTTCGACAATTACCTTTGAACTCAGATCTTCTGCGTGATAGATGACTTGTCCGTCGTGCGGGACTTTTTTGAGAAATTCTGCGAAAGCGTTGTCGTAGTCTTTTTTGTCTTGGTAGTAATCCAAGTGGTCGAGATCGATGTTGGTAATGACGGCGATATGTGGGTTGAGTCCCAGG
>CAZFSD010000060.1:0-1852 GCA_964521465.1 uncultured Candidatus Peribacteria bacterium | reverse complement strand
ACAATCGACGAGTGATGACGATCTCCGGCAAATCGATGTCCGGTTTGTCGTCGTTCACGAGCGTCATGCTCACCTCCGCAAATCCCGACCGCGGTTTTTTGTCCGACCCAGAAAAAATGACATCCTCTGATTTTTTGCCGCGAAGCAATTTCAAACTTTGCTCACCCATAACCCACCGAATCGCGTCCGCGATATTGGATTTCCCCGACCCATTCGGCCCCACGACCGACGTCAGCCCGCGTCGCCCGGACGAATCCGGCATAAACTCAAGCGACGTTTTCTGCGCGAACGTCTTAAACCCCTGAAGCTCGAGTCGGCGAAGATACATAGTTTCGCCCCATAGCGTATAGGATGTTCGCCCGCGCGGCTAGTGCGTCGTTCTCATGCAAGAACCCTGGGTCTGGATCTGCGATGCGTTTTGAGGTAGGCTCTCGACAGATCCATATGCGACACACTAAACGACTCGAAGAAGGTGGCGGAATGCAGCATTTTCGCGATGCCTTGGCGGCCGTTGTCGCCGAGGAAGTCGAGTTCCCAAAAGGCACGCTCGTGACCATTGTTGATGCAAAAGTGACCAGCGACACCCGCCACGCAAAAGGCGTGATTTCCGTGTACCCCATCTCCTCTCAAAAAATCGTCCTCGAAAAATTAAAAGAAGCCGACCGCTACATCAAAGAAGGTCTCGGCGAACGCCTCCGCATGCGCCGCATCCCCAATCTTTTTTGGGCATGCGATGAAACGGAAGAAAAGGCGGCGGAAGTTGAAATGTTGCTGAACCAGATTCCGAAGGAGGAGAAATAGATCCATTTTTTTGAACATAAGATGGCTCATTGTTTTAATCGGCAACCATTTTTATTGACAATAACCACTGTAGATTCTCTATTTTTCGAGAAAGCTCATACGCATCTCCATGAGAAAGAAGCCCGATATACGACTGAGTCGTTTGTTCGTTCACTCCGTGATCTATGCGCCCGTTCATCCGTTTTTTTGTCTTAGTACGTGGAACTCGATAATACGGAAAATGAACCCACCCAAGGAAATCAATGCCCGACGCCAGCGTTTTGATGAACACCTTCCCTGGATGAAGACTTAAAGCGAGTGGTCCCGATAAAAATGCTGCAATTTTCGGCAAATATCCTAGCAGCTCCATTCGGTCACTCGATAAAAACACAAAATCATCTGCGTACCGGCAGTAATATTTCACTCGCAAGTCATGTTTTACAAATTGATCAAATTTATTCATATACACATTCGCAAAAAGTTGCGACGTGAGATTTCCGAGCGGGATCCCTTTATTTGGCGCAGTCTCAAAACTTCCGATCACGTGTATCAATAGACATTGCAAACGAAGATGTGTCACGCGACGACGTAAAATATCAATCAAAATATCGTGGTCGATGCTCGCAAAAAATTTACGGATATCACATTTCAAAACCCAGCACATTTTCGTATTATTCCTGCCTACTTTCCTGGCAAGATTTTCAAAACGAACAAGAGCGCGATGCATTCCCTTGCCTGTCTGACATGAAAACGAATCGGAAATGAAAATGGAAGAAAAAAACGGATATAGCTTTCGATGAATGGCGTGATGTAACAAGCGATCACGCACAGTTGCCTTGTGTATATCGCGAGGCTTTGGATCACTGATCCGAAAATGATGATACCGGCCGTGTGAATATCGACCGCTCATCAAATCCGAATGCAATTCGGCGATTTCATCACCAAGTCGCAATATGAACTCCTGCACGTCTTTCTTCTTTCGTTTTCCTCGGATAAACTCCTGCCACGCCTCGCAAAGATTTTCCATCGAAGCAATTTCTTCAAACGTCACTCCGCATACTTTTTTCATAGA
>CAZFSD010000059.1:0-2051 GCA_964521465.1 uncultured Candidatus Peribacteria bacterium | reverse complement strand
AGCTTGGCTCTTTCACGCCTCTCATGATGGCGAAACTGATGGCGACCAGAATTGCGAGAGAAAACATCGCGAGGCGGAATTGCATGATTTCGCCGAGGCTCACGAAAATAGCGATGGTGAGGCTCCAGACAAGGGGACCGAGGACGGAAGCGAAGCGTTCGAAGAGGACATAGATACTGAAAAGTTCGCCGTGTTTTTCGGCAGGGATGATGCGGGAAAAGAATGCGCTGGAGAGGGCGAAAAGGCCGCCGAATGCGAAGCCGTTGAGGGCGAGAACGCCCATAAAGATCCATTTCGCTTCTGCAAAGGCGAAAAGCCCTATGAGGATGGCCCAGAAACCGATGAAAATAAGTATGGCTTTTCGCGTGCTTTTTATTTTTTCTGCAATTTTACTGCTTGCGAGTGCGCCGATAACCGCAAAGAAGATGCCAAAGATAAAAGCTATCGTTTTTTCTCCGTCGCCGAGTTTTCCGACTTTTTCCAGATAGAGAGATGCGAAAAGTTGGAGCGTCAGAATGGCGTCAGCAAAGAAATAATAGGCGCAAAGGTAGCGCAAGACTCCGGGATAGTGCCGGATATTTTTGAGGCCTTGTATTGCCTCCTTGAGCGATTGTCCGAGCTTTGTTGGAACTTCTTGCGTCTGTGGGCTGCGATCTTTGAGGCCGAAAAGTACCGGGAGCAGGCAGAGAAAAAAACAAATTGCCGCAGCAATGAGTGCTGCTGGTCTTCCGCTGAATCCGAAGATTGGAAATTTTCCTTGCGCGACAGGAAATACGAGAATAAGTCCGATGATATTTCCGATTTGCCCTGCAGCCATACCGAAACCAGAAACCTTTTCTTTCGTTTTTTCCTGGGCGAGATCGTGAATAAATGAGTAATAAAAGGCGAGTGCGGCTTGATAGAAGTATTGAAAGAGGAAATAGAGGATGACAATGGAAATAACGGCCTTCTGCGATGCAGCCGGCATCCCGTTTTCTCCTGAGGTTTCCATCGTCGCCCCGATCCATCCCAATGCGCCGAGACTCAAAATTGAAAGGAGTGAAAAAATCCCAAGAAATGGCATTCTCTTGTGCATACGATCGGACATTCTGCCAAATGCCGGGAGCGTGAAAAAAAGTATTGTCGTTGCGAGTGCTACCGGGACACTCACCCAAATCGTCGATAAATGCAGATCACTGACGAACCATAAGCCAAAATAAAATGAGACATTCACGAACGCCAGTGAGTTGGCAAAATCGTAGAGTGCCCAGAGACGGGTCTGCGTTTTGAGAGTGGTCATGTTTTGAGGTTTTATATGTTTTTCATCAGCCCTTTACTCATCCCCACGAGATGATGAATCGTTTTGAGGGTTTCCGCAAGCTCGTGGTTTTCGATCATAATCGCGAATGCGTCGCGATAGAGATTCAGGAGAAGAACTTTGTTTTCGAAGATACTGATGGAGGAGTAGAAGGTTCCAATTTTTGCTGAATAGAGCTTGAGACTGCGCTTCTGAGCTTTATCTTTTTTGTAGAAATATCGGTGAAGTTCTGTGGCCTGGGCAACTGCGTGAAGGAATATTTTTTTCCTGGTTCGCTCTCGGATGAAATTTTTCATGAAATCTTCTCCCATCTTCATGAGATCGTGATGGGCGGCGAATTCGTAGACTTCTGTTGTACTTTCGAGAATTGTGGAATAGGCTTTTCTGCAACCGTCGAGGCCTTCGAAGAAAAGAATTTTTGGTGGGGAAGTGAAGGGATTTTTGAATTCTTTGAGAAGGGGAACAATCTCTTCGAGTGTTTTTTGTTGAGACTGTATTTCTGTTTTTTTGGCTTTTTCTAATGATTTTGGGTCGGCGTAGAAATAGAGAATTCTGCCTTTTTGTGAACGCTCGATGGTGCCATTTTTGAAGAGGCGATCGAAGAGAAAAAGAACCGTGGCCTTGGGATAGCCCGTTTTCTTCGCAATGACGGATGCTGGCTGCATGCCAAATTCCAGCAGTGCGAGATAGACTTTCGCTTCTTTTGCGGAGAAACCGAGGGCTTCGAGTTTGTCGATCATGGAGATTGCGATGA
>CAZFSD010000058.1:0-2279 GCA_964521465.1 uncultured Candidatus Peribacteria bacterium | reverse complement strand
AGGCAAAAAAGCATAGTCAGAACGCATATACGGGGGTTATGCAGAGAGCGCCGGTGGATCTGGCAGAGGGAACTTGGGATGGAGAAGAGGCAGATAATAAGTCAAATGATGCTCGTAGCGATTTCGCCGAAAATGCGAAAAACAACAATGTAAATCTCGCCAAGCTCTACAAAGTATTGGAGCATGATGGAATAAAAGATCTCGTCGGCGAAAAAACGGCCTACGCCACGATCCTCACCTACGCCGCCCGCGAGGCAGCACGCTATGATCAATCATTTTCGCGTTTCGCCAATATCGAACTCGATACGGCAGGTACCGCCGCAAAATTCCAGGAGAATGCAGGATATAAAGGTTTTGCCGCACTCGAACTCGATGGCTTCACCGCAATGCAAGATGTTCCTGATAAAGCCGAATTCGAAAGAATCGGAACGCAGGCTCAAGCGAAAGTTCAAGGAGTCATTGAGAGCGAAGATTACAAATCACACGCAACGCTTGATGAAGCACTCACAAGTATTCAAGGCAAAATCAATCTCTCGAATGTCGAGCGAAAAGTGTTCGAAGTAAAAATCAAAATCGATACGAAAGATCAAAGGAAAACTGTCAAAGATTGGGTCGCCAACGAAGGTGGTGCAAAGAAGAAATTCGAAGCCGCAAAAGATGATACGACTGAGATCGCCAGAATCGAAGGCGTCATCACCGCCGAAATCGAATCAAAGTACAAAGAACGAAGACACGAAAATAATCTCGCACGGCATATTATTAAAGATAAAATCGCAATCGCTGATGCCACAAAAATAAAAGCAAAAAACGGCTGGACCGACGCACAATTCGAGGCAGACATCGAAGGAAAAATCGTCGCCAAAAGAAAAGATCTCAAAGCATCACGAGGCGCTGACGTCGAAGTGATGGTAGTCGAGCTCCTCGCAAAAGACGGCACATTCGATCTCACGAGACCAATGCTCGACAGTCACGTCGACGCCCTGCTCAACGCGATCGAAAGAAAAACAGACGAAGGAGACAGCCTCGTGGCCGTCCTGAACGCCGAAGGTAGGATGGATTTTACGGACATCAATACAAGAGTCGCCGCACGAGTACAGGAATTACAAGAAGCCGCAGATAGAGCAAAAAACGCTGCAGAAGCAGCAGCCATCGCCGCCATCGAATTAAAAATTACGAATGCGATTGATAAAAAGTACTTCCAGCGAAAGAGATCCATCGACATCGCGCAAGACATTGTGAGCAACGATATCACCGGTGCAGAAGGCGACAAAATCATCAAGAAGAACGGATTTGCCACAGGAGATGATTTGAAAAACCACATCGCGAATCAGATTTTGGAGAAAAGGAAGGCAATGAAAGCATCAGAGGGTGCTCGTGTTGATGCAGAAGTAATGGCATTACTCGCAAATGACTCTATCTTTGATGTAAAGCAAGATGTCGAATGGAATGCTGAAGCACTCCTCGCAAAGATGAAAAATGAAAAAGACAAGATTGTGACGATACTGAAGGATGATGGGTCGATGGATCACACGGTAACGCTCTTCCCAAAAGTGGAGGCAAAATTAAACAATCTAAAAGCCGCAGCCGAGAAAAAAGAAGCGGGCGAATTTGAGGCAGAGGTTATCGCCTACATCGGGACATACACCTACGACTTCACCAAGAGTCCTTTCCCAAATAAAAATTTCGATTTACAAGTAAAGGCGATCACGGATGAATTCTCAGATATTTGGACACATCCAAAATTCACCGCCTACGAAAAACATAATCCGCCAACCGCAGCAAATCCAGAGCCTCTCAAAGCGCTTGTCATAACTCACCTGACGTCAGTGCGAGTTGCAGCAGAAGCCGCAAAAGCAGCCCAGGAAGCAAAAGAAGCGGGAGAATTCGAAGCATTCGTGATCGATTATATTCAGAATGTTTATCGCTACGATGCAACAAAAACAGGATTCGAGAACATGGCTGATATCCAGACGCATGTAGAAAAAGACGCAAGACTTGCCGCATACAAGAAATTAAATCCTGGTACTGCCCTGATGCTGTTGATCGAAGCCGAAGTGAAGAAGCTCCCAGCATACATCCAGGCCGAACATGAACGCAGATTCGAAACCGCACAATATGCAATTAATCAAGGCATCGTCGGAAAGATATTCAGTGCAGCAAGCGTCGATGAAGTCGTGGATAGAGCATACCAAACTTATGACAGGGCATTGAAAGGTACTCCTAATCAGAGTTCAGACCTTTTCAATCTCGGTTCCACAGAAGTCGCACAAACCATAGAA
>CAZFSD010000057.1:0-2467 GCA_964521465.1 uncultured Candidatus Peribacteria bacterium | reverse complement strand
ATTTCTTAATCTCCGATATTATATATTTTTCTGATTTGAGATCGGCTTTTGTAACAATATCATAGCGGCTTTTTGCCTTGTAATTTTTGTTTCCGAACTCTTTTAAAAGGATTTTGCCTGCTTCTTTTACTATCTTTATAGCAATGGTTCGATAACTCATATGGAGACTTATTCAATTATTGTGATTGTATCATTTACTCCGCCTGTCTTCTAATTCTCAAAACTGCTTGTAATGTGCTGGCATAAAATCCTAGTCTCATTTTCTGCATATCTGTATCTTTTTGTATAGTGTTTGAAACATTATGATCTTTGATAAGACCTGCTCGGATGAGTGTTGCTTTGGCATGGGGGAATAACTTTGGTGCAAGGACTTCCAGTTCTACTATTGCAGATAAGCCTTCTATAACTCGCAGCCTGGTGAGCGTAATATTTTCGATGAGTTCTGTATCATGGAGCGCTTTTAATTCGGGGACTTCTCTTTGAAGGTAGCCGTAGCCTTCTTGCTGACTCTTTTCTTGTATGTTCGGTAAATGTTTCTCTAAGAACGCGTTTTGCATTTCGTATTCTTTTTTACGCTTCTTGGTTTGGTAGCCCGTAGGGGAATTGAACCCCTCTTACCAGATTGAAAATCTGGTGTCCTAACCACTAGACGAACGGGCCGCGATTTCAAAAGGCTTTTTGCCGATTGCACGGCGTAGTATATAGCATTTTTTGCCTCTTCCAAACTTATTTTTCTTATTTTTTCGCTGCTTTGTCGATGTAGACTTTGTTTTCCGGCTTTGTCATGTCTTTGAATTTTTCGGTATTTTCAATTTTTTTGAAGGCGAGCTCCTGAGTGAGTTCTGTTTTGAGTTTTTCGTTTTGGATTTGAAGGCTGTCATTCTGGATTTGAAGCTGTTTGAGTTCGTAGCCTTTTTGTCCGGTGCCGGCGATCATGTCAAAGAAGAAGAAGGACAGCGTGACGATCATCACTCCGAGTGTGACGATGAGCATGGTGATGGTTTTTTCGATTTGGACAGAGAATGGCTTTCTGCTCCGTCGAAAAGGCTTTCTCATGGTGAGTTGTTATTTTTTGGGAGGTTCTTTGGTTGGTGGTTTTGGAGGAAGTGGAGCTGTTGCCGGTGTGGCTGCTTTCGGAGAGGATGGCTTTGACTCTTGCTTTTCCGGTGGGATAATTTCGTATTGGACGGGGACGATGCCTTCCGAGAGGGCGGCGATTTGATTGAATGCTTTACTGGTCAGATCGAGATTGAGGCTGGTGGTAAAAGGTCCTCGATCGTTGATGCGGACATCCACATGTTGGCCGTTTTTCAGGTTTGTGACCCGAACCATGGTGCCGAACGGGAGCTCTTTGTTGGCGGCAGTGAATCCGTTTTGCGTGAATTTTTCTCCGCTACTGGTGCCTCGGCCTTCGAAAAAATCACTGTAGAATGTGGCTTTTCCAAAAAATCGGTTGGTGTCGCGGGATTTGATAGTGCGATAGATCATGTCGGCCATCATATTGCGGGTGACAATTTTTCCGGGTTCGGCGAGATTTCCCATGCCAAAACGAATGATGTTGCGTTTTTTGGCTTTTGCCATGAACGGTCCGAACCATTCGTCGCCGTGAACATCAGCGAAGACATTTTTCGATTCTTTCGGAGTGATTTCTATCGGTTTTCCACGGACTTCCTCTTCTGCGGTGATGATCATTTTCACGGCTTCTGCGAGGTTGATCGGGCGGTTTGGGTGTGAGATCACGGTCTCTTTTTTCTCTTTTCCGCCTTCATTTTCCCCTCCGATTGTTTTCTGAATGAGTGTTTTTGCTTCTCTGCGCGTGATGGGTGATTTGGATCTGAATGTTCCATCTTGGTAGCCCTGAATCATGCCTTGTTCTGCGAGGTATCGTATCTGAACATAAGCAAAATCACCCTGCTGCAGGTCTTTGAATGGTTCCTGCGCGAAGACGGTATCGGCTTGTTGAGTGAATGCCAGAAGCGTCAGAAGTCCCGCCGCAAAGAGTCTTGTTGATTGTTTCATACAGCAGTTTTTGACTTGATCGTGAGCTGCCTTCTGTCACCTTCGCCGATACTGGCGGTTTCGAGGTCTGAAAATTGCGGTTGCGTGAAATGAATATGAACGAGTCTTCGGAAGTATGGAGACATTGGCGGCAGGATCTGGGTTTTCATGGTTTTTCGAGCGTATTCCGCTTTTTTCTCGGCCATTTCGATCACATTTTTTTCTTGTCTCTTGCGGTAATTTTCGATGTCGATCACGATGTTGCTTTCTGGGTTTTCGACTTTTTTCCAGAGGAGCAGGCGAAGAACATGTTCGAGTGCCTTGATGGTTTCTCCGTGGTAGCCGATGAGGAGATTGGTATCCTCCGTTTCGATATTGACGCGGTAAATGCCTTCTTCTTTTTCGATGGCGATGTTCGTCGCGGGTGTACCGATTTTCTTCAAAACTTCTTCAACGAGCTGGAGAATGG
>CAZFSD010000056.1:0-2621 GCA_964521465.1 uncultured Candidatus Peribacteria bacterium | reverse complement strand
ACACACCAAAAATCTCATTCGCCACATTGCCCGTACCCAGCGCGCCGCCGCCCATCGACTTCATATTCATGGTCGATGAATAGGGAATGATTTTGTGATGACCCACAAGCTCTTCAATCACGCGAAAGCGTTTTACATATTCAGATTTTTTGATTTTATCCACCTTGTTCGCGATCACGACGATATTCTTTCGATGTTCCTGCAGCATGCGCAAAACCTCCAAATCATTCTCGGTAACACCCACGAAAGCATCAATGATGAAAACAACTTTCTGCTGCTCATAGCCGGATTCAAACAAGTACCATCGAATAATCCCCTTCAACTCATCGCGCTTATCCTGTGAAGTTTTGGCATAGCCATAGCCCGGAAGATCGACGATATAGAAACTTTTATTGATCAAAAAAAGATTCACCTGCTGCGTACGACCAGGAAAAGAGCTCGTTCGAGCCAAATTCTTCTGCTTCGTGAGCGAATTGATAAGACTCGACTTCCCCACATTTGAACGGCCAATAAAAGCGAATTGAGGGATTCCGTCCTCAAATACAGGATCGGGACCCGTGACGCCTTTTACGAATTGTGCGGATTTGACATTCATAGATGAGAGAAAACAGCTTTACAGGTTGCGGAAATGGCCACATTTCGTGCTATACTCCACACACGATTGAATTCTACTCTTTTTCAAGCCAAAAAACCACCATGGATCACGGAAATGTCATTATTCGCTTCGACAATGTCTCCTTCGCCTACGATGAAGAAAAGGTGATTCTGGAAGAATCCGGCTTCTCCATTCGCGAAAATGCGAAAATTACGGTCATGGGACAAAATGGCGCAGGAAAAAGTACGATTTTCAAAATGATTCTCGGCGCCGCAGGAGCCAAAACCGGTATCAGCGAAGAAGAGACACTCAAGCCTCAATCCGGACGCGTCCTCATTAGCAAAGGCGCATCCATCGCCATCGGTCGTCAGGTCATGCCACGCGAACTTTTCAATCACACGGTACTCGAATACTTCGAAACCGCCTTTGACGAAAAAAAATACAACATCGAAAAACTCATCCAGGATGTGCTCGAAGTGGTTCATCTCGCAACCCCACTCGATAAAAAAATCAAAGATTTCTCCGGCGGACAACTCGCTCGTCTTCTGCTCGCTCATGCGCTCATCCAGGAACCCGATATTCTCCTGCTCGACGAGCCGACCAACAATCTCGACACCAATGGTATCGATCATCTCACGGGATTTCTCATGACCTACGACAAAACAGTCATCGTCATTTCTCACGATGCACAATTTCTCAACGCATTTACTGATGGAGTTTTGAACCTCGACTTCCGCACCAAAAAAGTCGAACAATATGTCGGCAATTACTTCGATGTCGTCGAGCAAATCGCCGCACAGATCGAACGCGAAGAAAAGAAAAATGCTCAGCTGCGAAAAAACATCCA
Source organism: uncultured Candidatus Peribacteria bacterium (assembly GCA_964521465.1). GTDB lineage: Bacteria > Patescibacteriota > Gracilibacteria > UBA1369 > UBA12463 > JBBTWG01. The sequence continues at coordinate 1,179 of CAZFSD010000056.1, read as the reverse complement.
GGACCGCAAGGACAAAGTGAATTTCTTCGCTCACAAAGGAGGAAAAATGCGCAAACTCGCGAGCAAACTTCGTGAAGAAGTCGCCGAAGATGAAGAAAACATGGTCGAAGTGAAGCAAGATGATAAAACGATTCGCGACTTCGTCATTCCCGCGCAAGAGTGGTCAGATGTCATGGTGAATCTTTCATCCGTTGGCGTGATTCAGAATCACGAACGAAAAATAAAAAAGACGGAAATCAAACTCTGGCGCCGCAACCGACTCCAAATCATCGGGCCGAACGGCATCGGGAAAAGTACCCTCCTGCGCGAACTCGCATCCGGAGAGTCCGAAGGTGCAAAAATTTCTCCGGAACTCAAAGTTGGCTACTATCAACAGGATTTCTCCGGTCTCGACTTCAACAAAACCGTCTATGATTCACTCGCAGAGATGATGGATTATCCGGTAAAAAAAGAAATCTACGCTGCAGGCGCGCACTTTCTCCTCACATCCGACATGATGCAAAGTAAAGTCGGATATCTCTCCGAAGGACAAAAAGGTCTCCTCTGCTACGCTCGATTTGTCCTCCAAAAACCGGGCCTGCTCATCCTCGACGAGCCCACCAACCACATCAACTTCCGCCATCTGCCCGTCATAGCACGAGCCATCGATCAATTCGAAGGTGCCGTCATTCTCGTCTCGCACATGCCAGAATTCGTCGAACAGATAGAGATTACTGATGTCCTGGACCTGGGTACAATTCTCCAGAAAAAATAACAAGGTTTCCGGAAAAAACCAGATCAGCGTATACTTCCGTCATGAATTTTCATGTTGATCTCGCGCCGGATATCCTCCAAAAAGCACAAGAACTCGGCGTGCGCCAAGAAGATATTACGGAACAATTCATCGCCGGCGGAGGCCATGGAGGTCAAAAAATCAACAAAACGGCGAGCTGTGTCCTTTTGAAGCATATCCCTACCGGCACCATCGTGCGCTGCCAAAAACATCGAGAACAAAGCAAAAATCGCCTCTCAGCCTACAAACTCCTCATGCTCAAAATCGAAGAACAGGTCAAAGGTCACAAGTCTCTCCTCGCCCAAAAAATCTACAAAATCAAAAAGCAAAAACAAAAACGCAGCAAACGCGCGAAAGAAAAAATCCTGCAACAAAAGGCACACCGAAGTGAAATCAAAGGAAATCGG
>CAZFSD010000055.1:0-3187 GCA_964521465.1 uncultured Candidatus Peribacteria bacterium | reverse complement strand
GGGATATGCTTGGATAATGTCGTCAACGACTTGATCGAGCCAGAACATGATTGTACAAATTATATGCTGCTGCCAAAGACCTGAGATTCTTTGGCTCGTGCACTCTAGCATGAAAACCCACTTGTTTCAATTCTTCGACCGTGGAGATTCCTGACTCTACTCTATTTTTTTTCTAATTTCATCGCGTGGACAATGAGGAAGATTAAAAGTATTCCGACGAGACCCATTGCAGTCCATGGAAGCCAAGGGAGCTGCTCTGTCACCCGACTGTCTTGATCATCGCATTCATCGCCCTTTCCGTCGCCATCAGTGTCTTTTTGAGTAATATTTGGATGATTTGGACAGTTGTCTTTTGCATCTAATACGTGATCAAAGTCGTGGTCTTCACATGCGTCACCACGACCGTTTTTATCCAAATCTTTTTGGTCGACGTTTGCAATACTCACGCAATTGTCGAGCAAATTTATCACTCCATCTCCATCGTCGTCAGGCTCTTTGAAATACGGATTTTTCTCAACTGCTGGCAATGCCACAGATCTTATACTATCCATTTCATCTAAAAGGTTTCCGGTCTCGGAAGTTGGGATATTGATATACGTTTGTGCATCCGCATACACCGTATATTTTTTCCCCGGTCGTGCAAGCCATACAATCTCCGTGCCACTCTCTTTTCCCGTGACACTTTGACTCAAATTCAATTCCCGTATGCGTAGTGGCTGCGTGTGCCAAAATTCAACCTTCCATTTCTTCGCATTTGTCAGTGGAAAATTTATATCCGATGAAGACGTATGTGTACGGGCAATAATTGTTTTCCACTTACCATTCACTTCGGCAGCAAGAGCGATCTCGTAGGGGAGTGCTACATTATCGTCCAAGAATAAACTCAGGAATGAAGAGGAAAATGACTCTGAAGCATTGAGAACTGCCCATCCGTAGCCATTATCTTGATCCAAATTAAACTCTGCGAAAGTTTTTACATTATCATCTATCAAAGCTTTTGCAGGGCCGACGAGTGGAGAATTTTCAGAAATCGTCAAAGAAGCTTTTTCTACTTTATCGATGCGAGCCCATGGCTGCGGCGTCTCATTACCCTCTTCTATCACTGCCACTTCGTATTGCTGTGAATTTGGTAGATTCATCTTTACGCGCGTGGGAAGTTGAAGATTTGAAATTACAGGCTTGTAGAGCGACTTAAAGGAGTTTAGATTTTTCACCGAAATCGCAGTAGCGGTCTGCGCAAAAACGATTTGCGGCAATAGAAGTAGTGAAAATGCAATAGAGCGGAAATGCATGAAGGGAGATTAAGGAATCTTTGAAATTTTAGTGATGCGAACGGCGTTCAAGAAATGCAGTTGCGATAAGCAGAATACCAACCAATACAAAAGTAATGACGCGTCCTGCAAGTGGCATTGCCCAAACTTCTACCAGCAGCAATCGCAGCACTACACACCCAAAAAGAATTTCACCAGCAATGCGATATGATTTTGCGCCTTCCTTTGTTCCACGAAAAAAGAGTATCACTCCGATAGCCGAATAGATCACGAGCGCTACGCCACGGGCTGTACTTTGTGTCTCCAGAAGACTATGAAGAGAAAGCCATACCAACATAATCCCTGAAAGAGAAGCTGTAATGATCTGCAGCAGTTTTACTCCGGAGTATTCTTTGGATATTTTATTCAAGATGAAAGCTGTACTCGCAAATGAAAAAGTTATAATCGTGACCACGGCAAGATTTTTCCCAAACAATGGACTTCCGATCCACTGATCGAGAAAAAAGTAATTATCGAAAAAAGCCATGAAGAGTGGCATGAAAAGGAGAAACGACGTCCCTTTTGTTGCTGGCTGACTACGAATTACGAAAGCGCTCAACGCTACGAATAAGACTGCCTCGAAAGAGAATGCAATGATCAACGCTGCTCCATGAAGTTCAGATGCTGTTGCTGCTCCCAAGAATAGAGCAGCTGATGATGCATGGAGAAACATTGCGTCTCGGCCTGCTTTTCCTTGCGATAAAAAATAAAATGCGACAATGACCGAAATAAGCCCTACGAAAGCTAAAATACTACTACGCCATTCTTCCGGAATATATTGAGTGGTCCACACAAGGAAGATGAGAGAGTTCGCCCCAATTGTAAAAAGATCTATAACTTTTACTGTTTTTGTTTTTACAATGGCGAGCGAGTTTCCTACAAAAAATACACTATAAAAAAGTGCCATAAATGCCTGCACCACCGATTCGCCCACTTTGTACGACATACTGTCGAAAGTTATCGCTGAATAGACTGCTGTCGCTATGAGACCTAAAAAAATGAGAACTCTCCATCCGCGAAATGCTACGATTGCCAATACTCCTAAGTCCAACAGAAACACGTATGACATCAGTGAAACATAGTTTGTTTCCGGAGCATTGACGAGCAGCGGTGCGATAGCGCCTCCCAAAAAAGCCAAAATTGCCAGCGCCAAAGAATTGCGAATAACAGACGAGACGGCCACCAAAATAATGACTACACTCGTCATCACAATCGCGCTTTCAGGTGTAAAAAAATCATAGACATTTCGAGCTGCGAAAATTGTTAGCAGAATCATCGTCGCGCCTGTTGCTATAAGAACTTGTCCAGGCACGCGTTTTTTTAACATCCAAAAATGTCCGAAGAAAAGTATTGCAGCGCCTGTTATGAACCCCAAAGAAATTCTTCCCATAGGCCCGATCCAATTTTCTGCAAAGGCATATCTCACAAACCACGCGAATGCCAGAAGTACTAAAAATGCGCCCAATTTCATTAACCAATTATTCTGAAGCCATGCAAAAAAATGATTTACGGCATCTGACTCGGAAGAAGCCTGAGCGTAGACCGCATTTGATTCTCCATGGGGTAATGATCCTGGTGTGCGAGATCCAATTGCTTGTTCAAGTGCCGCCACACGATTTTCTAATTTCCGGAGGCGTTGTTCATCTGTATATTCCATAAAAAAGGTGAAGTTAAATGATCACTGTTTGCTCATACCTCAGTAGTATACGACTGCTGCCCAGAGATCGCAAAAGATAAGTACGGAACAATGCCTGAAAATCGATATTTTTCGTGGTTGCAATATTTTTTACTGAAGCTGTTTCTTGAGCAGGATAAAATCACTCGCATTACGAGTTTGTGCCGTGTAATGAATGTTCTTTTTCAATTTTTCTCCGTAC
>CAZFSD010000054.1:0-3407 GCA_964521465.1 uncultured Candidatus Peribacteria bacterium | reverse complement strand
AACTGGGATCACTGGGCATCGTGTTTTCCGACTTTGTTTTCTTAAATCTTTGCGGATTAAAATCTCCTGGAACTCCTTCGAATTCAAGTCTTTTTCTATATCCTTCACCTTCTTCTGCTCTGTCGACAATGAGTTGCGCGACGGTTAAGCGCGTTCCTTTTTCGATAGATCCTATTTCCCTCAGTGATTCAACGGAATCTCCTGGTTTGACAAATTCCAAACCATGAACGCGAACTCCGTTTGTTAATATTTTTTCTATTTTACTGATACTCATTCATGAAAAAGCTGGCTCCCGGGGTCGGCTTCGAACCGACGACCCTCTCGTTACACTTGTCCTAAGATTTCTCAAAGGGGTGGACTATATCATCATCCGAATTTTGGCGTGTGCCTAAAATTTTTGGATGCAGGGGGCTTCCGTCCCACTTTCGCGGGAAGTACTCCATAAAGGATAGTCTCTGAACCTTCCCCGCCTTGGCAGGGCTTGGCTGCGGATTGCCTTAGCTTTCGCTTTAGGTTTCCCGCAATTCACCCTGTTTTCCGTCCATCATTGCTGATGGAGGCTGCGTGATGCCTGCGTGAATTTCTCTATGACAGTTGCTGCAGACGAGAATGCATTTTTTTAATTCGAGCTCTGTTTTTGCCCAAGATCTCGTAATGCCTTTTTGCGAAAGTCCAAATTCTTTTTCTTTTCCATTGAGATGGTGAAAGTCCAAGGCGTTGGAACATTTATCATATTCACAAATCTGACACTTTGATCCGAACATTGACAGTGCCCGATTTCGCAATTCTTTTCGTCTCTTCGCTACTGCTTTTTTGAGATATTCTGCGCGATCGGCGTAAGTTCTTTTCTTTCTCATATGCTTATTATAGCACATGAGGTGTGTATATTCACAGCGAGATGCTCTACCCCTGAGCTACCCGGGAGCGACTTGGAAATGGACGATGCCTCGGTAGTTTCTGAGGTTTTTCTACAAAAGGCGCAGAAACTATAGCGAAGTTTGCTTTTGATTTCAACTTTTCTTTCGCTGCTTTGACTGGTCTTATTTTTTCGGCTTGAGGACGAAAATTTCTCGGGCCACTTTTTGGTCTGGACGGTCGTAGATGAGGCCTCCGCGGCCTGAGGTTCCGGCTTTGCTTTCTGTCTCGTAGCCATTTTCTTCGATGAATCGTGTGATGTTTGGCAGTGGAAGATACTCACGGCTGACTTTGTGGCAGGGGAGGGCGGTGACGATCGGGACGCCAAAGGCGCAGATTTTTTTGAAGGCTTCGCGGTAGAGTTTTTCCAGATCGCGTTGGATTTCCTGAACTTTGGCGCGCGTCGGCTCCCCTTTGAAAAAAGGGCCGAGATAGGCTTCAAAAACGATGAGGTCCGGTTTTTTGGGGAGGTCTTTTTCGCTGATTTGCTGTGCGTCTTTTTGGAAGAGGGGATAGTGCGTGACTTGAAACTTTCGCACCCCGTTTTTCATGGCTTCGTCGACGAATGTGATGTTGGTTTCGGCACCTTCGATGGTTTCTTGGTCGAGGTCTGAGCCGATCACATCATAGCCCATGAGCATGGCTTCCATGAGGATGGTGCCACTGCCACAGAAGGGGTCGTAGAGGGTTGTGCGCGGGATTGCGTCTTCGGTTGTGTGCGGTTGCACTCCTGCGAGGTTGATCATGATCTGTGCGAGTTTCGGCGGGAGCATACCGGACTTGGTGTCGCGGTAGGGTTTGCCGTAATCGCGTTCGCCGTATGCGGCGATGTTTTGGGTGGCGACCGTTGTGGCGAAAATGTCACCTGCGAGGATGAAATCAATTCCTTCTCCAAGTGGATTTGTCTCCATGTAGCGGATTTTGTAGCCCTCGGATTTCAGATTTTTTTTCAATTTTTGTAAAAAAGATTTCAACTTTTGTTCATCTCCGGAGAGTAGAATTTTTCCTGGAGCTTCTGGATCGGGATGTTTGTCATGAATGTACTGCTGTGCCAGTACGATGAGTTCGTCTTCGTTCCATTTTTTTCCCTCGTCCTGCAACCCTTTTTTCTCGGCTATGATTTTTGCTATTTTTCTGGTTCCGCCCATGCGATCGAGCGTTTCTTGTGGATTTTTCAACTCTTCCTGAAGAGTCACGATGATCATGTCTTCGTCGAGCCTACGAAGGTTTTCTTTGTCGGCGGTTTCCGGAAAGAGACTTTTGATCTCGGTCAAAGAAAGCTGAGGCTTGCGTCCTATTTTGAATATATATTGCACCATGACTCTGACACGTTTTGAATGGATACTTTTGACCATTTTGGTCCTTGCCAGTGTACTGCTTGCGCTGTTTTTTGGCTACCTGATTTGTCGCTTTGAATATGCAAAAATTGACCGAAATCAGCCGTGGCGGTTTGTCGATGAGGTGAATGTCAATTCAAGAAAATTGTCATCGCCGGCAAAGTGATTTATAGTGCCGTCACATTTTAGTTTTTCATTTCTTTTTTTATGGCAATGTCTCTCAACCGTGTGCAGCTCATCGGAAATGTGACGCGCGACCCTGAAGTTCGACAGATTCCTGGCGGTAAAACCGTGGCAACTTTTTCGATTGCGACGAATTTTACTTGGACTGATGCGACAGGACAAAAGAAGGACAAGGCAGAATTTCACAATCTCGTGGCTTGGGGCAAGCTTGGTGAAATTTGTGGCCAATATCTCAAAAAAGGCTCGAAAGCTTTTGTGGAAGGTCGTATGCAGACTCGTGATTGGGAAGGTGAAGATGGTGTGAAGCGTTCCAAAGTGGAAATTGTGATCGACAATATGATTATGCTGGATCGAAAAGAAGGTTCCGGTTCATTTGGCGGTTCCAGTGGTCCATCATTTGCTTCTTCGGCTTCTGAAGGTCCACGCGAACATCGTTCCATGACTCCGAAAGCGACGGAACGAGTTTCAGAGGAGGAAGAGAGTCCAATCGACGATCTCCCATTTTGATACACGAAAAAGAGGCATTTGCGCACTCCGATATTATAGAATGACAAATGCCTCATGACTGTGTTCTGGTGAGGCTTGCGTCTGTAACTTTTTTTGAGTTCAGGTAGCCATTCATCAGTGACAGTAGATCATGGTTACGACTCTGTGCCATGTTCCCCCGATTTGACGGGTGTTCCCTGCTGTTCTTCGGTGTTTTATTTTAAGACGTTGTCACCATCGTCTTGTTTGTTTTTGTTTTTGTCATTCACAGAGAATGACGGACAGTGTTTTGTTTTTGTTTTTGTGACAGGAAGTAGTCGTCTTCCCTTGATTGAAAAGCAGGAGAAACAGCGGCTCTACATTTGCTAGAGCGGCCGGCCGCTGGATTAGCCGCTAGTTCCCATGCTTTTCTTGTACACACCTTGTTTTTGTTTTGTGAAGGAACGAACAAATCTGGGTATTATAGCAGTTTTTGGCTTTGGAAAC
>CAZFSD010000053.1:0-3548 GCA_964521465.1 uncultured Candidatus Peribacteria bacterium | reverse complement strand
CTCGGGAAAAAAGTCCTCATCTCCGGAGGCGGTCGATGCAATGTCACAACCGGCATCCAAAACATTGCGCTCGTTCTGGAAAAATATCCACGCGGAGGTGGTGGAAAATTGTCTTGACGGAGGGGACCATTATACTGCCAACCCTGTAATCGCTGTGGCTATTTCTCTATTTCCCGCAGCGACAAAGACTTCCGGACGAAATGGATTAATTCTTTCATTCCTCAAATTAACCATAACGCCACCTGCTTCTTCCAATAACAACTGTGGGGGGATAATATCCCACGGACCCTGTTTAACACATAAAGAATTATTGTCATGCACAACCGCAGCAAGCCTTTGTTTCTGATCTATGATTTTTGCAATAATTCCTGAATGCGGAACTGATCTTGTGACTAACCAAGCACCTTCCGAAGAACGGAGCCGCCGATCAAGCTGCGAAAAGGCAAGAGTCTGATATTGCGCATCACCATAATGATTCATATCAATCCACGCTTTACTCAGATCTCGAGAAACATGATCAGTCGAGAGTCGTTGACCATCTTTAAATGCTCCCACGCCCTTTTGCGCATAAATCCATTGGCCAGTCATCGGGAACAAAATAACACTCAGTTGAGTTTCGAGACGCTCCCTCAAAGCAATCATCACAGAAAAAATATTTTCCCCAACCTGAAACAGAAAACCAGCCGTTCCATCCAAAGGATCAATAACCCAAAGTCGCTGACCAGTATCACGAGTACCAGACGAAAGCTCTTCAGAAAGAATGGCGTCATTCGGCCGTGCATCTTTCAATACACTCTGGGCAACCAAGTCGCAATCAGTGTCAACCCGACTCACCAAATCACCAACTCCCTTTTCTGCAATCTCATGGAGCGCCCCATATCCCCCTCGAACAATGAGACCTGCTCTTCGCGCAGCTTGTAGCGCAACAGTCATATCTTCACCGAGGCTCAAGCCATGATCTGGTATTGGTAAATTTTCATTCATAGCACCGCTTTACAGACAACAAATACTAATAAATCGGCCGCAAAAAGCAAGATGAAAAGTTACAAATGACAACTCGAAAGCCCCTTCTTCGTCAAATACTGCTGGTGATATTCTTCCGCACGGTAAAAAGGCACGGCCGGGACAATTTCGGTAACGATCGGATCGCGCCATTTGCCGGATTTTTCCAGCGCATCACGGGAAGCAAGCGCCAATTTTTCTTGTTCCGGCGTGAAATAAAAAATCACGGAGCGGTACTGTGAGCCAAAATCCGGACCCTGGCGATTTTTCGTCGTGGGATTGTGATTGGCCCAAAAAAGTTCCAGAAGCTTCTCATACGAAATTTTCGTCGGATCATAAGACATTTCCACCACCTCCGCGTGGCCCGTCGCATCACTGCACACCTGCTCGTAGGTCGGATTCGGCCTCGCGCCACCCGCGTAACCCACAGCCGTGTCGCGGACACCGGCTTCACCACGAAAAAGTTCTTCTACGCCCCAAAAACATCCGGCGCCAAACATGGCTTTTTCAAGTTTCTGCTGCGTATTTTCAGCTTGCTGTGTCATAGAAAAAAGAAGAGAATAGACATCAGAAAAATAGCAGACAATTCACCAAAAGACAATCTCATGCAGAAACGAACAATCGCCATCATCGGCGGCGGCGCAGCAGGACTCATGGCCGCAGCCACCATCGCAGAAGAAAACAGCGACATCAAAGTGATCCTCATCGAAAAAAACGAACGGCTCGGGAAAAAAGTCCTCATCTCCGGAGGCGGTCGATGCAATGTCACAACCGGCATCCAAAACATTGCACTCGTTCTGGAAAAATATCCGCGCGGAGCCAAATTCCTGCAATCCGCCATGCACGGTTTCTCGCCAAAAGCCGTTTACGACTGGTTCGAAGGTCACGGTGTCCCACTGAAAATCGAGGAGGACCTGCGCGTTTTCCCGCAGTCAGACGACGGACACGATGTCGTCGGCGCTTTCGACAAAATTTTCGAAGAAAAAAAAGGAGAGATCATTCTCGGAAGAAACATCACGAATATCAAAAGACAACATGACAAAGGTGCCGCACCGGAAAAACACAAAAAATTCATCATCGGAGGGAAAGATTTCGTCATCGAAGCAGATGCCGTCATCATCACGACCGGCGGCCAGGCGTACCGCCAAACCGGTTCAACAGGAGACGGCTACGCATTCGCAGAATCGCTCGGTCACAAAATTACCGAACTCGGCCCCAGCCTCAACGCCATAGTGATTCAAGAAGGCTGGGTCAAAAAACTCGCAGGCCTTTCACGAGAAAAAGCAACACTGCAAAAATCACACACCGAAGGGAAAAGTCGAACCACGGAAAAAGCCACCGGCCCTCTCCTTTTCACGCATCGCGGCATCACCGGACCAGCCGTTTTTGCCTTTTCATCGCTCACCGCCTTCGAAAATTACACTTCCAAAAATCCCATGCGCATCACGCTGGACATGTTTCCGGACGAAAAAGAAGAACCTCTCATGCAGAAAATTTTCGATCACGCGCAGAAAAACCCGAAAAAAAACATAGGCAATGTCCTCGACATGCTCGTGGCCAAATCACTCGCCCAAGAAACGCTTTGCGAACTTCAAATCCCCCACGAAAAAAACGCGGGAGAACTCAGCAAAAAAGATGCCGCCCGCATCGCACACTTCCTCAAACACGCAGAAATAAGCGCCATTGGTCAAATCGCCGGTGAAGAGTTCGTCACCGCGGGCGGCGTCGACCTGAGAGAAGTCAATTCCTCCACGATGCAGTCCAAAATCTGCCCAGGACTTTTTTTCGCCGGAGAAATTCTCGACATCGACGGATTCACCGGAGGATTCAACCTCCAAGCCGCCTGGTGCACAGGCCATCTCGCCGGAAAAAGTGCTACGAAATCGGTGGAACTGGAGGCGGAGTAAGAGAAGGAGGAGTCGGTGGAGGAGTCGGTGGAAAAGCAGGCGGTTTGAAAAATCGAATCTTCACGCCAAATCGAGCGAGAAGCCAAGAAATACCGACAACAAGAACGGCAAAAAGTCCCGAATTATCACCGATAAAAAACAGGTGCATTCCGCCAAAAAAGAAGAAAAGATACGCGAGATGCTACACCGTCTTCCACCATCGTTTCAAACGAATGATGGAGAAAGTATTGGAAGTGACGAGGGCAGGAATCGCAGCAAAAAGCCCCAAAAGACCCCAGAAGAGAAAATTATTCCAAGTCCAAAATTGCCCATCCGTAAAAACGGCTGTAATCGGAGTGCCTGTCGAAAGCAAAAAACCGATAAAATGAGCCACAATCATGAGTCCAGAAAAAATCCCAAAATCACGACGCAACACCACGAGCGTTCGTAAAACTCTCAAATCCGGAAAAATATCCGCCAACGGACGAAGTGCCAAAACCCCAATGAGAACATTCCACCCATACGACCCGAATTCAGAAAACGATGGAGGAGAAAGAAAAACAAGGAGCGGAACAAAAATCGCAAACCAAAAAAGCACCCGCTTGATCACCGGCATATACGGAATCTGACCTTGAAAAAGAATTTTGCGAAGAAGTTCCA
>CAZFSD010000052.1:0-3861 GCA_964521465.1 uncultured Candidatus Peribacteria bacterium | reverse complement strand
CCGCGCCGACCCATGAAAAAAAGTGAGGAGCTTTTTCATACTTGAGAAGCTTACCGAAAGGTTGTCGAAGAAACAAATTATCCGTCTTTTGATATATTGAATACTTATTTCATGCTAATTTCCTTGAGGGTTTCAGATCCTTTTTCTGTGTAGTATATCTCGCCGTTGCTCAGGCGTTTTGTGATTACTTGTTCTCCTTTTATCACCCCTATATCTTTCACAAAGTATATCGTTTCTTCTATGGCTTGAGTAATGAAGTAAGACCCTTCCTTTTTGGTGACTTTTATTCTTAGGATTGTTTTTCCTTTTATTTTGATAGAGTCTTTTTCTCCAAGCGGGGTTGGTATTTTTTCTGTGCCAAGAAAATTGAAGCTTGTGATGCCGTCGAGTATACTGAAACTTCTGCCGTCTTGCTCCATTGGATGCCCATTTTTTGCTTTGAAAAATCGAACGATGTTGTTATTTGGCAATATCATGATCGGTTCTTCAAAGATAATGGATTGATCATTGCTAATATCTTTGTCGTCGAGAATTCCTTGTTGTTCTTCATGTCCTTGAACTCCTCTTGCGTTAAATGTGACTTCTTGATGTATAAATGATGATGTATATTTTTTTAAATCTATAGTGTAACAATCAGGATTTTTTTGTTGGACACAGGCGCCTTTTTTTATGGTTGCATCGAGCATTATTGCGTCATTTTCTCCATTTTGTAATTCTATTTTTCTCACGATGCCTTCTCGGATATTGAGATACCTGAACGGTTCAATATTTTCGTGATCTGCGCCTTTCCAGATTGTGGAGGAATAATTTTCTTTATTTTGACTCACCATGATCGTGCGATAGAGAATTTCCGAGGTTTTACCGCGAGACATTTTTTCATCAATTTTTGTCGTATTGGTAGCGCTATTGACGATATTGAATTCGACGGCACTATTGAGATAGGGCGTATACCATTGGTTCCTCTGGTCATTTGGTATGACATCATAGATTGGCATTTTATTGAATGGGATGCCGTATGCAGTTTGTACGATTTTGAGAACTTCGGCGAAATTTACTTCTTGAGCCGGATGAAAACCGCCATCGGCATATCCAGTGATCCATTTCTTTTCTTTCGCATAGCAAACATATGGTGCGTACCATTCGTCTTTGACATCGCTAAAGCAATGATTATAGTTTTGTGGCTCTGGATAAATATCCTGCCCCGCGATGATAAGCTTCACGAGCTCTGCCCTATGAATTATGGCATCCGGGCGAAATTTTACATCAGGATAGCCGTCGATGATCCTTTCGCGACGGAGGTATTCTATAGCATTGGCATTCTTATTTTTGTAATCCACATCAGAAAAAATCTTATCTCCGGTTTCGCCTGAGCGGAGGTCGAGAGTCACAACTTTGGACCATGCTTTTGCTTCCGTGGGGCTGACGGAAAAATAATATGTTTTTCCAGCTTCAAGATGCTGTATGAGATAGCTTGTTTTCGTGCCATCAATTTTTTTGTAATTTGGTAATTGTGCCGTGCTTGAAACATCATTTTCAAGAGGATTTTTTGTATCGTAGGTTATTTCATAATTGCTGATGGGCTTGTTTGTAACGGGCGTTTCCCAGCTCAATTGTACCGATGTTGGGGACATTTTCTTTGCTTGAAGGTTGTCAATACTCCCTGGATTTTTCGTGACGATTTTCGGAGCCTTGAATCCTGGTGCTTGCATCGCTAATTGTGTTTTTTGATACCATGTTTTAACCTTGGTGGCTGCGATGAGGATGCCGATTCTTTCATCCTGATTATCGCTATAATATTGACTAGGGATGCCGGTAAATGCTCCATTTTGATCGAGTGCAAGACCTCCTGACATGCCACTGAGAAGATTGCTGTCGGTTTTGATGAATTGAATATTGCCATCGTTGTCTTTCAGAAAGCCGCTCACGATACCCTGAGAAAGAGTAATGCTGTCGCCGCCAAGTGCCGGAAATCCGAATGCGGTGAGCTTGGTGCCGACATCTGGAAGTGAATCTGAATTGATACTGATGGCTGGTTGCTGAAAATTTCCTCGAACATGGAGAATCGCCAAATCCTCGTCTACATCAGCATATATGAGATCGGCAATATAAGTGCATCGTGCTTCGTCTGCCGCACTGCGAATAGTGCAAACTTCGTATTTTTCGAATGGCTTGTACGTGTTTTCGTGCAATGCTACATGGGCATTGGTAAGAATATATTGATTCGTATTATCAATGCTCACGCCGGAGCCACTTTGAACATTTTCCGCGTTGATTTTCACGACTGAGGTGATCGGGAGTGTGCTTGCGGCTTGAGCGGGGAATGGCAGAAGAGTGAGAATGAATGTGAGGAGGAGGGCTGGAGTGTGGTGTTTTGGAAGCATGGGGTGGAAAATGGAAGTAGGTGGTTTAAAGTTTTTCTTTAAGTTTTTCTAGGAATTTCATTGTTTCTACCGCATCCGTCAATCCAGTCGCAATTTTTTGAATGTACGTGATCCCAAATAATATATATTTTTCGCCACATTTTATCCTTATCGCTGTTTGATTGCTTCTTAATAGTCCGAATTTTTGAATATCCGCCTTTGATATTATTGCAAGTGGTATGGAAATTATTTTATCTGGACTAAAAAAATGATGTTTGAGCAGGATGATTCTTTTATTTGTAATTGCAACCATTCCTGGACTTTGAAAAATGCTTTTTTCTTTGAAAATAACTGCTCGTTTTTTCAGCTCTATCTTTTCTCCTGATAGGAGTTTGACGCTTTTCTCGAACTCTTTTTCTATAGTCGCTGCATAATATGCTTCCTGTTCCGTGATAAGGATTTTCTTTGTTTCTTCGACAATTTTTTCCGCTACTCGACTGCAGTTTTCCATATTTCCTTTCATTCCCATTGTTTCGTTTTCAATTCTGTGGAGTTCTTCTGCTATTTTTTCTTCGTTATTATTTTCCTCTACGAGATCCGCAATTTCTTCTACATAACTTTCGTATTCATCTCGAGGGGCAAAGGTGTTTACTCCTATTGGATCCCAATCTTCCCAAAGAATATTGCTGATTAGTATTCGTAGGTTTTTATTAAATTTTTTTTCCATAAAATTTATTATTTTATTGTACTTTGCCCATTAGGCCTTGTATGTACTTTGGATCAACTTTATTTATAGCTGTTGTGATCTTATCACCTTTTCCAATAAAAATTTGCGTATTTTTATCATAAAATCCAGTTTGCCATTTTTTATCGTAAAAATATTGAAATCCTTCATTGTTATTAATTGTATTTATTACTTCTTCTTTGCTTATTTTTCTTTCCGTCATTCTTTCAATTGCGTGATCCGATAACTCAAAATCACCCTTATTTGTCTTAATTATTCTTGCATTTTTTGCAATTTCTGCTGCTTTTTTAAAGTCACTTATAATATTTGTAACACTTTTTTTCACTCCGCTTGCGGTTGCAAGCGTACCGAGTGCTGTATAGGTAAATTTTTCTACTGGACTGCAATTTGTGCAATTTCTAATTTCGTCGTACTTTTGTCCACTATATACATTTCCCCAGGCTGTAACTAAATCAGTTGGTGAGTCTTCCGCTGATTGTCCCCGTGGTTTGAAGCCAGCAAATTCTGATATATTTGTCCTACTATATGTGGGATCAATAAATGCTGGCATTACAACAGCAGCTACCTGCCTCCCATCCGGATCCACATATCTCACCGGGTTGTTCATGACATAGCTGTAGAAGTTAAATCCCTGGGGATTTACGAAACTCCGTGGATCGTTCAGCATCAAAGTTGATGGATCCAGCGAAATGAATCTTCCGATCCTGCTGTCGTAGTACCTTGCTCCGAAATAGATGAGACCGAGTTCTTCGTCCG
>CAZFSD010000051.1:0-4046 GCA_964521465.1 uncultured Candidatus Peribacteria bacterium | reverse complement strand
ATCGGATCTGTACCGGCGAAACCGTTCCTCCCCCACCACCTCCCCCTCCTACCCCAACCCAAACTCCAACTCCAACTCCAACTCCAAATCCCACCCCACCTCCCCCACCCACTCCACAAAAAAACGCCTGCAACGGCACATCGACTCTCTCGGTAGCACCCGGCACTTCTTGCGGAAGCAAGTGCGGGACATGGCAGTGCAGTGGCACCGAAAATGTCGTCTGCGCAGGAGAAGGCGTGTGCTCCTCCGGCCAGCAAGAAAATCAAAACTGTATCATCAATGACTTGTGCGGGTCCGGTCTCCAAACCAAAACCTGCACGAGTTCCTGTCAATGGGAAACAGGGTCATGCAAAGCGCAAAAAACCTACGGGTATGATACCAAGGCTCATTGCGGCAGCGTGATCTGCGTAGAGATCATGAGTTGCGCAAGCGGCTCGTGCACGGTGAAAGTGACGAAAGCCGACGGTAGCGCATTCAGCAGTAACGCCACGGAATGGCAACTCTACGACAGCGCAACTGGAAAAACCTTGGCGACACCGCCAGGGTTCGGCTGCGACTCATACTACAGCGGCAGCAAATCCTTCACCATCTCTTTCAATCCCGATAAATACACCTTCCAGAGCATGAACCTCGCAGTCAAGCTCTGGAGCGGTGGCCCCTCCCCCTGTACAACGCTCTACACCACGAGCGAAACCCCCCTCTTCAAATGCCAGTAGAACTCCTGCCTCAAGACAAATCTCAATACCAATAAAGAATCACACGAAACAGTACTGGAAGCACGGAAAGATTATCTTCGCGTCGCGTAAAACGCAGATTTCGAAGTGTCTTTTGGTGCGCAGAAAATGTCACCACACAGTCAATGCTCACGGCCAAAAGCCAGAGCACACCGTGTCGGCGCATACACTGCAATTTTTCAAAGCCTCGTTGTCATTTTGATGACGGGGCTTTTTCTCGTGCCAAAAAGTCTTTCTTCATGGCTTCAGTATTCGCCCGAAAATCCTTGAGCATCGAACAAGGCTGACTTGTGCCACAGGTACGCTCAGCATAGGTTTCCCATGCAACTTTGCGATACAGTATTTCCGCAGCCACAAATCGTTTCAAAGGCGCAGAAAAATTATTCACATCGTTTGGGAGAATGTCGGCATTCGCGTCAACGAAAGGAAAAAACCACGGATTCGAGCCGGCATCTTCAACGCGATCCTCAAAAACTTTCCCAATCATCGTCATGGCTTCTGCGGCATTCACGGGGCGAGAAGGATAAAAAAATTCAAGTCCATCAGAATTTTTCATGCCACGAATAAGTCCTTTTTCTTTCGCAAAACAAATGGATTCCACATAAGGCGATCCTGGACCAACATCCGCGAAACATTGCTCGCGATAGGACATATTGATGCTGTCGTCGCCACCCCAAAGTTCGGTCGAAAAATCCGAGAGAAAAACGATCCATTCCAAAAATTCTCCACGAGTCATCATGCCAGAGGGGCGAAAAAATTTCTTTTTGCTATACATCGAAAGAGTTCCCGAATATCGCAAATACGAAATTGCATGCGGATAATGATGTTCATATACATCGTAAAAAGGCTCATCCAGAAAAGGTCTCGGACCAATGGCCTCATCCAAAGATTCGGTCGAGTCCGCAGCAATCACGACGCTCCCAAAAAGTCCAAAAGTCACAAATCCGACAATGGCAAACGCAAGAATTTTTTTCATAAAATTAACCAACCTTCGTGAGCGGTGCAATGCTCACTGCTAATTTTTTCACTCCCACCGAAGGGTTTTCAAAGACAATGGTGATAATTCCGCCGGTGACATTCATGACGATTCCAGAGCCAAAAACTGGATGTGTCACGCGATCGCCATCACGATAGGACGATTCCACATTCTCCAGTGGCACTGGTTTTGATGGAGTATTTTCAATCTTTTCAAATCGCTTATCGCGAAATCCACCAGTCCCAAAAATACCTTTCGAAAGTCTTTCGCGCGACATTCGTTCACCAACCTCGCTGCTGTATCCGCCAGAACCAGAATTGCTGTACCCGCCACTACTTCTCTCCCGCGGCGTGTAATTGCGCTCCACCACATGTTCCGGCAAATGTTTCAAAAACTGCGACGGCGCATTGCTCTTGTATTCACCGTACAAAAGTCGCTCTTGCGCATGGAGCAAATAGAGACATTCCTTCGCGCGCGTCACGGCCACATACATGAGTCGTCGCTCTTCCTCCAGTTGATCGCGTTCGAGCATACTTCGACTACTCGGAAAAATTCCATCCTCCAGTCCTACCACGAAAACATGCGGAAATTCCAAGCCTTTTGCTGCATGAATGGTCATCATGGTCACACAATTCGAATCTTCAGAAACCTGATCCGCATCAGAGATGAGACTTACTTCTTCCAGGAAAATTTTCAAACTCATGCCCGCCTCGAGTCCATCATATTTCGTCGCCACAGAAATAAGTTCCCGTACATTCTCCAGTCGCTCTTCACCTTCACTCGTGCCATCATCGAGGAAATTTTTATATCCCGCACGGTCGAGTACATATTTGATCACACCGCTCGCCGGATGTTCTCGATTCACCTCCTGCAATTCACGAATGAGCGCCACAAATTTCTGAATTCCCTGAATCTTGCTATCCGCTAGGGAGTCCCCCAGACTCGCCACTTCTTCCATTCCCGCAAACAAAGAAAAATCCCGTTGCGACGCAAATTGCTGCACCGCTTCCAGCGTCTTCGGCCCCAAATTTCTCGCCGGAACATTGATGATACGCGTGAGACTGACGCTGTCTCGCGGATTCTGAATCACCCGCAAATACGCGAGCAAATCTTTGATCTCTTTGCGATCATAAAACTTCGTTCCACCCACAATTTTGTACGGAATTCCTGATCGCAAGAAAATTTCTTCCATCACACGCGACTGAGCATTCGTTCGATACAGAACCACAAAATGACGATAACTCGGCGATTCATACTGTCGCATCACGCGCAAAATTTCTCCGGCAACCATCTCTCCCTCATGTCTTTCGCTGCGTGCCATCCAGATTTTCACGCGATCACCTTCCACTTTTTCCGTCCACAGCTTTTTCTCTTTGCGCTGACTATTGAGAGAAATCACGCTATGCGCGGCATCCAAAATCGGCTGCGTGGAGCGATAATTCTGTTCCAATTTCACGGTCACTGCACCCGGATAATCTTTTTCAAAATCCAAGATGTTCTTGATCGTCGCGCCGCGCCAACTATAAATACTCTGGTCCTCATCTCCAATCACGCAGAGATTTCCATACTTCGCTGCCAGGAGTTTCGTAAAAATATATTGCGCATGATTCGTGTCTTGATACTCGTCCACACAAATATATTTGAACCGCTCCTGATATTCCGCGAGCACTTCAGGATGTTTGCGAAAAAGCTCCACCGTCTTCATGAGCAGATCATCGAAATCCATCGCGCCATTTGTTCGAAGTGCTTTCTGATAAGGCGTATAAAGGTCACTCACTTTCTCCGTAAAATGGGAATTTGCATATCGATGATATTCCTCCGGCCCGATGAGTTGATTTTTCGCACCAGAAATCGCACCGAGCATCGCTCGTGGATTCATTTTTTTCGGATCCATATTTCGCTCCTCCATGAGTTTTTTCATGATAATTTCCTGGTCCGCCGTATCATAAATCACAAAAGAATTTTCGAAATCCATCAAATGCGCATGCTTCCGCAAAATACGAACGCAAATTGAGTGAAAAGTTCCAATGGTAGGCACATCATATTCTGCAAAAGGATTGCCAAAAGAGGCGCCGCCGGATTCGCCGACACCCGCTTCCGCAATAAGCTTCGTGATGCGCTCTTTCATTTCCTTCGCCGCCTTATTCGTAAAAGTCACCGCCAAAATATTCCAAGGACTCACGCCCTTTTCCCGCACGAGATATGCAATGCGATGCGTCAAAGCTTTTGTCTTGCCACTTCCTGCCCCTGCGAGCACCAAAACAGCGCCATCCGTAGCCAAAACCGCCTCTCGCTGCTTGTCGTTCAAATTTTTGAGAAGATCCATAGTGGAGGCA
>CAZFSD010000050.1:0-4610 GCA_964521465.1 uncultured Candidatus Peribacteria bacterium | reverse complement strand
ATTTCACCGTAACACTCTTCGCCAAATTTCTTGGCATATCGGGGTCGTTTTGTTTGAGGAGAGCGAGTTTGTAGGCGAGAATTTGGACGGGGATGATGTTCATGATGGGGGAGGCGGCTGCGGCGTCTGGGACTTTGATCCATTCGTCGAAAACGGCTTCTTTTTCTGGTGAAACGCCGATGATAAAACCTCCACGGGCTTTGATTTCGGTGGCGTTGCTGATCATGGCTTTTCGCATGTCATCGTTTGCGATGAAGGCGATGACGGGCGTGCCTTTGCCGATGAGGGCGAGCGGGCCGTGTTTGAGTTCTCCGCCGGCAAAACCTTCAGCATGGATGTAGCTGACTTCCTGAAGTTTGATCGCGGCTTCGAGAGCCATGGGATAATTTTTGGCTCGGCCGATGATGTACATGCTTTCGACATGCTGGATTTTTTTGGCGATTTCTTGGATGTGATCTTCGTAGCGCGGATTGAGCATGTCATTGATTTCGGATGCCGCTTCTGCGAGTGCGCGTTTGCCTTCTTGGAGTTTTCCGGCGGATGCATAAGCGAGCAGGCAGAGAATCGCAAGTTGAGAGGTGGTGGCCTTTGTTGATGCGACGGCCTTTTCGATGCCGGCATTGATCGGAATGACGATGTCAGACATGCGTGCCATGGTAGATGATGCGACATTGACGATCGAAATAATTTTCGCTCCTTTTTTCTTGGCGACCTCGAGCGCTTCCAAGGTGTCCGCGGTTTCGCCACTTTGAGAAACGGCGATGACGAGCGAACGATCGGTGAGAAAATGATGATAGGCTGGAAATTCTGATCCGAATGCGAAATTCACATGTTTTTTGGCAATTTCAGAGAAGAAATATTCGCCGGTCATGCAGACTTTTCCTGCCGTTCCACAGCCGATGAAATAGGTTCCGAATGCTTTATTGATTTCGTCGGCGACTTTTCGGAGAAGCCCTTCGTCCTGATTGATGGCGAGAGAGAGCGTGTCTTTTTGATCCCAAATTTCTTTGATCATGAAGTGTGGAAAGTCGCCTTTCTCAGCCGTTTCTTGTTTCCACTCGATTTCTACGATGCGTTTATCGATGGATTCGTTGGTCACGATGTTGCTGAAATGCGCGCCTTTTTCATCGATGACCACCATTTGATCGTCGTCGAGGTACATGACTTCATTGGTCTCTTCCAGGAATGCAGGGATGTCGCTGGCGATGAAAAACTCTTTTTCTTTCACTCCCACAATGAGCGGCGAGCCTCGGCGAGCCGCGATGAGTTTTTCTTCTTTTTGAGACATGACGAGAATGGCATATCTTCCTTCGATTTCTGTGAGTGCTTTTTTGGTGGCGGACTCGAAGTCCATTTTTTTGTTATATTCTTCGATCAAATGGGCGATGACTTCGGTGTCCGTTTCGCTCCGGAAAAGATGATCTTTGGCGACGAGATCTTCTTTGACTTCGAGATAGTTTTCGAAAATGCCGTTGTGGATGATGACGATTTCTTTGTTTTCGCTGTAGTGTGGATGAGCGTTACTCTCGGTCACGCCGCCGTGGGTGGCCCAGCGAGAATGGCCCATCGCTATAAACGCACGAGAATCGCGCATTGCGGCGTCGGTCCGGCCCAAGAGGGCACCCCGGACACCCAGCTGCGCTTTGAAATCACCGATTTTTCCGGTTTGTTTGTGGATAAAAATACTGTTTCCGTTTTTTTCTGCGACGCCCCAGGAATCGTACCCTCGGTATTCAAGTTTTTTGAGCCCTTTGATGACGAGATCAAGGCCTCTGTTCTCTGGTCCGAAATAAGCAAAGATACCGCACATGGGAGTTTTCTTCTATTGGTGACGACATTATACCTGCTTACAGTATGGTGTAAATGTGCTCGATTCCGATCACGATGGAGAGGATTCCGGTCGCGACCGGTAAAGCAGCTTCAATTCTGGGAAATTTGTTTTTGAGGAAAATAGATGGCGTGCTCATCAGAAAGCTCATGAGTCCCATGCCCCAAATTGTTCCCAGTCCAAAAATGAGAATATAGAGAAGTCCGAGACTGAGTGATTTGATGCTTGCGAGAATCATCAGCATCAAGGCCGCGCTTCCGGCAAGTCCGTGGATCATGCCGATCCAGAGGGATGGATGATGATAGATTTTTTCGTGCTCGTGCGCGTGAGGGTGTGCGTGAATTTTCCCGTCTTCGTGCGTGTGGATAAGATTTTTTTTGTATCCGAGGATGTTTTTGATGCCGAGAAATATCAACATGCAGCCAACAATGATTTCAAGCCCACTTCTGAATTTTTCTGAGATAGTAAGGTGTGAAGAGAGGACGATGATGCCCGTGAAAAAGAGCATACCTGTGTGTCCGACTCCCCAATAGAGTCCAGCCACAAGGGCTTTCTTGAGAGACCCTGATCGTGTACTCATGGTTGATATTGCTGCAAGATGGTCGCTATCGAGACTGTGTTCGAGTCCCAGAAGAAACCCTACGGCGAGGAGGGAGATTATTTCGAGCATGAGTATGACATGATAACTTTTCCGAGAATGTCTTCGCGGTCGATAGACCCAAAATCATCACTATCTGTTGATTGTTGCCAATTATCGCCTTTGACGGAATATCGATCATTTTCTATTTGTGAAATTCTTTTGATCATCGTGAGCGCATTTTTTTTGAATACGACGATGTCGCCAACTTTGAGCTTTGGATACTTCCAAATTCGTTTTTGAATTGTTATTTTTGTACCGTGATTGAGCGTTGGCGACATGGAGTCGCCTTCAATTTGGTATCGTGCAAAAAGCATTTATTTCTTGGTTTCGCTGTAGATTGCTGCGAATTCGTTCACCATATCGCGGAGTTTTTGGCACTCTTCTAAGCTCACGCTGCGTTTGACGATGGAGCATTGTTTTGTGAGTTTCCAGACTTTGTCATGAAGATCTGGCCACTTCTCTGCATGTTCTGGCTTCATGTAATCGGTCCAGATGATGAGCGCCTGCTCTTTACAGATGGCGGCGTATTCTTCTTTGGTGTGCACGGTGCGTGCGACCGTGTTTTGATATTCGAGGACTGCTTTTTTGTCTGACCAGTTTGGAAGTTCGAGGTCGAGAAGTTTTTTTGTGAGCTTTTCGCAGGTTTCGACCGCCCATTTCATGGAGTCGGTTTCGTAGACACCACAAGGGACATCGCAGTGAGCATGAACTTTTTTCATAGGTAGGAAGGAAATTATGAAATAATGGAGAATGGTTTTTATTCTATCACGGTTATTTTTTTCGGAAACTTCGTGAGATTTCTTGCGCTGTTTTTGCCGATGAGGCACATGTCTTCAATGCGGACGCCGAATTGTCCTTCGAGGTAGATGCCGGGTTCGGCGGTGACAATGGTTCCTTCCGGAAGCGGTTCTTTGGAATGCGTGCTGACGGTTGGCGCTTCGTGAACTTCGAGGCCGATGCCATGGCCGTAGGAGTGACCGAAATGAGCACCGTAGCCTGCTGCAGTGATATGCTCTCGAGCGATCGCGTCGATCATTCCTCCCGTGACACCTGCTTTCATCGCACGAATACCTTTTTCTTGGGCTTCGAGCACGAGATTATAAATTTTTTCTTGAAGTGGTGTTGGTTTTTTGGTGAAGAATGTTCGGGTCATGTCGGAGCAGTATCCTTGATATTTCATACCCATGTCGATGAGGACGGTGTCGCCTTTTTTGAACTTTCGATCGGTGTTTTGATGATGAGGGATCGCACTGTTTTCTTCGAATCCGATGATGGGCGCGAAAGAGATGGTGTCTGCTCCGAGTTCGTGGCCGACGCGTTCAATTTCCCAGGCAATTTGCTTTTCCGTGACGCCGGTTTTGAGGTATTTTTTGATGATGTGATTAAGTGTTTTTTCTGCTATTTCTTGCGCTTTTTCAAGCTTTTTGAGCTCGTCTTTTGTTTTGATTATTCTGATCGTTTCGATGTACTTTTCTACCGGTACAAGTTTTATTTTTTTGAGTCTTTTTTTTGTTGTTTCGTAGGTATGTACCGATACATCGGTACTTTCGAATCCGAGTTTTTTGATTGTATTTTTCAAGAGAAATTCTTGTCTTTTCTCTCCTTGTATTGCCATAATATCGACGAGTGTGAAATCTTTCGAAAGCATTTTTTTGACATGAACCAGGTAGCGGCTGTCGGTGAAAAACCAGGCTTTCTTTTTTCCGATGATCATCGAGGCGTAGGTTCCGGTGAATCCGGTGAGATAGCGGATGTTTGTGAGACTTGTAATGTTGATGGCGTCGATTCCATCTTTTGGGAGTCTCTTCCGAATGTTTTTGAGTGTGTCGTTCATGCGTGTTGGAGGAAATAACGAACCATGTCTTCTGTTTTTTCTATATTCGTTGGCCGTTTTTTGAGTTTATCGACAATGTGTTTTCGTTGATAGCCCAGGCTCAGAAGTGCGGTGATGGCATCTTCATTTTCCTCTTTTTCTTCAGTTGTTTCATAAACCTGCGATTCTAGGAGTTCAATTTTATTTTTCATTTCCGTGACGAGACGCTCGGCAATTTTTCCTCCGACGCCTGAAATGGACTTGAGTGTGGCAATATCTTTGTGGAGAATCGCACCTTTAATTTTCTCGAGTGGAAGCGCCATAATGTC
>CAZFSD010000049.1:3311-5277 GCA_964521465.1 uncultured Candidatus Peribacteria bacterium | reverse complement strand
TATGTCCATTGCTTCGCCGGACACTCTTGCGGCTTATTTCTCGCAGGATCTCGTCGCTCTGGTGAAGGCGGTGCAGGCTCGTGATTGGAACAAAATTGATTCTGCTCTCTATGCCCGTGCGACCACGGACTTCCCACAGAAGGCTGGGAAATATCTCGGCGATCGCATGAAAAGAACTTTTGATTTCCTTGCGAAAATTGCAAAGGATGTCGATCCGACGCAGAAAGATGCGTTTCAAAATACCGTGAGAAATAAGATGGATGAGGTTTTCCAGATTCAAGATTTCCGCAATGGCGATCTGTTCCAGATTTACGGCAGTGCGTTGCAAAAAGTGAATGGTGTTTTTCCTGGCGTAACGGTTGATACGGCTGCGGCTTATAATAAAAATTTCGATGCTTTCGAAAAGTGGGCTTTGAATGGTGCTGATGGTAAGCCGGCGTTGCTGGATTATCTGCGAAAAGACGAAAAACATCCTTCTACACGAGAGAGAATGGAGAGTTTCCAGAAACTTTCGGCGTATGTTCTGCAACCATATCGCGCTTTTGCCTTTTCTCGAGATGCTTTTTGGAAAGGTGCGACGCGTATGGGCATCATCGGCAAATTTCCTCAATTTGCCAAAACTGAGGCATTTGTCAAAAAAATCGGTGGGCCGAACAAGATCAATGCACTCGATACGGTGTATGAAAAAATGCCTTCACAGGAAGATGTTGCGGCGATGCAGAGTGAAATTTTCACCGAGACGCAGATTTTCCTTGCCGAATACAAGGGTGGACTTGATAGTCGATGGAAGAATATGTTTGGCAATGCGATTACTGATGAGCAGATTGAGAAGTCACAGACGGTCCAAGATTATGCTAAAAAGCGTCTGACAGAAAATCCAAAACCGAATTTCAAAAAAGATGCAGGGGTCAAACAGCTCAATAATCTCCTTATCGATGCGGCGGATTCGAATAAATTTTATGGTGGACTCTACAATGCCGTCCTCTTTTCATCGGGCATGATGGCGTATTTTACGCCTCAATTGACGGGCTTCGCCCAGACGGATGAGCATCTTGCTGCAGTGGAA
Organism: uncultured Candidatus Peribacteria bacterium; assembly: GCA_964521465.1. Lineage (GTDB taxonomy): Bacteria > Patescibacteriota > Gracilibacteria > UBA1369 > UBA12463 > JBBTWG01. The sequence goes on along the minus strand of CAZFSD010000049.1, from coordinate 4,211 downwards.
AATTTCTTTGAAAAAGCTGGCGTGTATAAGGCACCTGTGCCTGCTATGACGCTTCCTGGTGCACCTGGAATGCCTGTGACTCCGACTCAGACGATCGATGGCAAAACGGTGGCCGGCAGAGCTACGGGCGGAACAGAGAAGCCTTCAAAAGTGAAAAAAACTCCTGATGAAATCAAGGCCGACCGTGACGCAAAACGCGCCGCAGCGAAGGAAGCAGCGGAGAAGCGCCGTGAAGATATCAAAGCAAATCCGGAAAAATATTTCACTCACAATACCGATACCGGCGTCATCACCTTCAAAGACAAGGCTGACGATGTGCTGCGCATGAATGATGTCATGAAGCCGGCGAATGGAAAGATGCTTTTTGTCTTTCCGGCGGGCGATTTGAGCAAAGGTCGCGTCGCTCAATGGCAGGATGGTGGCAACGAAAAAGATCAGAACGGCAAAGGCGGCGAATTCCGCTACACGGATGATAGCCGCGCGAAAGTTTTCAATAATTATGTTGTCTTGCAGGGAAATTCGTACACAGAAATTCTCGATCGTTACGGCGCCATGCGTACGGGCACGGGCACGGATCGCAAGGTGACGAATGATGTGCTTTCTGCTGGCAAAAAGATGCCAAAAGATACGGCGGACGCTATGAAATATGTCCAGGAATTTTATACAAAAGTGAAAGAGCATGCCGAAAGACTGGATTCCGGTGCGGACTCGAAGCTTGCTTACGATCTCACGGTGCAACATTTGCTGAAATTGGAAGAGAAAATTCGTGCGGAGTTTGCGAGAAAGGAAGATTTGTCACAGATTATGGGCGCTGAGAATAGTGATAACACAGGCGCATTTTTCATCGATCTCGGTGGGACGAAAATTCACATGTCGCTTCTCAATACCGGGACTTCTGAC
>CAZFSD010000049.1:1489-3211 GCA_964521465.1 uncultured Candidatus Peribacteria bacterium | reverse complement strand
ATATGCGGACCAGGGCAAGCGATGGTACACGCTCTTTCCCGCAATTGTACAATCTGTTCGTGCGTTGAATGGCATGGCTGATAATGCCGCAGTTGACATTGCTGCGGTTGATACGCTTGCAAACAGTGTTGGAGCAAAACAGGATTTTGCCGTTATTCGCGAGCGATTTCAGGATTACCTGAAATATCAGGGGGCGTAGAAATTCTTTACTTTTTGTCAGGGAATATCGACATAAGCCATTTTTGTCCCGTTTTTTTATCTTCTTTTATTTGGACGAAGAAAACTTCTTTTTTCCGTGTTGCGCCCTTGAATCGGTAAAAATTTTCTCCCTTTTTGTTCGTACTTTCTTTAATCATTGGCGCTATTTTTCCCTTTTCTATCAGCTCTATTCCCGCTGGAAAATATCTCAATCGTCGCACTCTATCTCTCCAATTTACTTTTTGAAATATGCGCAGCGAATATATGGCCGGCGCTTGCTTTTTTGTTCGATTTTTTTGTAAAAAATCATGACCTTTCTGTGTACTTCTTTCCAGTCCGTGCCTTTGATTCTCTCACTTTGTGTTTGAAAAATTTTCATGATTCAGTGTTTTTGCATTCTGTACCGTATCAATGCGACATGAAAAAAAGATGAACAAAACATTACAAATGAAATATCTCCTTGATGCTTTTCTTTTTTTTGCTATTTTTGTGTTGAAAAGACTTTCGGCCGTGGTTTCTACACCACACTTAGCGGAGAGTCTTTTTTTTGTGAAGCATTCAACTGTGATGAAGATTGAGCTTTATTTTCCCGCCAACCACTTCGCCACGCTATACATGGCGTACCAGAATGGGCTTGTGACGCGCTGCCAGGCGCCGATGTATTCGATGGAGGTGCCGCCGAACTTTTTTTTGTAGTCGGTGACGCCCTGCCATGGGTGAGCTTTTTCGCTTTCTGGTGCGATTCCGAAGAGGTCGTAGGTGGTGTGTCCACGGGTGCGAGCGTCGCGCATAACTTCCCATTGGAGGAGATAGGGAGCCATGAGATTTCGATGCTCGTAGGAAGAGGCGCCGTAATAGTAGGTTGCGGTTTTTCCGGAGTAGGTGGCGATGAGACCGGCGACGGGAATGCCTTTCGCTTCTGCGAGGAAAAGTTGCGCGTGATCGGAACCCAACGACTCGAGCATGGTGCGATAATAGGCGAGAGGATGGACACGGAAACCGTCGCGTTTGGCTGTTTGCTTCAGAAGTCCATGAAATGCGATCAGATCTTTTTCAAAATGTTCTTTCGAAGATGCTTCTGATTTCCTTATTGTGATGCCGTTTTTGGCGGCGACCTTGATGTTGTAACGACCCTTTGGTTTCATTTGCGCCAGGATTTCTTGTTCGGTTTTGGTGAGATCGATCGTCAAGGTGGCTTTTGGGAAGTGGGAAATGGAAGATTTTTTCCAGCCACTGCGACGCAGCATCTCTTCTGTTTGCGATGCTTTTTCTGTGCGAGAGGTGTGTTCGGGGCTTGTCGTGACGGGCGGATGGATTCGGACAAAAATAACCTTTTCACGAGCGATGATCGGTTGCAATTTTTCCATGATTTTTTCCAGATTTTCGAGGTTTTCGGGACCCATGGGGGACTCAAGCCATGTTCTGCCGAAGGGGAGCTTTTTTTGGATAAAAAGACATCCTTCGATGGTGTGAACGGTATGCATGGTGGACTGAAAACGAGCCCAGACTGATGATTGAAAAATG
>CAZFSD010000049.1:0-1389 GCA_964521465.1 uncultured Candidatus Peribacteria bacterium | reverse complement strand
ACAGCGTTTTGATTCAGCTTTGATTCAGCTTTGAGCTATTATGGCTCTTGGCCATACTGCAAGCTGAATTGTAGCAATTTCCTCGGAATTATGATATAATAAAGCTGTTCTCCAAAAAAAATACAAAAAACATCATTTTTATCATCATGGAAACTTCTGGAAATCTTCAAGATTTCGCGCAGGTTCACGGCTCGACGCTCGATGCTGCTTTGGCCGCATACAAGACGCGCTGCGACCGCTTGGCCAGTGAAGCGAAGACAAAGATTGCGCAGACTCCGGAAGGGGACAGCGACGCTCTCAATGCCATCCTCGCAGCTGAGAAGCAGGGTTTGGATGACGCTTTTGCTGAGCTTCAGCAGGCCATTGCACAAGCGAATAAGGCCTATTATCACCAGGTTGAGAATACTTCCCGCAGCGAAGATGAAACCATCATGAGCGATCTTGAATCGCAATTGAATGACACATAAAAAATGCGCCCTTTGGGCACTTTCCTTCATACTCAATCATAAAAACAAAATCCTATGTCTCCTCGCAACTCTGCATCGTTCGCCTCTCTCTACCGCCATGCGACTCGTGAAAAAATCGAGGACGATAAGGTTCGCATTTACTATCTGGAGGCATTTCGCCAATATCAGAAACTCTTGAAAATTGCCTCAGGAACAAAAGTTGACTATGCCAAACTTGTGGACAGCTACAGTGATTATGATCGCAGTGTTCTCCTTTTTGATTATAGTCTTGATCCTTACCGAGCCAATCCTGATCGTGCTCAACAGGTAAAACTCCCAAAGACTTCCGTCAAAGGGGAGCGCACGATTTTCCAATTTCTTGCCGTTCTTCCTTCTGTTTTTGTGGATGATGCTCGGGCTGCTCTTTTTGCTGATTTCTTCGGAAAAACAAAGTCTTTTGAATCTGTCCGTCGCGCTCTCGTGAAAGGCGGGAAAAACTTCCTGCGAGAGAGTGCTGATTTTCTCAAAAAGAACATAAAACGAGCAGATGGCCTTTCGGCACGAGTTTTTTCTTCCAAAAATGAAACAGATCTTCGTACCATCGAACGCGAATTGAAGCCTTTGAAAGAAGAAGCGGATCGCATTGCGTCATTCTTTCAACACTGCGGTGGATTTTTCCCTGCCGGTACTTTGACGCCGAGTGCGCTTCGACAATTGCACCACGATAGTGCGCATATCTCTGCACTTTTATCGACGATTGCCCTCATGGATATTACCGCTCGTCGTGAGGCTTTTCTGGCTCCGAAACACGCAAAATCTTCCAAAAAAACAGCTCGACGATTTACGCTCAGCTCATAATTTTCTCTCTTTTATTCTCTCTAGCCCGCCATCTTTATGATCTTCCATCGCCTCTCATCATTTGAACTTTTTTCTTCACGATTTG
>CAZFSD010000048.1:0-5302 GCA_964521465.1 uncultured Candidatus Peribacteria bacterium | reverse complement strand
CCTCACGATCACCGGCGTTCCGACCTCAGCAAAGTCGAAAACGAAATCGATGTCATTTGGTCCATAGCGCACACATCCGTGGCTGCGCGGAGAGCCGAGATGATCGAGAGCTTCTGTCCACATGACATCAGAAGCGAGCCATTCGACAGGGATTGGGGTGTCATTACCGAGCGCGCGAATACGGGCTCGTAATTCACGATTACTCAAACTTGGAAGTCCATGGAAGCCATAGCCATCCGGTCGAAAAGCCATGAATTTTGGCATGATATAGTACGGATCGGCAGCGCCAATACGCCATTGTTGCTTGAAGAGGATTTTATAATTTCCAACGGGAGTCGGATGTTTCTTCGCGCCCGAGCTAATCAAGAATCGGCGCACAGCATAATCGCCCAATTTCACGGTCGTGGTCTGGTCAGAAAGATCCACTTCGAAACTTCGCGGAGCATCGAAATCAATCACGCTTCCGGCAGAAGAGTCGTTGAGATAATTGATTTTCTTCATGAGAGTCGACTGATCATACGGCTCACCCACAAGATAATCCACGGAAATCTCGGATTTGTCGATCCACTGCACGCCGGGAATCACAACCGTAAAATATTCACGATAAACATCCGGTGTTTCTGGCACAAAAGCGACAAATTCAAAAACTCCTGTTTCGCCAGGATTCACGCGCGGCGTGGTGAGGGAGATGCGATTATTGGAAATCCATCCGCTATCTTTGTAGCTCACATACATACGGCTGGCGTGATCGCGTTCGCGACTGGTGCCGAGCATGACCGTCGTCGCACCGTTGCCACATCCACTGGCATCAGAAAACCAGGGGACATTACTCTTATTGCGCACGGTAATTCGAGTACGAACATAGGTTTCAGGGTCAGCGCTATACATTTTTTCTTCCGCCATGAGTTCTCCGTCATAGTGAGCCTTGAGCGTTGCGTCGAAAGTGCAATCAACTCCCGCCGGAGAAGTGACAGGTACCGCAGAGGAGGTATCCGCCGCAGTAGAGCTTGGTGCAGGAGCAGGTACTACAGGAGTCTTTACCGTTGGCGCAGCAGGGGCTTCATCCACAGCATCCGCTGCATTTTCAGGGTCATTGGCAGTGGCATCACCCAAAAGCTTCCCGCGATTGGTATGATAACGACGAAGCTCACCGGTACGGCGAGTGATATCATCGATACCCGTTACCTTCTTCACGAGTCGTGACTTTTGCAAAACCGCCGCTTCCAAATACTGCGAAACAGACGAATGCGAAAAAAAAGCAACGCTCCCGGAAGCGACCAAAACTGCCAGAAATCCGGCAACAAGTGAGCGGTACGAAGAGCGGGAAAAGCGACGGCGAGCCATGGAAAAAGGTGTTATTTATTTTTGTTTTTGAATATATAATTATAACTTATAAGCTGATTATTGTCAATAAATAACTTGACATACGATAAAAAGAGAAGCATTATAAGACCTTCGCCAAAAATATGGCTTTATGATGCAAATATCCCATGGGAAAAATTTCAGAAATTCACAGTGGAGTTGGTAGGATCGCAAGTACGACACTCGTCGTCGCAGCCGTAGCGATTGGCAGCTTTGAAAGAACAAGGGAGAGTGTCGAACCCATCATCGAAGATGCGAAGCACCGCGAAAAAATATTGAAAGTTCTCGGTCCAATCGCCGACGATTTTTGTAATGCCTGCGCAGAGGGAAAGCCTCTTCAGAGGTTTTTGCCACAACGCGATGCACTCATGATTCTGGCAGGAGAGGATCCGAAAGATGCGAAGCTCATGTGTCAGGAATACAGAGAGGGAGCCCTCGGGCAGTTGCATTTCGAGCAGGATGGGAGTTACCAGGGTCAAGAAAGACTTTGCGATAGAATTCCAACACTCGAACAGGAAAAAGAGCGACAAAAAGCAAAAAGAGCAGAAAAAGCTCAAAAAGAGAGAGAACGCGCCAAAAAAGAAGGAGGGCAGGCTCAAAAAGAGCCAAAAAAAGTTGCAAAACAGTAAATGTTTCAGTCGAGCAGTTTCTGTACTTCTTTCTTAAACGATTCCAAATCGCGAAATTGTCGATAGACCGAAGCGAAGCGAATATACGCCACATCATCCATTTTACGCAGTCGATCCATAATTCCTTCGCCGATCATCTGGCTCGGGACCTCTTTCCCCTGCGAAGACCAATGTTCTTCGAGTTCATTAAAAACGCTATCAATTTGCTGCTGGGTAATGGATCGTTTTTCGCACGCACGCCACAGTCCCCGTTCTGCTTTCTCGCGACTGTACGACTCACGAGATCCATCGCGCTTGACCACCATGAAAGTACTCATCTCCATCCGCTCAAAAGTCGTAAAACGATGCTGACATTTGTCGCATTGTCGTCTTCGACGAATCGCCTTTCCCTCCTGTGTCAGGCGGGAATCGAGCACACTCGTATCGGTATGTTTGCATTTTGGGCAGTACATCGGCGCAATACTAGCACTTCATCGAACTTCAGGCAAAACGCGAACCGCTATTCTGTGCAAAAGCCTCCTCTGCAAAATGATCCGTCATGCCCGCAATATAATCCTTGATGACAATTTCCGTGCGCTCTCCGGCCACAATCATTTTCTGAAATTTCTCCGGCAAAAGCTCCGATCGATTCATATACAAAGAAAAAAGCCCACGAATAATGTTTTGTCCATGATCCGTTTGTGCCTGCACTTTTGGGCTATAGTAAAAACGCCGCATCAGAAATCCTCGAACCATATCAAGTTTCGCCCGAAAATCATCAGAAAAGCGAACAAGGATGCCATTGTAAGCCTGCACGTCAGCCAGCGTTGCAATCTGTGCCTTCGCGAGATTTTCCTGTGAAGTTTCAAAAACATTCATCACCATGCGATTGAGAAGCTTGCTGGAAAGTTGCTGTCGCACAAGCTCGTCCGCAGCCGGAGAGCGCGCAAGAGCCACGCGATCAATTCCCCCAAGAATCTCGCGGAGCAGAGGAATTTCATCAACTTCTTCCACGCTGAACATTCCCGATCGGAGCCCATCGTCAATATCCGCACTCGTATACGCAATTTCATCAGCCAAATCCACAACTTGTCCCTCCAGGTGCGCCGAAAAAGTAAACGCCATCTTCGGACGATCATACGGCGTGTGATGCTTGAGTAAGCCATCCAGAACCTCTTTTGTGAGATTGAGTCCATCAAAATCCGGAAATACTTTTTCAAAATGTTCTACAATTCGAAGACTCTGTTCGTTATGCTCGAAGTGCAGATCGAAGCCATGCATGACTTCGTTCATCGCGTGCTCACCCGCATGCCCAAAAGGCGGATGCCCCAGGTCATGCGCGAGCGCCACCGCCTCACAAAGATCTTCATTGAGACCAAGTCCCCGAGCCAGTCCCCTGCTGATCTGTGCACATTCCACCGAATGGATCATGCGATTGCGATAATGATCTCCCTCCGTCGCCACAAAGACCTGTGTCTTTTCCTGCAATCTGCGAAACGCCTTGCAATGAATAATCCGATCCCGATCGCGCTGAAAGCAAGTCCGATAATCATCTTCTTTCTGCAAAAAAACACGCCCCTGTGACTCGCCACTCTTCACCGCATATGGCGCCAAACCCGCCTTTTCCCGCTCCTCGATCTGCTGCCGTAAGAAAATCATGAGCCAATAGTACTACAAACTTGTCCGCAACCCCAAAAAAAGTACAATGAAGCCATGGCAAAGAACGCAAGCGCAGTAAAATCCGGACTTCTCCAGAAGCACATCGACGAATTTCTCGAGCATTGTGAAGTGGGAAAAAATCAATCGCTCCGCACAATCGTCAATTATCGGCATTATCTCAAACGATTCATTACATTCGCGGGAGATATCGACCCGAAGAATATCGATCTCGACACCATTCAACGATTCCGTCTCCACCTCAATCGCCTCGGCGAAGAAGATCAGCAACTCTCAATAAAAACCCAGAACTATCACATCATCGCTCTGCGCGCATTTCTCAAATATCTCGTGAAAAAAGATGTAGATACACTCGCTCCGGAAAAAATAGAACTCAGTAAAATCCCCGCTCGCACCGTCGAATTTCTCACGCGTGAGGAATTGGAGCGCATTTTCGAAGAGGTTCAGGGTGAAGAAATTCAGAAAATTCGTGACCGCGCCATCCTTGAAACGCTATTTGCAACCGGCCTCCGCGTGAGCGAACTCGCAGCCCTCAATCGCAAACAAGTCGACCTTATTCGCCGAGAATTCATGGTTCGCGGAAAAGGTCGCAAGCCGAGAATCGTCTTCCTCTCACCACAAGCCGCCGAAAAAATCGCCGCCTATTGGAACGCTCGCAAAGATAATTTCGAAGCCGTTTTCCTCAATCACAAGCGTGGAAAAAAGGCGAGCAAAGGCCAAGATTCCACCGACATTCTCAAAGGCGAGTCTCGCCGCCTCACCACCGTCAGCATCGAAAACATCGTTCGCACCTACGCCCGCAAGGCCGGCATCATCAAGCGCGTCACCGCCCACACGCTCCGTCACAGTTTCGCCACGCAGCTGCTCATCAACGGTGCCGACATCCGCTCCGTGCAGGAAATGCTCGGCCATGCTAGTATAACCACGACCCAAATCTACACACATCTCACGAATCAACGCCTCCGCGAAGTTCACGAAAAATTCCACCGATAAAATTTATGCTCCAACTCAAAAACGTCACCAAACAATACGGAAAAGTAGTCGCCCTCGAAAACGTGAATCTCACGATTCGACCCGAGGAATTTGTGTGCATCATTGGTCCCACCGGCGCGGGAAAATCCACACTCCTCCATGTCCTTATCGGAGCCGAAAAAGCCGATCAGGGCGAAGTCACGATTGATGGCGTAGATCTCACGAAACTCGATCACCACGAACTCGCCAATTACCGCCAAAAAATCGGTATTCTTTTTCAGGATCACAAACTTCTTCCCAAAAAAACCGTCTTCGAAAATGTTGCTCTTCCACTCGAAATGACGAAAAATCACGACGCCTACATCCACGCTCGCGTCCTCGAAGTTCTCTACCTCGTCGGCATGAAAGACAAAGAAACATGTTTTCCCCACGAACTTTCCGGCGGTGAAAAGCAAAAAGTAGCGCTCGCACGAGCCATGGTCGCGCACCCAAGCCTCCTCATCGCCGACGAACCTACCGGCAATCTCGACCCTGCCGCAACCGAAGAAATACTCAAACTCTTCCTCAAAATCAACAAAAACGGCACCACCGTCATCATGGTCACCCACAACGAAGGAATTGTCGACAGCCTCGGAAAACGCGTCATCGCCATGAAAAACAGCCAAATCGTGAGCGACGAAATG
>CAZFSD010000047.1:0-5558 GCA_964521465.1 uncultured Candidatus Peribacteria bacterium | reverse complement strand
CCTCGGAAAACGCGTCATCGCCATGAAAAACAGCCAAATCGTGAGCGACGAAATGGCGGGGAAATATAAACGGTAATCCGACAAAAAACTTTCATGAATCAAAATTGCGTTCACTGTTCCGCACCATTCGAAATCACCGACGACGATCTCAATTTTTACGAAAAAGTATCCCCAGTTTTCAACAACACGCGATACAAAATTCCACCACCAACACATTGTCCGCATTGTAGGCAGCAGCGACGATTAGCACTTTCAAATGAGCAAAATCTCTATCCTTCTCAGTGTCACCTCTGCAAGAAAAATACGCTCACGAGTTATTCTCCAGCAAGCAATCAGCCGATCTATTGCCGTGATTGCTGGCACAGTGATAAGTGGAATGCGAACGATTACGGCCAAGATTTCGACTTCAAGAGGCCATTTTTTGAACAACTGGCAGAGTTGAGGAAAAAAGTTCCAGCCATCGCGCTGAGCGTTCAGGGAACCAATGTCAATTCCGATTACATCCACCTCGCCGGTTCCTGCAAAAATTGTTATCTCATCATGCATGCCGACTTCTGCGAAGACTGCTATTATGGCTATGGTTTCAAGAAAAATGTCTGTTGCGTCGATGGTTTTTACAATCTCCACTCTGAGCTGTGTTATGACTGCGTCGATGTGCATAAATCTTACGATCTCAAGGCGTGCCAGGATTGTATTTCCTGTAATTCCAGTGCCTTCCTCCGTGATTGCATTGGCTGCAAAAACTGTTTTCTCTGCGTCGGTCTTCGGAATAAAGAATTCTGTTTCGAAAATCAGCAACTCACCAAAGAGCAATACGAGAAGAAAATGGCCGAAATCGATCTCGGCTCATACGCCCAATATCAACAATGCAGAAAGCGGCTCCAGGAGCTCGAAAAAGAACATTCTTTCAAAGAATTTCAGGGACACAATCTCGAAAATTCCTTCGGAAATCACCTCTACAATTGCAAAAACACGATCTACAGTTTCGACTGCGAAGATGTAGAAGACGCAAAATACTGCTATCAAGCCGTCCTCGGCGCCAAAAATTGCTACGACATCTATCAATACGGCACCAATCTCCAGGAGTCCTACGAATGTTCCATCTCCGGCGAAAACAGCTATCATCTGCTCTTCTGCGACAATTGTCACATGAATTCCTCCGACCTGCTCTATTGCTTTTACATGGAGCGTTCAAAAGACTGTTTTGGCTGTGTCCAGATGCAGCAAAAACGATATTGTATTTTGAACAAGCAATATACAAAAGAACAATACGAAGAGCTCGTATCAAAAATTATCGAGCATATGAAAAAAACCGGCGAATTTGGCGAATTTTTCCCGCTCACTTTCTCACCCTACGGCTACAACAAAAGTTCCGCACAGATGTATTACCCTCTCACGCAGGAGCAAGCTCATGCGCAAGGTCTTTGGTGGGACGAATATGAAACGCCAATGCCAAAAGTGACGCTGACAGTTCCCGCTCAAAAGCTCGCTGATAACATCAAAGACATCGGCGACGATATTCTCAGCGCCGTCATCGAATGCGAAATCACCGGGAAGCTTTTCAAAATCACTCCACAAGAACTCAAAATCTATCGCCAACAAGGAATTCCACTTCCAAGACGCCATCCAACCCAGCGCCATCTCGATCGATTTCACCGCAGAAATCCGCGCAATTTCTGGCAACGCTCATGCGAAAATTGCCAAAAGCAAATCTGGACAACCTACGCCCCAGAAGCGCCAGGAAAAATCCTCTGCGAAAAGTGCTACATGGAAAAAGCGTACTGATGTATATGGATACCGACTCGGCTGGTCTTGCGAGCAGCTAAATTATGTCGCAAAACAATAGGTAAGAATTTCCACACCATTTACTTGAAAAATAGCTTACGATAATGATATTTTTGGATATCATCATGTAATTGTATTCTCTATGACCGATCAGGAGCTATTTGAACTTTGTCAAAAATACGGACAGCAGGCCCGTCTTTGGCGCAATAAATTTGCTGCGCTTTTACCGGAAGTACAGCGTCGGAATCTGCACGTGCAGAAAGGTTTTTCATCAATCTTTGAATTTGCTGGAAGGCTTGCAGGCATGACACAGGATCAGGTTCGCACAGTGCTGCGACTCGACGAACATTTGCAAGACAAGCCCGCACTCATGGCTGTTTTTCAAAGTGGATCCGTCAATTTTCAGAAATTAGCGCGCGTAACATCAATTGCAACAAGAGAAAACGCGCAGATTTTGGCACAGCAAGTTCAAATTTTACCAAAAAAGGCACTTGAAACTTTTGTGCGCGATGAGCGAATAATGACAAAATTAAAAAATAATCTTGAATTCGAAAATTTGCCCGAGCAAAAACTTGAATTACAACCTCAATTAAAATTATCAGAAGATGTGCGACAAAGATTGTTAGAACTTCAAGAAAAAGAAATCGACATCAATGCACTTATTGTACAAATGCTCAACGAGAGAGAAGAGAAAATCGCACAAAAGAAAGAGGCACTTTCTCATGAAATACAAGAAACAAAATCACGATACATCCCAGCACAAATTCGAAAAATTCTCACAGAAGAACACGGCAAAAAATGTTCGATGAAAAATTGCAAAAAACCGGCAGAAGAAATTCATCACACACAGCGATTTTCCCTTGCCCATAGTCACGATCCAAAATATCTCGCCCCGCTCTGCAAAGAGCATCATATTATTGCCCACAGCATCGATGTCGCCTTTCAACAGGTACGACGGACTGGATTTACATAAAAATCCATGCTATACTGATCCTGGAAATTTAACAATTTTGATAATTTTCATGGATCAACAAAATCTCCAGATTTTGGTAGAAAAGATAAAAATCGCACCTGAGTATATTCTCAGAGAATATTACGAAATGGTGATTTTGCAGGCATTCAGCGAGAGCGACATAGCTCAAAAAATGATTTTTTACGGCGGAACAGCATTGCGGCTTGCCTACAATGGCACGCGTTTTTCTGAAGACCTGGACTTCCTGATGATCAAAAAAATAACCGCCAGTCAGCTCAAAAAACTCCTGGAAAACATCTGCAAAAAATATCCAACACTGACTCTGAATGAGGTCAAAATGAAAAGAAATACATTGTTGGGAGTCATGAAGATACGTCATCAGGCCTTGAAGCATCCAAGACACATCAAGATAGAAATCTGCAAAAAAAATGCCAGCATTCAGTCTGAATACAGACTTCTGCACTCAGACTGTTCAAATTTTTCACCCCTCATTCAGACCATCACTATTGCTTCACTGGAAAAAGCAAAAATTGAAGCCATCAAAGAAAGAAAACAGCCGCGCGATTGGTTCGATCTCTGGCTCCTGATGAATATCCAGAGGAAGATATTCACTCCACCAATCATATTTCCTTTTCAGGAAGCTGAATTTAAGCGCGAACTCAAAAGATTCCTGCCAAAAAATCATTGGCCTATCATCGATCAAATATGCAAACACGCAATCTCATCCAAAAATTAAAGCTCATCCCAAAGACGTATTTTTCAATACAGGACATTGAAAAATTATTTGATGGTGACAAAAAAAGTTTGCCAATTATACTCCATAGATTCACAAAAAATGGCACACTTCAGAGGATTATGCGCAGTTATTACTGTTTCAACCTGCAGCAGATTGATTACGAATCTTTGGCCTGTGAAATAAAAAGACCGAGCTATATTTCCTTGGAATATGCGCTCTATCACCATAATGTGATTGATCAAATTCCAGAAATAGTAACACTGATCACCACCACAAAATCTCAAAAAATCTCCACATCAGGAAAAATTTTAGAGTATTCACGCATCAGTCCAGATTGCTATTTTGGCTACGAAATTATGGGAAATGCGCTTATGGCCACAAAAGAAAAAGCCCTGCTTGATGAGCTCTATCTGATAGGCCTTGGAAAACGTTCATTAAAACTTCAGAATAAATGGTTCGACAAGATCAACAAAAAACTGTTCCAGCACTGTCTGCAAAAATATCCGATCTGGTTTCAGCGGCAAATAAACATTATTACAAAGCAGAAGCAAAAAAACTGACCCTTGCCGCCAAGTATAATATTCATTTTTTCACTTGCATTCTCTCTCTCTCTCTCTGCTACAATGATACTTGGAAGTATCGCCAGACGGCACCTCCAAAAAATAAAAAACTAAAAGCAAAATATATGCTTCTTCATCATTATTCTCGCCGCAGCTCATCCATTTTGTATTCACGCGTCTCTTTTCGTGAGGCACCACCTGATAAGTTGCCTCCACAGGAAGGTCAAAAAATAGAGAAAGGAAAAGAAACTTCCGGCGCGGATAAACTTGAGCAGCAGTTAAGAGATGCGCTCTTTACAAAGAGGGATTTTGAGAAAGCCTTAGAAAAAATTCCGGTACGGGATGTCTTGAATGTCCTGGAGACCACAACAGATGAATCGGTACTTCGATTTGTTGCCCCGCTTCATTATCCTGCTGCCTGTGCGACGATCATGTCAAACCCTACAGTTCCTCCAGACCTTGCAAAATCAATAATAAAAAATTGGAATTATGACACTGACGGTCTCATTCCGATCATTCTCAATCAAGATGTTTTGCGAATGTTTTCGCAGGATAAAGATCATAAAATACGTGAAATGGCAGTAACCAGGACTGCTCCTGCTGATGTGTTGGCGAAATTATCGAATGATCCAGAACCATTTATTCGTCGTTTAGTTGCTGGTACATTATCTACTCCTCTCAATATTCGTCAAAAATTATCCAAAGATAAAGACGCTGATGTTCGTAAAGAGGCTTTCTACAAGATGATGATGGACAGTAGTGATATAAAACTCTTAAAAACCGTTGCCCAGGATCCTGATGTAAAAGTACGATCGTTATTTTTTGTAGAGGCAATGCCTATGCCTCCATTTGAAATTTTACAAATCCTGAAAAATGATAAGGATGAATCGATACGCTCAACAGCCACTGAAGACTTGATTGCCATGGCATTTGAATCAGAAAACCCGTATATTTTGAGGTCCCTGGCCGCAGAAAAGAATACAGATATCCGGAGAGGTATAGCGCGAAATGACAATACCCCAAAAGATATTTTTATAAAACTTGCAAAAGATCCTGATCGAGATGTAAGAAGTGAAATAATTTCTGTTGACGGTTTTGTTCTGGAGCGTGAATGCGTTCCGACGGAAGCGATTAAAATTCTAGCCAAAGATCCCGATCAGGAGATTGCCAAAGACGCCAATGATTGGCTTAAATCCTACAGGAAAAACTAAATTTTAATGACAGATCTTCAGCAACAAATCGACAAAGTGAACCACGATATTGAAATCATCAAAAAGGTGATTCTGCTGGCGCGAAAACAGACAGAAAAACGCGAAAAAGGCAGCGAAGAAAAAGTAATGGACGACTTATTGAAGCAATTGGAAAATCAGGCATAAGAAAGTCTCATTTCCCCAACTGAAACGCATCACTCTTCAGGGTAATATCCCACGGCTTCACGACGACCTCACGCTGCGCCGCTTCTTCGACGCGCCCCGCAACGCAAGCTCGTAAGCCATTTTTTTGC
>CAZFSD010000046.1:0-5761 GCA_964521465.1 uncultured Candidatus Peribacteria bacterium | reverse complement strand
TCCGGAAAAAGTGTATTGTGAGAAGTGCTATCTTGAAGCGGTTTATTAATTTTCACATTCTTAATTTTCAAAAAAATGATCACGAATAATTGCCGACAATGCCATACGGAATTTACCGTCACCGATGACGATCTGGCTTTTTATGACAAGGTTTCGCCAGTGTTTGGTGGGGTGAAATATGCGATTCCGGCGCCGACTTTGTGTCCTGTTTGTCGGTTGCAGCAGCGGACGGGGCATCGGAATGAGCAGAATTTGTATTATGCAAAATCTTCGCTTTCGGGTCGGTCGATTATTTCGCTGTATTCACCGGATAATTCTTGGGGGAAGGATTTGACGATTTATTCGCATGAAGAATGGTGGGGGAATGATTGGGACGGCCTTTCGTATGGGCGAGATTTTGACTTTACGCGGCCGTTTTTTGAGCAGTTTGCGGAGTTGCACAATCAGGTTCCACGCATTCAACTGATCCAATTGGCGAATGAGAATTCTCCGTTTGTGACGAGTACGGCGTATTCGAAAAATTGCTATCTCACAAACTGTTCTGAATATTGTGAAGATTGTTATTATGGCAAGCTGGTGCAGAATTGTCGCAATGTGATGGACTCGGATAACGCGTATACCTCTGAGCTTCTGTATGGCTGTTTTTCGGTGAAAAATTGTTATCAATGCGCTTTTCTCTACAGCAGTCAGAATTGTCATGATTGTTATTTTTCTGAAAATCTCAAAAGCTGTAAGAACTGCTTCCTTTCCACGAATTTGAATAACAAGGAATTTTATTTCATGAATGAGCCGATGGCGAAAGAGGAGTATTTTGCTCGAGTTCAGGAATATCTCGGATCGTATGCCAAGATTCAAGAAGCGAAGAAAATTTTCGAGGAAGTTCGGGCAAAAAGAGCTCATATGTATGCCAATATCGTGAACTCTGAAAATTCTACGGGCGATTATTTGACGAACTGTAAAAATTGTACGGACTGTTTTGATGTGAATGATAGCGAAGATTGTCAGTATCTTTCCGTGGGTGTGGAAGTGAAAGATGTGCGCGACTGCTGCAATATGTACATCAAACCAGAGCTTTCCTATCAGGTTTTGGGGACGATTGGGACGTATGCGGTGAATTTTAGCCTTATCGTTTTTCACTCGCAGTATGTGAATTACAGTGAGTACTGCTATGATTCCAATAATCTTTTTGGGTGCGTGGGACTTCGCAAGAAGCAATATTGCATTTTCAATAAACAGTATACGAAAGAGGAATATGAGGTGCTCGTGCCGAAAATCATTGAGCATATGAAGTCGACTGGCGAATGGGGAGAATATTTTCCTTTGTCGCTTTCGCCGTTTGGATACAATGAAACGGTGGCGCAAGACTATTTTCCTTTGACTCAGGAGCAAGCGAGTTTGATTGGGGCGCGATGGAAAGGTGATTCGCAGGCTGGGCGATATGATGGCGTGAATGTGAAAATTCCTGATCATATTGCGGATGTGAGTGATGACATCGTGCAGCAGATTTTGGTGTGTGATGCGTGCGGAAAAAACTACCGTGTGATTCAGCAGGAATTGGCGATGTATCGTACGATGAATATGCCGGTGGCGCGTGCGTGTCCGAGCTGTCGTGCGGCTGAGCGTGCGGCACTACACAATCCGCGCTTTTTGTGGGATCGTACGTGTGCACAGTGCGCGACTCCACTGAAAAGTACCTATTCGCCGGAGAGGCCGGAGAAAATTTATTGCGAAAAATGTTATCTGGAAATGGTTTATTAAATCCCTATGCTCACGAAAAACTGTCAACAATGCCAAATTTCATTCATCGTCACCGATGACGATCTTGCTTTTTATGACAAAGTTTCGCCGGTGATTGGTCATGTGAGATATCAAATTCCGGCGCCGACTTTGTGTCCGGAGTGCCGACAGCAGAGGCGACTTTCTTTTCGGAATGAGCGCAATTTGTATCATCGAAAATGTGATCTTACCGGGAAACAGATCGTTTCGATGTATTCTCCGGACAAGCCGTACAAAGTTTATGATCGTGATGCCTGGTGGAGTGATGCGTGGGATGGGACCGTGTATGGGCGAGATTTCGATTTCAATCGGCCTTTTTTTGAGCAGTATCAGGAATTACTCTTGGCGGTTCCGAAGGCTTCGGTGCTGGTTTTTCAGAATGAAAATTCTGAGTACACGAACTGCCAGAATGATTCGAAAAATTGTTATTTGACCTTTGGATCGGGCTTCATGGAGGACTGTATGTATTCGAACTGGTGTTATTACATGAAGAATTGTTTGGATTGCTCTTTTTGTTCTCGTGGTGAATTGGATTTCATGAATGTGGATTGTTTTCAGACATACCGCTGCCGTTTTTGCCATGATTGCAAAAACATGAGTGAGTGCTCGTATTGTTACGATTGCCGTGGTTGCAATCATTGTTTTGGCTGCGTGGGGCTGCGTAAAAAAGAATATTACATTTTCAACGAGCCATATTCGAAAGAAGAATACGAGGAAAAAGTGGCAGAGCTTCTTCGAGAAGAAAATCGGTCGCTTGTTTTAGAGAAATTAAACGCATTGAAATTAGCTCATCCTCATCCTGCTATACGCATGTCGAACTGTGAGGAATGCAGTGGTGATGATCTCGAAAATTCGAAAAATTGCCGGAGTTGCTTCGATGTTCGCGATAGTCAGGATTGTTCTTTCAGTTACGATGTTTTGGAATGCAAAGATACGCATGATGCCAACCGAACGGGCTGCAGCGAATTGCTGTATGAAGTTTGTGGCGGTGGATATTACAAAAATGATGCTTTTATTTTTACGAGCAGCAATCTCAGTTTTTCGTATTACGCTTATGAATGCAACAATAGCCATGATCTTTTTGGGTGTGCGGGGCTGCAGCGGAAACAGTATTGCATTTTGAATAAGCAATATACGAAAGAGGAATATGAAATACTGGTTCCGAAAATTATCGAACACATGAAGAGGGCAGGCGAGTGGGGTGAATTTTTCCCGATGTGGCTTTCGACTTTTTCCTATAATGAAACGGTGGCGCAAGAGTATTATCCGCTCAGTCGCGAGAATGTCGTGAATGGTGGGCTTCAGTGGAGGGATGAGGACATGCAAAGCGCGTATCATGGGCCTGTCGTGAAGGCGCCGTTGCGCATTGAGGAGACTTCGGACGATATTGTGCGGCAAATACTCTCCTGCGAGAGCTGTGGCAAACATTATAAAATCATCCCTCAGGAATTGGCTTTTTATCGTCGTATCGGTATTGCCGTGCCGCGGATCTGCTCGAATTGTCGCTACCGTCAGCGAGTTTCACTTCAAAATCCGCGATTTCTGTGGGCTCGCACCTGTGATCGATGCAAAGCTGCAGTTCAGACGCCCTATTCGCCCGAACGGCCTGAAGCTGTTTATTGCGAAAAATGTTATCTGGAAGCGATCTATTAAATGTGGTATAATGGTGTGAGTAGTTTTTTTGCTTTATGAATAAGGAAAATCTCATATTTTTTCACATCAAAGTTCCGTACGGACACGGTTTTCATACTCGTCCGGAGGTGCAGTTCGAACAGTTTTTATTGGGAATTTATAATGCGATTCCGGAGCAGGAGATTTCCATGGAGATGTATGCGCATCATGAGTATGTGTATTTTATTTTTGCGGTGCCGAAACAGCTCGTGCAGGTGGTGGAAAGCCTTGTGTACGCGAACTATCACGACTCGGAAATTCTCAAGATTCACGATTATCTGGATTTTCCTTTTCTCAAGGGGAAGGCGATTGTGGGCACGGAGATGAGTCTTTTGAAATCTGACATTTATCCACTACGCAATTATACAAAATTCGAAGATGAGAGTCTTTCGACGCTTTTTTCGGTGATGTCAAAGCTGCATCAGGATCAGATGGCGTGGATTCAAATGTCGATCCGACCGCTGACCGATAACTGGCTTTTGAATTTTAAGAGATCCTGGCAAATGAAATGGAGCAAAATTAAAAAGATTTTCCGATTGAAAGATTATGTGCGACTCAAAGGGAAGAAGGAATTTTATGCTGAGGAACATGGCAATATCGTGCAAAAGGCGAGCGAGCATGCTTTCGAGGTTGGGATTGGTTTGGGCTTCGCTGCGAGCTCGGTGGACGATGCGAAGGCCGGACTTCTGAGCATCGCGAAGGCTTTTTATCAGTTTAATGAAGTGGATTATAATCAATTTTCTATCGGCGGGATGAATAATCTTGGCGAAAATCTGAGCCGTTTCCATAATCGTTCCCATGGCAATTCTTTCCGCTTGAGTATGAAGGAATTGGCAACGATTTATCATTTTCCCAATCCGGATCACACACCGCACATCGCGCATGTACTCTCGCGCAAGGCTGAACCTCCCCAGAATTTGCCGCATGCAACCGATGGTTCGGTGTCGATTTTTGGAACGACGAATTATCATCAACAGTTTTTGCCGTTTGGAATTGATCGCCTCGATCGCCGCAGACATCTCTATGTCGTGGGGAAAAGTGGTGTCGGAAAATCGAAATTGCTGGAACTTTTGATCGCGGAAGATATTGCACGAGGTCATGGTATTGCGGTTTTGGATCCGCATGGAGATCTGGTAGATAACATTCTTCGCTATGTGCCGCGAGAACGCATGGATGATGTGATTTATTTCGATCCGAGTGATGCGAAATTTCCGATTGCTTTTAATCCTTTGGAAAAAGTTTCCGAAGAGATGAAAATCCGTATTACGATCGGCTTTATTGATATTTTCAAAAAGCTGTTCGGTGCGAACTGGACGCCGAGATTGGAGCATGTGCTGCGCTACACGACTTTGGCTCTCCTCGATACTCCGGGCACGACGGTTTTCAGTATTTTGAAAATTTTGACGGATAAAAATTATCGCCAGCGCATCGTGATGAAAATTCAGGATAGTGTGGTGAAGAATTTCTGGGTGAATGAATTCGCGAGCTGGAGTGAAAAATTTGACAATGAAGCCATTACTCCGCTGCTCAATAAAGTTGGACAATTTGTGTCGACGTCGATGATTCGCAACATCGTGGGTCAGCCGGTGAACACTTTTGACATTCGTCGTGTCATGGATGACAAAAAAATTCTGCTCATGAAAGTCTCAAAAGGTATTCTGGGTGAGGAAAATGCGAGTTTGATCGGTTCGATGGTGATTACGAAAATCCAACAGGCGGCGATGAGCCGCGCGGATACACCGGAGGAACAACGCAAAGATTTTTACTTTTACGTGGATGAATTTCAGAATTTTGCGACGGATACTTTTGCCGAAATTTTGTCGGAAGCGCGCAAGTACAAGCTCAATTTGACCATTGCACATCAATACATGGGTCAGCTGAGCGATGTCGTGCGCAAAACGGTATTTGGAAACGTGGGTAATATGATTAGTTTTCGCGTGGGTGCTGAGGATGCAGAAATTTTGACGAAAGAATATACGCCGATCTTCGATGCGCGCGATATTATTAACCTCGGCGTGCAGGAATTTTATACGAAAATGACCATCAAGGGTGAAGTGCGTGACGCTTTTTCTGGCCGTACACTGCCGATTCAATTCCTCGAAGAGGATTTGACGCAAGAGATCATTGCACGATCTCGCGCCAAGTACGCCAAGCCTATTGCGGAGGTCGAGGATGTTTTGAAAAAGTGGGAAGAAGATAGTACGAAGCCGGTGAATGTCGTCAAAAATGCCGATGGAACCGCTTCGGGTACAGGCTCAAGCGCGGGTGCCAATAGCGGTCCGCAGGTGGATGATAGTGCTTTTGAGGCGCCGCT
>CAZFSD010000045.1:2294-6532 GCA_964521465.1 uncultured Candidatus Peribacteria bacterium | reverse complement strand
GGGCGATTGCTGGCGCATTATAACGACAGTTTTTCTGTTTGTCAGTAGTTTTTTCCGATCTGGTGCGTCGTGCTTCTTTTTGGCCTATTGCTGGTACTTTTTTGTGTTTACACCGGCGACTTTCAGGGCTCTCTCCCTTACCATCTCCTGCATTTCCCCCTCTGTTGTTCGGTCTTCTATGAGCCTGCGAAGTTCCATCCCCATAACCTCACGCTGTGCATCTTCCGTAATTCCTGCTGCGACCTCGTAATACTCCCTGTGACTTTCCGCTACCGCCTCGGCTTCACGAAAGGCTATAACAATCGTTTCAAGCCTTACGACATGAACATCACGAACACAGTATTCCACTTTTCCGTTTTCACGATTTATGATGTATGAAAGAACTTCAAATACTGGTCCGCGTACTCCATCCATCCTTCCTTTGACTGAGAACATCTTGTTATATTTTTGCAGAGGACCCTCTTCGCTTTCGGAAGACATGATGACCCTACAGCCCTTACCCTGGAAGATCTCCGGGACTGCATGATGCATGTAGAGAGAATAGAAATCTGCGTTTTTACATATCCTCTTCCAACTTTCCGTGGTTTCGCCAAGTCTTTCGAGTGTTATATCCCCCTGGCACAGGGATACATCGACACCGCTGAGAGTCTGAAGATCCGGATTCATGATCCTCGAAATCTCTGTCAGTGAATGGTAGGGCTGATCCGTGGAGTTCGTCTGCACATTGTTCCTCGATTCTCTTTCCTGGCCTCCTGTCTGTTGACTCGCTTGATGCGCTTGATACCGTTCCATCTGCCGCACGACCATTTCGCGTGCGAATGCGCGATATTTTTCTTGTGCTTGCTGTGCAAAGCTGATTTCCGGGGATTGGTCTGAGTTTTTCATCTGTGTTCTTTGTGTGTTCTTTTGAATGGCGGCTATTTTAACTTATTCACTTCTTTTGTCAAATATATCGAATTATAAAATCTTTCAATTTTTTTGCAATTTTTGAGGGGGATGCGGTACAGTAAAGTCTTCTTTTCGCATTTTATGGCTTTATCTCGTGCTTCCTGCGCCGTGAGTACGCAGGAGACCTATCGTCGGTGGATTTCGTATTTGCGCAGGACACGAACTTCTGCGCGAAATAGCGAGGCGCTTCTCGAGTATTTTTGGCGTATGATGCGAAACAATTCTGGGAATTGCGCCGAATTTCTGCAGTTTTTTGAGGAATCTTTGCGTACTGATACATCGGTACATTTGGCGCAGCAGTATCTCACCGTACTTTCGCCGCTTCTGGAACGATTGAGTCTTTTTGTGGAAAAAAATCGACTGGATGATCTGTGTTTTTCTCTTGTGTATCCTGCGGAATATGAGCACATCGAAAAGATCTTTCTTGCATACAAAAAGAAATCCGTGAAGACGATTCGTGCGGTGACGCGGGTTTTGGAGCGAATTTTGAAAGACATGCATTTGAACTATGAAGTCAGCGGCCGATACAAAAGCTTCTCGAGTGTGTATCGAAAATTTCAAAAGCGACCATTGAAGCACTATTTGGACTTGAATGACATTTTTGCGTTTCGCATTGTGCTCGATGCTCATGAAGATGTGTGTTTTCGCGTGCTCAACATGATGCATGATCTTTTTCGTCCGGTGCCGGATTTTTTTCGGGATTATATTACCGTTCCGAAAATTAATGGCTACCAGAGCCTGCATACGGGAGTGACGCATGTACTCCCGGATTTGGATTTGGCGGCGGAGATCCAGATTCGTACACGGACGATGCACGATTTTGCAGAACATGGGCGTGCGGCACATTGGCTTTATGCTGAGAAAAAAGAGTCTCAATTGGTGCGAAGAGATGAGCTGCGATGGACGAGGAAATTTGGCGAAGATGCTTCGTGTGAACGAGTGGCATTTTTTTCGTATGAAGGGGATTTTTTTGAACTCCCTGCGAAATCGACCGTTCGAGATTTTGCTTCTTTTCTTCATACGAAACTCGCAAACTCTGCACGGGGCGCGAGGATCAATGGCGTCATCTCTTCCGTTGATACTGAGATTTCTGAAGGTGACATGATTGAGATTTCCACTTCCTGATTTTTTACTTTTGTCTTCATGGCTTCCAAAAAAAATTCACCTTTCAGAAAAAATATCAGAAAAACCCGTGCGAGCCGCACATTGCCAGCTGATGCTTCCCGGCCTTTTGGCGCGAATGTAGCGGGTGATATTCTGTATCAACATCTCGTGGAGCACATGAATGAGGGCGTGTGGATGGGCGATTCCCGCGAACGGACGGTGTATGCGAATCCAAAATTTTGCGAGATGGTGGGGTACGAACTTTCGGAAATCATCGGGAAAGAGTCGTATATTTTTTGGGACAAAGAAAGTGCTGAGCGCGTGCGAAGCGTGAATGAAGGCCATCGCAAAAAGGGGATTTCTTCCAGCTATGAAGGAAATCTGCGCACGCGTGATGGTGAAATTTTCCCCGTTCTCCTCAGCGGGACGCCGCTTCCTGATGGTGGCACGATCGGAATTATTACCGATCTCACGGAACTTCGAAAAAAAGAGGTGCGCGAAAGAGCGCTGAACGGCGCGGTGAATCAGGCGAGTGATGCGATTTTTTCTTTTGATCATCGCGGACGGGTGACATCGTGGAACAAAGGTGCGCGCATTGTTTTTGGTTATAACAAAGAGGAAGTGATGGACAAGAAACTATCGATGTTTTTTTCCGTGCGGGAGATGCGGGAATTTTTATTAAACACCTCGACGGTGTATCATTTCGAAACTTTGGGGAAGCATAAAAATGGCACACCGATCAACATCTCGGCAACTTTGACACCGGTTGGGACTGATGGAAAACAGACGCTGATGATTGCGCGCGACATCACTTCGCAGAAAAAATTTGAAGAAGAAATGTCTCTGCGGTATGAGAAAATTCAGGAGGCCTATAATCGTTTTGGCGTGATTCGACGACAGATGGATTATATTTTCGAAATGTTGCGGACGGTGGATGATACCGGGACTTCGGCGATGCATGATCGCAAATATATTGCGGATTTTATCGTGAGTTCGGTGATTATGCTCACACGCGTGGATGCGTGTGTTTTGCGTGTGAAACGGGCTGATCATGACACGCTCGACATTGCGTCTTTTTTTGGACTTTCGGCGGATTGGGAAAGCAAGGCACATATCCAGTATTCGGGCAGTCTTGCGGAGAAAGCTTTTTCCATGAATACGCCGCTGAAAATTCTGGATGTGAGTAAAGATCGTCGCTATCAATCGGCCTATCTCGCGAAAAAAAATAACGTCTGCTCGCTTTTGCTGGTGCCTTTGCGGTTCCGCGGTGCAATGGTAGGGAGCCTTTCACTGTACCTGCGACCAGATCGAAAATTGGAACTTTTTGATAATGAGTTTCTTTCACAGTATGCGAAACTTTTGGGGATGGTGGTGCATATGACATTTCTCTAGATTTTGTTTTTATGATTTCTTTTTATGGATTTTGAACGAAGAAACCTTGAACCAGAAACATTGGATCCTGCACCTGACAATGCTCTTTCGTCGTATTTGGCGAAGTTATCGGAGATACGAACAAGTACTCCCGGTGAATCAGGTCAAAAGCAAGCCAAAAATTATCGCGGACCGGAGTTTCAAAAAATGACGGTGGCGTTGTGCCAGCAGGGAATTGCGGTTCCGGTTCTGTGGACGGATTGGTCGGTGGATCGGAAAGAAGAGGGTTCGGCGGGGAGTTTGGGAATTCGAAGTTTTGAAGCGTTTGAGCGTGTACTGGTCAATGAGTACGGTCATGGCGATCATATTCACAAGGGTCCGGGCGATGGCTCTTTTATGGCTGATTTACGCGCTTCCGGTTCGCCTTTGACTCAGAAGGGCATCGGAAATGCTCTGTACTTTTTGCTCGAAACGACGATGCAGCAATTTTTGAATGACCGCGGGCGAAAAGATCCGCATTTTGCGAAGTTTCTGTATTTCGTGGGCCAGGCTTTGCGCGTGGAGCTGGCGAAAAGGCGGGATGCGGGGATTGGCGATGTGAATGCCGTCGGCGCGGTGAGCGTGCACCCTCCGCAGGCTGTAGACATCAATGATATTTTCGAACTTCTGGCAAATCCGGAGTCGTGGATCGAGGGATTTTTGAAGCCTGGAAGGCAATTTCTCGTCGGTGGAGAATTTGACCAGGACACGCTTGCGGATTTGGGTCCGGAGGTTTTTGAGCTTTTCCAGATGTATCTCGGGAAACTTTCGCCGAA
>CAZFSD010000045.1:0-2194 GCA_964521465.1 uncultured Candidatus Peribacteria bacterium | reverse complement strand
TTTTTCCACAAAATTCACCCATGAAATCGAACGGGAATATATCGCGCGACGCGAGAGACACCCTGAACGGGCGAAGGCGGAGCGCACATTTGATTTGCGCAAATATATTCAGGTGGCTCCGGAGGGCTTTGTGCAGGGGGATTTTGATGATATGCTGGAGCATTTTGAGCGAGAGTCGGCGATGGCGATTACGGCGGTTCGGTCGGATTCGCATCAGGATCATCAGGCTTTTGCGGAGGGCATCAGGAAAAATATTGCACTTCTCAAGCCGGGTGGTGTGATTTTGACGGATGGGATTCGTCAGTCTTATAGCCGTATTTTGCGACTTGAGGAAATTCGTGATGTGATTTGTGCGGACGGCGAGCTCATGAGCGACGTGAAGGTTGAGATTGTTTTTGATCCGCAAACGCAGCAGGTTCGTTCACTGTTGATTCAAAAACAACATCCAGAAAAAGGCTTCCTGACGCCCGAATGCAAGCGATCAATGTTTGCGGATGACATGAGATTCCTGACGATTCATCGAGCTCTCGAGAATCCTTTTGTGGTGATTGGAAGCGATGTTCGCCGCATGATCGAGACACAAACCGGCAAGAGTGCGGTGAAAGATGGCCGCGACGCGTTTCGTGATGTGCAGGACACGATCGATGCGGAACTGGGAAAAATCTTGAGAGAATGCGGCATTGGCGTGGTGCGATTGTGCGCGAAGGAGAGCCCGGTCGTGGACGAGATTCGCAGGACGGTGATGAGGGCGTGCTTTCCGAGCAGCGTCAATGGAGCTGTATCAACCAAGTCGGCGGCGTGAAATCGTGCTAGAATGAGGGCACAAGCGATTTTTCATAGATTTTAACCCCCTGATATATGGCTCAACAATCGATCAATCTCAAAATGGACGACGCGATGGCAAAAGGCGTGCACGCCACCGACGCGCTCATTATCACGACAGAAAAAGACATGTGCCTGACTTTCTATGTCGGCATGGGTCCGGAGCAGAAAATCGTGACGGCGCGCGTATTTTTGCCACACTCCACCGCGCTGCAAATGGCCGAAATCATTCAGCAGAAAATCGGCCCATCGAAACAACTTTTCGACGACATGATGAAAAAATTTCCGCCGTCGGATGAGCATGGAACTTCGAATGGGACGGGGGAATAGGCATTCGTTTCCGAATGAGTGTATACTACTAACGACCATAATTTTACCCACAAGAAGATATGAGTAAAGTCGGAGATACAGCCACGCGCACGATTCATTTCATTATAACAGGGGGTACTATTGACTCGCACTATGACGGAAGCAGGGACACTGCTGTTCCTAATAAAGAATCGATTATCCCATCTTTCATTTCAAGTCTCAAGCTTTATCGTGATGTTGAATTTACGACGATTTGCATGAAGGATAGTCGTGATCTGAAGATTGAAGACCTAAGGAACGTTTTGAAAACCGCTGAAGAGAGTCCCCATGACAAAATTATCATTACTCATGGAACCTATACCATGCCGGATACTGCGCGCTTTCTAAAGACTCATCTCAAGCGTCATGATCAAACTATTATCCTGACTGGCTCTGTAATTCCTATTTCTGGTTTCTCACCTTCTGATGGGCCGTTTAGTTTAGGGTATGCTCTGGCAAAATCTGAGGACCTTGCTCCCGGGGTGTATGTCACTATGAATGGGGAAGTTTTTTCTCCTGAGGAAGTCATCAAAATCATAAGTGAAGGACGATTCACTTCAATTTTTCAAGCATAAAAATAGTCTCTTTCTCAGTTTCTACATCTTCTCCGGTGCTTCGATCCCCAGCAGTTCCAGGCCTTTTTCGAGGATTGTGGCAGTGGCGCGGACGAGTTTTAGGCGGTGAGCTCGGATTTCCTTGTTTTCGGTTTGGAGGACGGGGGCGCTGTGGTAGAAAGCGTTGAAGGTTTGTGCGAGTTCGTAGAGGTATTGGCAGAGCAGATTTGGCTTGTACTCCTGCGCGGTTCTGAGGAGCGCTTCGGGGAATTGAATGAGTTTTCTCAGGAGTTTTTCGCTGTGGGCGGCGCCGGCCTGCTCGGTGGACTGCCCTGCTTCGTCGCTTTCGATGGCTTGGAAAAGGTCGATTTGACGCTCCCGGTCGATTTTTTTATCTTTCCATTCTTCGCTTTTTTTCAGGATGCTGCGGCTGCGAGCGTAGGTATATTGAATATAAGGTGCGCTGTTAC
>CAZFSD010000044.1:0-7176 GCA_964521465.1 uncultured Candidatus Peribacteria bacterium | reverse complement strand
GTGGTATACTCTTGGTACCGTTTTCAGTTTTTATTATTTTCCGGGTTCGAGACTTCGTATTATTATAAACTATTTCTGTGAATATGTCAAATGTCTCTCAGGGTGGTATACAGCAGGGGAAGAGCGGCGCAGGAAAAGGCTTGCTCGTGCTGATTGTTGGACCTTCTGGATCGGGGAAAGGGACGATTATTGCGGAACTGAAGAGGCGACATCGTGATTGGATTTTTCCTATTTCCTGCACGACGCGCGATCCACGGCCGAAAGAAAAGGATGGGCAGGTATATCATTTTATTTCCAAAGAGCGTTTTCAGCAGGGGATTGCGGCTGGGGAGTTTTTGGAGCATGCGGAAGTCCACAAAAATAATTACTATGGGACTCTGAAAAAACCGATTGCTGATGGTCTTCGCGCTGGTCATGTGGTTGTTCGCGAGGTAGATATTCAGGGTTTTGAAACGATTCGCGGTGCTTTTGCTGCGGCCTTTCCTGGTGATCGGATGGTGTCGATTTTTCTCGTCGTGAATGATCTCGATGAACTTCGCATGCGCATCCTCAAGCGCGGCAAGCTTCCTGAGGAAGAAATCGCTCGTCGTATGGAAAGCGCTCAAAAAGAAATCGCCAAATCCGCTGAGTGCGACTTTCGCGTCGACAGTCCGCACGGCCAAATTCCGAGAATCCTCGAAGATGTGGAGGCGATTATTGCGGGGAAGATGGGACTGTAGTGCAAAGTCTCTTTTTTGAAAATGTTGGTTTACAGCCGGCCTTTTTTTGGCTATATTCTGTGGGCAGCGATTTCGTTTTGCTTTGTGCGCTGGGGATTCGCCAAGTGGTAAGGCATCGCCCTCTGGAGGCGACATTCGGGGGTTCGAATCCCTCATCCCCAGCCAATTTGCTTATCAATATGCCTCAAATCAATCCATACATCAATTTCAACGGCAATGCGGAAGAGGCGTTCAATTTTTATAAGTCGGTATTTGGTGGGGAGTTTGCGAAGATTACTCGCTTCAAAGACCTCTCAATTCCTGGATTTGTAGTGTCAGAGCACGAGGCGAATAAAGTCATGTACATCGCTTTGCCTATTGGGAAGAATGTCTTAATGGCCAATGATGTTCCGGAAAGTATGGGACGCGTCAACGAAAATGAAAACAGGTCTAAAATATCAATAACTGCAGACAGCAAAGAAGAGGCAGATAGATTATTTCAGGGACTTTCGGCCGGCGGTGCGGTTGAAATGCCGATAGGAGAGAGTCCTTGGGGTTCCTATTTCGGCATGTTTCGGGACAAATTTGGGATTGAGTGGATGGTGGAATTTCCAGAGGCTCAGGAATGATATTCGTCACCCTCTTCTCACTCTCCGTCTCCTGGGAATTGTCGTGGTGATTTTATGGATGTTTGTATAAAGTTTGTAGGCGTTTTTTGGTGATGCGAATCTCGTTGTAAAGATCTTTTGAAAGTTGGAGTGCTAGTTTTGCAGCTTCTTGCGATGAAAGCTCGTCTTTGTTGGTTGTTATTTTTTTCGCTTCAGAGATAATTCGGTCTGAGGCTGTTTCTTTTTTTCTGAGAAATGCCTCGATGGGGATTAAAAGCGGAATACGATCTTTCGGTATAAATTTTTTTCCAAGTCGAAGGAGCGCTTTACAGTATTTATAAACTTCGTGATTTGCTAATCCTTCGTATGCAGCCAACGGTTGGAGATGATTTATGACATAATCATCGGGCGGGATGAGTATTTTTTTACCCTGAAAACTAAATGGTTTTTTGATAGCTGTATTTGATGGAATGATTTCTAGATATTTTTCTTGTACTTCTTTTATGATGAATTTCAGAAGTATTGCCAGAGCGACAATTATATCTGGATGATTCATATCTGCTCCTCGAATTTCCATAGTTCCGTGGGGGTTTATTTTGACAGGATTCCAGGAAGTATCGAGTATGGAATTGAAACGTATAAAAGACGAGAGCTTGAATCCAAATTTTTTGAAGAGATTTTTTAAATCGCTAAACCGGTTTAGAATCAAATGCTGAATGTCGCGATTGGTGTGTTTGTATGACTGAAGTGCTCCAAGATTTTGTAGATTTGTATAAAGACCTTCTGGGTAATTGAGAACTTTCCCTCCTCTATATGCGATAATTCTTCCATCTTTTCCGAGTCTTTTCCCTTGATAGAATGGGGAAGATTGGGAAAAAGTCGTTAAGGCTGGATCAATTGCAATGCAGAGATTGTAAATGTTCATCATGCTTTGCATATTTTTTGAGTAGGCGAGCGGCTTGATAATTTTATTGAAATCGTCAAAAACTCCCCATGGAAGGGAAAAGTGGAAATGTAGGCCGATGCATCTTCCTGCGATACTGTATCGTTTTTTTCCGATAATTTTTTCTTGGATTTTGTAACGTTTATCCTCGTGAAATTCAGGATGCATCGATCCTGGATATGTTCCGTATGCAAAGAGAATAAGTTTTTCTTTTTTTGCGACTTCAGCAACTTTTTCAAAATCCTCCAAGGCAAGCATCATGGCATCTGGCACCATGGTATGAGGTGCTGTGGTTATTTCTATCATGTTCTTTGCACATTCCTTTTTTATTTCCACTTCGGGAAATTCTTTTTTTACCCGTTTAATCAGGCGTTCTGCACCATTTGTCATAAATCCCTGTTCATCCAAAGTAAAGAGCTCAAATTCAATCCCAAAACGCAATGTTTTGAGGCATCTCTTTTTTCGTATCATGTTGAAACCATACCTGGTAATTGCTTATAAAACAACTATGCCCCGCTCAATATAAAATTCTCGTAAACCGACGAAGAGAAGATATGCGCTGTATGAGATAAGTAATGCCACTCCTGAGAATCGTCCAATTTCTTTGCGATAATAGCTCATGAGAAAAAGCATGATACTTATAAGAATCATAACACTTACATCAATCATCATACTTGGCGAAAGTTTCAATGGAGTGAAGGTTGCGACAGTGCCCAGGATAAAAAATACATTTAATGTATTACTTCCGATGATGTTGCCAATCGCAATTCCTTCTTTTTGTTTTTTTACTGCAATAATTGTTGTTATCGCTTCCGGTAGAGATGTTCCGATTGCAACGATCGTAAGGCCGATAATTTCTTGACTCACTCCCAGTAAACTCGCGAGATCGATCGCATTATCTACAACGATTTTTCCTCCTCCGATAACTGCCAAGAGTCCTCCTATAATTTTTATTGATAGTAGGAGTATTGATTCTTTGGTGTGGATTTTTTTCTTTTGACTTGTTTGAGTTTTTTCTGCATTGCTTCTCCTAAAATTTTCAGCAATGTAGAAAAGGAAAATAGCAAAAAAAGCTAAAAGTATAATACCATCCCCCGCGGTGAGGTAATTATTATTGGTTCCGTGGTTTCGAAAAATTTGATCGAATCCCAAAACAAAGAGAATAACTCCCGAGAGAATAACAAAAGGAATCTCTCGTTTTGTAAGTTTTTCAGATTGAATTTTTATTGTTTTTATTATTGCGCAAATTCCAAGAACAAGGGCAATATTTGCGATATTACTTCCGATAATATTTCCAATCACTAATTCTCCGTTCTTGGAAAATCCGGCAAGAAGACTTACGATAAATTCAGGAAGGCTTGTTCCAAGTGCCACAAGCGTTGCACCAATGAAAAAATCTGATATGCCAAGTTTTTTTGCGAGTCCTGCGCTCCCGTCAACGAAAATATCTGCACCTTTGATTAATATGGCTAGTCCTAGGAAAAGGAAGAAGATGATCCAAAAAGATGTCATTTCATGAGAATACAAGATAATCTTTGTATTATAGCAAGAAATGAGTGTTTTTACTATCTATAATTGTTTTTATGACTGCATGTTCTGGTTGTGCAGCAGCATTTCCAGTGCGTGCTGCATGGATCCTGCGAGGGTCACTTCTCCGGCGTTGATGAAGTAAATTTCATCGGCGTTGTCGATGGTGTTGAGGCGGTGAGCGATGACGATTTTGGTGGTTTCTTGCGGCAGTTTGTTGAGAATTTCTTCGAGTAATTGCTCTGTCACGGTGTCGATATTGGCGGTGGCTTCATCGAGAATGAGGACTTCCGGTTTTCTCAAGATGGCGCGAATGAAAGCGATGAGCTGCTTTTGACCGAGGCTGATGCTACTGCTGCTGGTGGTGACCGGCGTGTCGAGTCCTTGATCGAAACGCGCGAGGAGTTTTCCGAGATTGTGTTCCTTCAATGTTTTGGCGAGCTGTTCATTGGAATCGTTCATGTATTGCTCGTTGCCGTAGAGGATGTTATCACGGACCGTACCGGTGAAGAGGAACGGTTCCTGGAGGATGAATCCGATTTTTTGTGATCTTTCTGCTGATTCGTATGATCGAATGTCTTTTCCGTTGAGCATGATGACGCCGGATGTGGGATCGAAAAGACGGGCAATGAGGGAGGCAGTCGTGGTTTTTCCGCCTCCGGTTGGGCCGACGAATGCGTAGGTTTTTCCTTTTTTGAGCTCGAGATTGATGTGGTGGAGCACTTCTTTTCCATTCGGGTACGCGAAAGAGACATTTTTGCATTCGAGGATTATGTCTGATCCTCCGTTATTTTTCCCCTTTGATGTTTCCGGGATGACTTTCATATTCGATTCCATGGCGAGAACTTCCAGAATGCGATCGAGCGCGGCGAGAGCGAGTTGGAGCGAGGACCAGAGTGCACCAATGTGTCTCAGTGGCATGTAGAAATTATTGATGTAGAGCAAGAAGCTGATGAGGAGGCCGATGGTGAAATTGCCCGTTGTGATCAGATGAATGCCGTATCCGAGTACGAGCAGTTGCGCGATGTTTGCGGCAAGTCCGTAAATCGGGATGAAGATGTTGTTGGCAATGCCTGCTCCGACTGAAGCGGAATAATTTTTTTCATTGGCTTCGTTGAATTTTTTTCGGAAGTAATCGAGACGATTGAATGCGACGATGACGCGGAAATTTTCGAGACTCTCTTGAATTTCTGAACTCATGTTTCCTAAACTTTGGAGGCTCATGGTGTTTTTTCGCTTGACCCAGGACGATATGAGTCGAGTGATGATGAACACGCCTCCTGCTGGAAGCATTGCCACGCTCGCAAGTTGAACATTGAGACTGAGGAGGAAAATTCCTGCGCCGATCATCATGAAGAAATTTCCGATGAACTGCATGAGGGCTTGTGCGAAAAATTGGTTGAGTTTATCGGTGTCGTTGTTGATTCTGGAGATGAGATCGCCGGTTTTGTTTTGATTAAAAAAAGCCACCGGAAGTTCTTGGAGTTTTTTGAAAACAGCGCTTCTCATGTTGAAGAGAAGTCGTCGCCCAACGCCTCCCATGCGGATCGTTTGAGTGTAGCTGGCGACAAGTCCGAGGCCATAAATGACCAAAAGTATTCCCGAGAGAATGAAAATTCCATGGTAATTTTTTGCCTGGATGAAGTGGTCGATCGTGTATCCGATCATCATGGGACCGATGAGATTTGCAGCGGAATTCACCACGAGGGCGAAAAAAGCAATCAGCACATTGCTTTTTTCGCCCGTAAGGAATGGCGAAAGTTTTTTGATTCCGGACAGTACCGTGCTTCTTCCGGCGGAATTGCTGAGTTTATAGTTCATAGCTCCTTGTACTTTGTTGGGAATTATAAATTTGTACATATTCCGGGCATTTTTCCATGAGCTCTTTATGTTTTCCTGAAGCCAAAAGTTCTCCTTCCATGATGACAAGAATTTGATCGTAGAGTTCGATGGAAGAAATTTTTTGCGTGACGGAGATGAGTGTTATTTCTGGATAGTTTTTTTGAATGTTTTTGAGAATTTTTTGTTCCGTTTTTGTGTCGACGCGCGCAGTGAAATCATCGAGGAGAAGAATTTTGGGATTCAGTGCGAGTGCCCGTGCGAGCATGATGCGCTGCTTCTGTCCGCCGGAGAGGCTGGTGCCGCGCTCCGAAACAACTTCTTCGAGTTTTCCCGGCAGGGTTTCGATGAAGTCCGCGAGTTCGGCGGTTTGTATGGCTTTTTCCAAGTCTCGATCTTGAACAGTACTGCTGAATGCAATGTTTTCTCGAAGCGTCATATTGAAAATAATACTGTCTTGAAAAACAAATCCCACTTGTTGATGCAGAGATTCTTTGTCGTAGGACTCAAGAGATTTCTCGTCAAATTCGATACTTCCCGATGTTTTTTCCAGAAGTCCCGTCAGGAGGTAGAGGAGTTGCGTTTTTCCTGCACCAGTTGGCCCGATGATAGCTGTTTTTGTTCCTTTTTGTGCCGTGAATGAGATGTCTTTCAGGGCTATTTTTTCACCAAATGATACGGATATGTTTTTCAAAGTGATCTTGCCTTGAAGTTTTGCTGTGATGTGGCCGGTGTCTTTTTTGTGTTCTGCATTGAGGACTTCTGCGACGCGTTGGTACGATGCAGATGCCTGTGCGATGACACTACTCATAAATCCAATGATGATGATGGGAAAAATGAGGACAGCAAGATAGTTATTGAATGCACTGAATTCCCCGAGCGTCATACTGCCCTTGATGACGAAATGACCTCCGAGAGTGAGAATCACGAGCGTTGAAATGTTGGTGATAAAAACGATGACGGGTATGAGACTTGCGAAGAGTCGGAGAATCCCGAAGCCGACATCTCGTGCTTCTGCGTTTGCGACGAGGAATTTTTCTGATTCATGTTGTTGTGAATTGAGGATGCGAATGAGCGCTGATCCCAAGATGCTTTCATTGATCACTTTATTCAGCCAATCAATGGCTTCCTGTTGTTTTTTGAAAAGCTTTCGAATTTTTCCGAAAATGATAGAAAAGGCTGTTGCGATTATTGGTATTGCCATTAATACGGCGATCGCGAGTTTCCAATTGATGATCAAGAGAAGAACACTCGCACCGATGATGAGAAAGAGCGAAGAGATGATGGAAGCGATCGCCTGGGCCACGAAGTTTTTTACGGCATCAATGTCTGAGGTGAGATTGGTCAGAAGTTTTGCAGGATTTGCGCGCTGAATGTATGCGTAATCCTGGACCGAGATTTTTGCGGCGACCTGCGTGCGAAGATCTCGTGCGACGCGCTCCGAAGCGTATGTTTGGGCAATGTTCTGGAGATAGGTGAATGCAAAAATTCCAATTCCTATGATGGTGATTTGTATGAGGATCGATGTCAGCGCAAAATCGCCTTTCACGAAATTATCGAT
>CAZFSD010000043.1:0-7895 GCA_964521465.1 uncultured Candidatus Peribacteria bacterium | reverse complement strand
AAAAAATATGTAAAAACGCAGGATTCTACTCACTTTATATGAACCATGGCGTTTCAGAGATTTTCAACGAGCACTACGAAGTGGATATATCTACTCGTGAAGAAGAAGATTTTCTCGGGAGATATAGTAAGATGTTTGCAATCAAAGGAAAGATGGATATGGAGCAAGGGCCTATATTTGAGGTTCTTGGGTACATTATGAATCAGCAAAGCGGCGGAGTGCAGTGTTTCGTGAAAAATATATACACGGTAAAGCTCGAGAGCGTCATAAAAGCCTTCCGAGAGACTGGATTAACTCCGGAAAATCACGATCAATACTTTGAAGTTATAGCAAAAATGGCAGAAGATGCCATGAGTGCCGAAATGACGAGCGAGCTTCAAGGGCTCGAAGAAGAGGATATGAGAGACGAAGCCATACGACTCATACTGCAGGAGACCGCCCTGGCAGCTATGGGGGTTAATTGGAAGCAGTATCAACAGTAGCTACAAAAAGAGATAATATCCCGAACAAGAAAAAACTACTGACAAACAGAAAAACTGTCGTTATAATGCGCCAGCAATCGCCCAAGCGAGCTAGTGCTCCAATGTGTGTGCGAGCGGATGCGAGCGCGGGTATCCCCCAAGGTGTGTGCGAGTGCACAGCACGAGCGCGTAGCGCAGCATAGTGTCCGGGGTGCCCTTTGGGCCGGACCGCAGCGAAGCGAAGGATCTGGCTCCGCCAGTCCTGAGCGAAGCGAAGCTTATCAATCAAGGAGAGATCGGATAGTGGTTGATTCCACCTGTCTTGAAAACAGGAAGGGTCGCAAGACTCTCGAGGGTTCGAATCCCTCTCTCTCCGCCAGCTTCTTTTTTTCATGTCCCAATATCTCGTTCTCATCGGCACAGTATTCGCATTTTTTGGAGGATACACTTACATTCGCGACACTATTCGGGGTGAAACGAAGCCGAATCGCGTGACATGGTTTTTGTGGGCCATTGCGCCGATCATTGGTACTATTGCAGCGGTCTCAAAAGGCGTGACATGGGCGGCGCTACCAGTTTTTATGGCAGGATTCATTCCATTGCTTATTTTTCTCTCGTCATTCATCAATCCAAAGGCTTACTGGAAACTCAGTTTTTTTGATTATCTCTGCGGTATTTTTTCACTCCTGGCATTGATACTCTGGCTTGTCACCAAAGACGCAAACCTCGCGATACTTTTTGCCGTCATAAGTGATGGACTTGCATCAATCCCGACGGCAATAAAAGCATGGAAGTATCCAGAAACAGAAACGGGATTCGGCTTTTTCATGGGAGTGCTCAATGTGCTGACCAGTTTCGTCGCCATGAAGATATTCAATTTCACTGAACTCGCATTTCCGGTCTACATTCTCGTCGCGGATATCTATTTTACGCTCGCAATTTACCGAAAATACATCTTCTCCAGAACTCAGCGCAGGAAATGATACAATGAGTCGAGATGTCTCACTTTACCTACATCCTCGAATGCCGCGATAAAACGCTCTATACCGGCTACACGAACGATCTCGTGAAGCGTCTTTTCGACCACAATAACAGCAAGCAAGGCGCTCGTTACACCAAGCAGCGCCGCCCGGTGAAGCTCCTCTACTGTGAACATTTTGCGACCAAAAGCGAAGCGCTCAAGCGTGAAATTCACATCAAGCGTCTTTCCCGTGAAGAAAAATTAAAACTCATGATTTCTTTTTTGCCTTCTTCTCGTCCTCCGCGCCAGCGTCGCCGTCCGCGCACCCTTCGTCAGAAGAGATCTGCTCGCAATAAAAAAGCATCGCATCGCGCATAAAAACACAAAAAAGCAGCAAAAAGCCAAAAAGTATGCTACAATCACCGCATGCACCAGCCAACCCTTCTTATTACCAAGCCCTCTCAAGATTACGAACTTATCGACAGCGGTGAAGGTGAAAAACTTGAACGATACGGCGATATTATTCTTTCAAGACCAGATCCACAGGCACTCTGGAGAAAATCCGCACCGCAGGCATGGGAAAAATCCGTGGCCCGCTTCACGCGCGCCGCAGAAAAAGCCGGCTGGCAGATGAAAAGTGGCATTCCGGAGCGCTGGAAAATCGAACTCGCAGGACTCAATTTTTGGATTCGACCCACATCATTCAAGCACACTGGACTTTTTCCCGAACAATCAGAAAACTGGAAATGGATCGAGGAGACCGTAAAAAATGCAATCAGGAGCACGCCGAAACGCGAAATACAGGTCATCAATCTCTTCGGCTACACTGGCGGCGCATCGCTTGCCGCAGCGAAAGGCGGTGCACATGTCTGTCATCTCGACGGCTCCAAAGTCGCCATCACCTGGGCTCGCGACAACGCAGAAATTTCCGGACTCAAAGACAAACCGATTCGCTGGATTCTCGACGACGCCCGCGTTTTTCTGAGGCGCGAAATCAAGCGCGGTCGCAAGTACGACGGCATCATCATGGATCCTCCAGCATTCGGCCACGGCCCCAATAAAGAACTCTGGAAGATTGAAGATCACTTCCTCGACTTCCTCGACCTCTGCAAAGAAGTTCTCTCCGATGATCCACTCTTTGTACTGATCAATGGATACGCTTCCGGATATTCTTCCACCGGCTACGACAACAATCTCACGACCATGATGGCGAAATGGAAAGGTGAAACCGAAATCGGCGAACTCGCCATCGAGGAATCCGCCTCAGGCCGCCTCCTCCCCTGCGGCATTTTCGCACGATGGAAAGCCAAAAAATGACCATGCTCAAAGTTCTCTACGAAGACAACCACCTGATCGCCGTTCACAAACCCGCCGGCATGCTCGTGCAAGGCGATGAAACCGGTGACCGGTGCCTCATGGACGAGATCAAAGACTACCTCAAAGAGAAATATCAAAAACCCGGAAATGTGTTTCTCGGCATGCTTCACCGTCTCGATCGACCCGTCTCCGGCGTCATCCTCTTCGCTAAAACCAGCAAAGGCGCCGCGCGACTCTCGGAGCAATTTCGCGATCACGAAACACAAAAAATCTACCACGCCCTCGTCGTGAATCCTCCAGAAAGAAAAAGAGGAATTCTCATCAATTATCTCAAAAAAGACGGCAATAAAAATAAAGTCACCGTCTATGATGAACCCGCCAAAGGCGCGGATTATGCAGAGCTTGCCTACGAAACCGTCTCAGGCCACAAATCGCAGAAACAAGAAGAAAATCATCACGCCTACGCCCTGCTCAAGATCACGCTGAAAACCGGCCGCTCACACCAAATCCGCAGCCAGTTGGCACACATCGGCTGCCCTATCGTCGGCGACCTCAAATACGGCGCTATCCATCCCCTATCCGACAAATCGATTGCCCTCTGCGCGACATCTCTTTCCTTCAAGCTTCCCACACAGGAAAAAATGATGACCGTCACGACGGAAATTCCGGAGGAGTGGAAAAAGCTTACCGTAAATCGAAGCTCGCCCTCACTGTCAGCATAACTTCCTTGTCGATGGTAGAGGTATCGTAAGAGCCGTAGTCATCGACATCAACCGAATTTGGTGCGAGTACTTGTACGACGCCACTCGATGCTGACTTCAGTGAACCGACGGATGAATCACCACTTTCAGCAAGTTTTGCAGCACGAGCCTTGGCGTCCTTGATCGCATCACTGAGAAGCTCCACGCGCAGCGGCGCAATACCGGAAAAATAATATGCCGGAGAACTGCTGGAAAAAATCACGCCTTTGTCGATGATGCTCTGAAGATTTTTCGAAAGATCTGTAATTTTTTGGACATCATGTGATTTTACGGTGATGTTTTGTCGCAAGGTATAGCGTTTTGGACCTTCATTGCTGCTATCATAAATCTGCTCCATAACAATCGGCGCAATCGTCACATCTTTTTCGTCGACGCCACGAGTTTTGAAGTATGATTTGACGACAGAGAGATCATTTCCCATCGATCGATATCCATCAGAAAGTTGATCCACAAGCGTTACGCGAGAGATATTGGAATTCCATTCGACCGTATCCGAGGTGACCGCCTTTTTCGCAGAACCCGTGACGGACAAAGTGTTGTCGAGCGAACGCACGGCATAGAAAGTGTGCGACGCAACGCTCGCAGCAAGAAAAAAAGAAACGCCAAGAACGACCGAAGGAAGCACAAAAGGTCGATCAAAGAAGCGCGAAAGAGAAGAATGAGCAGAAGAAGTTGAAAAATTCATAACAACATCTTAATCCTTATCGGCGAGAAAACAAGATTGACGGGTTCAAAAAAACTCTCCTATACTTCCCATGCTTTCCGACCAAGGAAAGAGTGTCGAATGACTACTTACTAATCTTTTCATCATGCAAAATCGATCTTCTCAGCCAGGATTTTTCAGGAAACTGATTGTTCCGGCACTTCTCATCGGCGCCATCATTTTTTTCATCAAGAGTGGCAGCAGCGAAGATGCAAAAACCAATCCAAATACTTCAGCGCAGCAGGTAGCTCCTGTCAGCACCACGAACACCACACTCGCTGCCAACAAACTCGGCATCGGTTTTGAGTATCCCACGAGCTGGGGCCAGATTGATGCAGAAAGTGACGAAGCGGCAACGCTCCTCTTCAATGACGCCTGTACCGGCAGCGATTGCGATTCTCTCTACATTCAAAAAATAGCAAACACATCAGCAAATTACACACAAATCGCCACAACCATTCAGAGCCTCACGCAAAAAGAAGCCCGCGAAGGTTTTCGATTTTATGAAGATGAGGACAAAAAAGTCGTGACCGCCCACAAGCTCTTCATCGATAACGGTCGTGGAACGCTCTATACCTTCGAATTTTCAGGACCGGCAAGTAATGCTCAAAAATTCGACACCATCGTCGAAACATTCCGTGAAGTTCCAGTCGCCGCCGCGCCAGGAGATACAGCAGCAGTTGCGGTTGATCCCAATGCAAAGCCATTTAAATTCCAGAGCTGTGGCGATCTCGCCAACTACGCAAAAGAAGATTTCTACGGCGATTTTGTCGCACAGCTGACAAAGATGAAAACCAATGCAGATCCTCTCAGTGTCAAGATGTTTGGTTCTACGGCACTCTCGGTGAGTGATGTAAAAAATGGATGCTATTCATCGGAAGGAAAAATCTTCATCGTTCTGGCAACCGGCAATAACATGCATATTTTCAAATACGACATCGCTGCAAAAACCCTGGCACAAGCCAAAAAAACGAACACTTGGGACAATGCGATGAATCCGCAAGAATTTGGAAAACGCGACGGAAGTGTGATTCGCCTGAAGAGTGTGACAAAGGATGATACCTGCGCCAAAGACAATAATTTCGAATACGACTACCTCAGAAACACCATCACCTACAAAAATTCTGTCCCACAAAAAGGCTGTCCGGCAGGAGCAGTCACGCCGGTAGCGTCAACAACTCCAGTCGGCACTCCAACCGCAACCACGCCAACTCCAACAACTCCAACAACTTCAACAAATACAGCAACTCCAGCAACTCCAGCAACTCCAGCGACTCCAGCAGCCACTCCGGTAGCGCCAAAGCAATAATCTCACTGAAGTTATGGACCTCCTCATCCTCCTGAAAGCCGCACTCCTCGGCGTTGTCGAAGGCGTGACAGAATTTCTGCCCATCTCTTCCACGGCGCACCTCATTATCGCCGGTGACCTCCTGGGATTCACCGGAGATAAGGCGAAAACATTTGAAATCTTTATTCAGCTCGGAGCCATTCTCTCAATCGTTTGGCTTTTCCGAAAAAAAATTTGGCAGCAAGTACAAGCACTTTTTTCGCGTTCGAAATCCCCAGAACAATCCCAAGCGTTCAACTTCTGGCTCAAAATTTTCGTCGCATTTCTTCCTGCCGCCATCGTCGGCCTCCTCTTCCATAAATGGATCAAGGAAGTCCTCTTCGCAGTCCCTGTCGTCGCCATCGCTCTCCTCCTCGGCGGCATACTCATTTTCGTCCTGGAAGCACTACTCAAAGACGCCACCGTGAAAACATCAGAAAAAATAACACTGCGCCAGGCGCTTTTCGTGGGTTGTGCGCAGGTTCTCGCCCTCATCCCCGGCGTTTCCCGCTCCGGATCAACAATTTTTGGAGGCATGGCCGCAGGATTTTCTCGTCAGCTCGCCACGGAATTTTCCTTCTTCCTCGCGATCCCCACCATGCTCGCCGCTACTCTCTATGATCTCGCAAAGAGCACCTCCACGCTCACCTCCGCCGACACCGGCATCTTCGCGGTCGGATTCACCTCCGCCTTCCTCTCCGCCCTCATCGTCGTCAAAATCTTCATCCGATTCGTGAGTACCCACACTTTTCGCGCTTTCGGCTGGTATCGTATCGTCCTCGGCCTCACACTGCTCGCGTGGTGGCACTTCTAATCTCGCCGTCGCCTTGACACACAAAAAGAAATTGTGGAAGATGAAAACCTACTTTTAACTTTGATGACGCCATGAACGGACCACGCGGTAGACCAGGTCGCACGAATGAATTCCCGAGAGCACCGCTCGCAGAGCGCATAGAGGAATTGGAAAAGAAGCTGAGTGTTCTAGCAAAAAATCCACAATTCGCAGGGAAAAAACGAATCCAGGAACTTCAAGGAGAGCTGGAGCGTTTGATAAAAATACGAGAGAGGGTGAAGGGAAGACGAGAACAAGAGCAGAAATAAGAGGGTGAAGAGACGAAAAGAAGAGTGCGTGAAGTAGGAAGTATAACCGAACATCAGGGGAAATGGGTGGGAAGTGTTCTGGATTCCCTCTTCGCTCCACCGCAAGGAGCAGAGTATAGAGGTGAGTCGATTGAGGATGCCAAGGAAGCAATTCAAAGAGTGAATCAGTGTGATCATCAACAAGAGGGAAGAGAACACTGCTTCACCTACGGTGGATATGGACGGGAAGGCTGGAGGAAATATGATGAGCATGACTACATTATCCTGGATCTTCGCAATGCCAACACGCAGGACGGTATCCCGCTGATCCCCGGCATGAAGCCATATCAGGGAGGCAAAAACCCCCAGAACATCGTAATTCTCCAGGCAAATGGAGATATCGCAGGTCGTTATGCGGAAATATATTTTCCAGAACTCCTCGCGAAAGGAATAAAAGGAATCCGCGCATTAAGAAGAGAGTTGACCTATTTCGAGAAAAACGGTTTTATGGAAGCATGGGAAATTCAGGAACCTCGCGAGCAACCTACAGGACAAGTCGCTCCCGAACGACAACGAGAAATTCTGAAGAATGTCAGGCTTCACGGCGTTCCGGGAAAGTTTGCGGCATTTGATTCCGCGAATTCAGCATTTGGAGAAGGGAAAAAGAATTATCTCATTCTCGACTTGCCGAAGGGGTATACAGGATTTCATCCTTATGATTTTGCGATAAAATGGACGATGACTCACCATGGAAACTGCCCCTTCACAGGAGTCGAGATATTTTCAGGGTATCCATTAGACATCAGTGATGCTGCATCAGATTTGCCGCAATTGGAGCAAAAATATAACATCAAAGGTTTTCGGGCAGTTGCCAAAGAGTAAGGGTAAAGCATGGCGATTACTGGCGAGTAATCCAGTCGCCTCGAAAAAGACGAAGCTGAAAAAGTATGGCAAAAAGTAAGGCCTCATGTATAATCTGATCTGCTTCAGCCAAAAAACACCGCGCGAAAGCGCGAGTAAGCAAATAAAGCCAGCGAGCGGATGCACAAGTACATACACACAAGAAGGTGTGTGCGAGCGCACGGCGCGAGCGCGCAGCGAAGCGAGGATCCGGCTCCGCCGGTCCGAGCGAAGCGAAGCTTTATAATCAAGGAGAGGTACCCAAGAGGCTGAAGGGGCGGGTTTGCTAAACCTGTAGGTCGGGGTTTTCTCGGCGCGGGGGTTCGAATCCCCCCCTCTCCGCCAGCAGTTCCGCGAAGTGTGGAACAAAATAAATATTAAACGC
>CAZFSD010000042.1:0-7945 GCA_964521465.1 uncultured Candidatus Peribacteria bacterium | reverse complement strand
TGTTCCTCGTCTCCCTCCTCGCCGTCTTCGCGGTCACGAAACCGATCACGAAAGAAACATCGCAGCCGTTAGTGCCGACGCCACAGACATAGTAAATCCTGGAGCCGCCTCCCGGATTTGAACCGGGGACCTTTCGCTTACAAAGCGATTGCTCTACCAGCTGAGCTAAGGCGGCACCTATGGTACTACTGAATGACCGAAGTCAACAGCAAGCGGTATTGTATTGAAAAACCGCAATTGAGGCAAATAAAAATCAGCTTTATGGTACAATGCCACCATGATGCCTTTCCCAGAACAACTCAAAAATCTCATCCGTGAAAATGTTCCCCTCGCTCCCCTTTCAACTTTCCAAATTGGAGGCCCGGCAGATTTTTTTGCAGAAGCGACGACAGAAGAAGTGCTCACAGAGCTCATCAAAACCGCACAAGAAAACAAAATCCCCTTTTTCATCCTTGGCGGCGGGAGCAATACACTCTTCGACGACGATGGTTTTCGCGGACTCGTCATTAAAATTGCCATGAAAAAAATAACGGTTGAAGGTGAAAGCGGCATCACGGGCAAATCAGATCGCATCCGTGCAGAGTCCGGCGTCCTCATTGCGCAACTCGTTCAGGAATCGCTCAAAGGAAATCTCCAAGGCTTGGAAAATTGGGTCGGCCTCCCGGGAACCGTTGGCGGTGCGGTTCGTGGCAACGCCGGCGCGAGCGGCCTGGAAACCAAAGACATCCTCCTCGAAGCAAAAATTCTGGATACCCATAGTGGCGAAATCCGCATCTACAAAACGCCAGAGCTCCACATGGCCTATCGCGACAGCCTTCTCAAAAAAGACAAAACCCTCATCGTTCTCGAGGCGTTGTTTCAACTCCAAAAAGTCGCAGACATCGCGCCACTCCAGCAAACCATGAAAGATATTCTCCAAAAACGCAACACCACGCAGCCAAAAGGAAAATCCGCCGGATGTATTTTCAAAAATCCAACAGGAACATCAGCCGGAAAACTCATCGACGAGTCCGGCTGCAAAGGTATGCGTGTCGGCGACATCGAAGTCTCCACCACGCACGGCAATTTTTTCATCAATCACGGAAAAGGCACGCAAAAAGATGTCCTCACGCTCATCGCCCAAGTCACCCAAAGAGTTCACGAAAAAACCGGCCACGATCTCCACGCCGAAATCGAAATGGTTTCCAGAAATTTTGAAGCCTGATAAGATGCACAGAGATAGAATCTTCACCCCTCATAACACATGAACAAAAAATACACGCGAACAGTTGTCCTGGTCGGCGCATTTATAGCGATTACTGCAACCGCAGCAGCAGTTTCTTCAGGGCAATTTTTTCAGGGAAATTTTTCGGCAAGAAGCGGGGAAAGGAATGAGAGAGGAGGAGAAAATGCAGCATCAGGCGAAAATCAAAATATTCAAAGCGGAGCCCTCCCGGCATGGTGTATTGCCAATTGTCCAAATGGTAGTTATTACGGATTCCCAAAATATATTCCACCGACTGATGGAAAACCAGGTTATCTCGAATCCATCTGCACTCTTCCGGGAGAAGATAAGCCTGGCGACACGGGAGATGGTACTTCCGGCTCAGGAGGCTCTGGAGGAAACCCCCCTTCGGGAACCGGAAAATATGGATTTGATCCAACCAATAAAAAAATCATCGGGAAAGCGCCAGTTATAGCAAAAAATTCTTCAGGAAAAAAAGATGGATGGGAGAAAGGTCTTCCGGAATTTATATTGCCACGGATTCCAGAGGGAGATAAAGATGCAAAACCGGGATCAGAAGGATCAGCCTCTCTTCCAAAAGATCCAGGATATCCCACAGTGACGAAAGTGCCAGGATGGATTCCAACCAAAGGCGACGGCAAAATCCCAACGGGAAATGTAGACACTTCAAAGATTCCTTCAGGAAATCCCGGAGAGAAAATGACATATCATGCATCTTGCGGGTGTAATCAGCAGCAGGTATCAATTTTCGTCGATCAAAAAGCAAAAAAATCAAGCACGGAGGCATTTTCAAAAGATTCTAAAAAATATACTTTCGAGTGCCCGGGAAATGGCGAAGTATTTCAGGCACAAATTGGTCCAAAGAGCTTTATCGAAGTGAGTACAAGTTATTCAGCCGTCTGGTGTGATGAAAAGTGGGCTTGTCCACAGGGATCGACGCTGGATCATGCCTATTTTTTGAATCAATGTGATCCATGGAGAAAGGGATTCGATGAAATAGGAGGACTCCCAAGTAAAATTTTGGAAAATAAGAAGCGAGTATGCCAAGGTCAGCAACCCCTCGCTCTCGATCAGGAAACAATCAATACTTGTAAAGCTTATAATCCAAATTTCGAAAAAGAAATGCAGCAAGCAATGAAATCCTTGGAAACATCAACCTGCGCCGATTTTGGTTTCTAAAATAAAAAGGTTGTGATATAGTGAAATAAATTTAAAAATAACCTTGCTCGTATGTCACGCACATCAATGAAACAACTCTT
Source organism: uncultured Candidatus Peribacteria bacterium (assembly GCA_964521465.1). GTDB lineage: Bacteria > Patescibacteriota > Gracilibacteria > UBA1369 > UBA12463 > JBBTWG01. The sequence goes on along the minus strand of CAZFSD010000042.1, from coordinate 5,461 downwards.
CATCGTCTCGGCACTCATGGTTATGGGGCTCATGCTCTTCAGTTTTGCTCCAGGTGCTTTTGCTCAAGGTGCAGCAGGAACAGCAGTCTCAGGAACCGGCGCTCTTAGCGACGGAGACAAGCCAGAAATCGTCAACGCACTCTCTGGTGGCTCCGGAAACATTCGCGAGCTCGCACTTCGCATTATTAACTTTTTCCTCGCATTCCTCGGCCTCGTTGCCGTCATCATGATTATCTACGCCGGTATTCTCTATGTCACGGCTGCAGGCGAAGAAGGACCGGTTGGAACCGCCAAAAAAATCATTCTCTACGCCGTGATTGGTATCGTGATCATCGCGCTCTCATTCGCTCTCGTAAACACCATCCTCAAAGTTGGAACTGGAGAGACAGCGTAAAGAAAAGAAATAAGAAGATCCAAAGCCCCGCCCAAAAAGCGGGGTTTTTTAAAACCCAGCACATACAATCAAAAAAAACATGACGATAAATTAATCATCACAAGCTGCGAGTTGCGGCGCCGCTACTCGCTTTCCCTCGATATGCGTCCTCACGATGATGACATCTTTCTTGACCTCCACAATATCTTGAAACGAAAAAAGTCGTTGCTGATACCGAAAAAGTCCGAGAAAGCTTTTTCCCGCAAGAATTTTTGTCAAAAGAAGCTGTTCAATATCAATGGCATAATCCAAAACACGCCCAAGTGATACGCCACTGCTCGTCTCGACGCGTGCGCCGAGGAAAAAACGCCCCATGTCCAGAACCTGTTGAACGCGCAAAACCTCATGACGGTCGATGATGACATCGCTACTCGAAACGATGATTTCATTATACCAACCGCGAATGTCAAGCGGGACAATAATTTCTTTCGGTTCGAAATTGAGGGAAAGCGCAACGACTTGCCCATTATCAGGATGAAGAACCATATTCCAGACCCGCCCGATAGCAGCATTCTCCGCTTCAGAAACAATCGGTGTTCCCAGTATTTCAGAAAAAAACTTTTCCATAACAAGATTCATGATACAATACTTCCGCTTCCGGCTTCAAAGCCTTTTCAAGGCGAAAAAATCGCCAGAAAAAAAGGAAGAGAATAATCGGCGGGGTGTGGCGCAGTTGGCTAGCGCGTCTGGTTTGGGACCAGAAGGCCCTGGGTTCAAGTCCCAGCACCCCGACCATTTCCGACCATTTCAAGAGGCCGTTCCAATCGCTTCTCGGATATTTTGAAATCCATCCTTTTGGAGGAGTTTCACGAGCCCCTGATTGATTTCACTCATCACCTGAGGACCTTCGAAAATCATGCCCGTAATCATCTGAAGGAGAGACGCTCCCGCCTTTATTTTGGTATAAGCATCCAGAGCCGAGAAAATTCCACCAGAACCAATGATGATATATTTCCCCTGCGTTTTTTGGTAAATATATCGAATCATGGCAGTAGCAAGGTCTTCAACAACTTTCCCGCTCAATCCACCCTTTTCAGGAACATGGTGATCGAGAATTTTGGAATTTTCCCGATTCTTCGTGAGATTCGTGCAGATAAAACCATGAATACGATGACGAGAGATCACTTCCAGTAGCGCATCGATCTGGGCATGATCAAGATCCGCCGCTAATTTGACGAACAAAGGCTTCGAAGAATTGGTGGCATCAATCGCGGTCAATAAGCTCTCAAGTTTTTTCGGATCTGTAAAAGGTTCTCCTCCATACGCATTGGGACAACTGATGTTCACCGTGATGTAATCCCCAATCGTCAAAAAATGCCGAAAAGCCTTCAAGTAATCCTTGACGCCCGCTTCCAATTCGCAGGTATCGGGAGAGTTTGTTTTGGCAATACTGATACCCAAAGGTAGAGAAAATTTCTTGCCACGAAGACGCCGTGAAATCACTTCACAACCATCATTTTTGAGACCATAGGAGACGGCCAGGGATTTCGATTCCACAAGGCGCCAAACGCGCGGTTTTGGATTTCCTGCACAGGGTTCTCCCGTGATAGAGCCCAATTCTGCAAATCCGAAGCCGACAGAGGGAAGGATGTCAGTCAATACCGCATTTTTATCAAAACCCGCAGAAAGCCCAATGGGATTTTGAAAATGAATACCGAGCACATCCTGCTCCAGACTGGGATGACGATATTGAAAAAGCCAGGAAGTCAATTTCCGCGTCAAAAAATATCGTCCCAGGAACTCTCCCACGCTACTCATATGGTCATGGACAGCTTCGGGATCGCACCGAAAGAAAATTTTTTTCAAGACATGACGATAGAGAAAGCCAAGAATCAGATTTCGCAGTGTGATAAAAATTTCGTACATGCAAAAGAAGAATAAATCCTAGAACATCGACACAATGGCACCGATGCCAGCAGCAATCATAACCCCCACAATGAGCCATCCAAAAAATTTCGCGATGCGCCCATTAGTACGATTTCCCATGATTTCTCGATTGCTACTGAGAAGAACGATCAAAATCAGAACGATAGGCGATACAATCGCATTGAGGACCGCAGACCAGATGAGTGCCTTGATCGGATTAATGCCGAGGAAATTCATTCCCAGGCCCACGAACATCGACAAAATGATCACGCCATAGAAGCCTTCCGCAGTTTTAAGCTTGCGATAAAGCCCCATTTTTTTCCAGCCAAAGCTCTCTGCCAGGGCGTACGAACTCGATCCCGCCAAAACCGGCAGCGCCAAAAGTCCCGTCCCAACGATACCAATGGCAAAAAGGAAATAGGTCGCATCGCCGGCGAGTGGTCGCAGCGCTTCCGCGGCTTGCGCAGAACTTTCAATCGTCGTGATTCCATGAGTAAAAAGGGCTCCAGCACAAGCGGCAATGATAAAAAACATGACGATATTTGAGAAAAACATGCCGGACCACACATCGATTCTCATGCGACGAATCTCGCGATCAGTTGCGCCCCGTCGTAATTTTAATGTTTTTCGGCCGAGAAGAATTTCTTCCTCCATTTCCTGGGATGTTTGCCAGAAGAAAAGGTAAGGAGAAATCGTTGTTCCCAAAACCGCAGAAATAAGAAGGATTTGATCTTTCGAAAAATCCATCGACGGAAAAAGAGTATGTCTCCATACCTGATGCCAGTCCAAACCCGCCAAAAGTGCAGAAAAAATATAAGCGAACAGAATCATCGCCAGCCATTTGAGATAATTCGCATATTTCGCATACGGCGTGAAAATCTGCAGTCCCAAACTCAAAAATGTAAATCCGATAAGAAACACGGAAGTTGGAACATTGGGCAAAAGAAGCTGCATCCCCTGCGCCATCGCGCCAAGATCCGCTCCGATATTGAAAGTATTCGCGATCAGCAGAAGTATCGCGCAGAGATACAAAACCGGCCTCGGAAAATGATGGCGAATGTTCCCCGCAAGTCCGCGACCCGTCACAAGTCCGATGCGTGCGCACATTTCCTGTACGATCGCCATAAAAGGAAAAGTAAAAACCGACAACCAGAGCAGTTGAAAGCCATATCGCGCTCCCGTCTGCGAGTAAGTCGTGATCCCCGATGGATCATCATCAGCAGCACCGGTCGTCAGTCCCGGTCCGAGAAGATGCCAAAATTTTTCTGCTCTTTTGACTCCCGGCAAAGCACCCGTAGCCTTCGCCGAAAATTCAATCGTCTCTTCCAGCATTCGAGCCGGCACTTCAGCGACTTTTTCAATCAATCCTTTTTTTGGTTTCATGACAAAATGAGTGAGGAAAATGGTCTTCCCCTATAGTGCCACAGATTTAGAGATTTGCCACGAAAAACCACACTACTGATGATTATCAATTTCAAAGACCCTCAACTCATTTCGAACGATGATACAAAGAGCTCGGTATTGTTGATTGATGCGAAAATAATAAATTTCTTCTTTCTTCGGCTGCCGTATTTTGAAATCGACATTTTTCAGGAATCCTTCGAGAATGTATCGCTTGCACTTTTGATATTGAGGAAGTAATTGCCTTTCGATGAGATATTGTGCAACCTCCTCAGTTTCCAAAATCTTCTGAATCTTGAGCATATTCTAGATGTTTACAAACTTTGAAGAATGCATCAAGCGGGCCTTGGCGGCCTTTTTGGAAATTTTCTCAGTTACTTCTGTGGCGTTCAGTGGTTGCAGCATGGTGATCGGAAAAAATTCTTCATAAGCATCAAGAGAAAGAATCACTGCAACAGGTTTGTTGTTAATAAAAACAAACTTCTCGCCACTCGAAAGATTTTTAAGGCAATCTTTCGTGTTTTTACGAAGGTCCGTGACAGATATACACTGATTTTGAAGCATGGTAAAAAAGAAACGAATTTATACACAAATTATATATCAAATTTGCGATAAAATCAAGAGCTTTCAGTAGAATTATTGACGGTCACAACCCCAATTCCCCCGCAATCCCCTGCATCGCCGCAAGCGAAATTTCAATGATTTTTTCCATCGGCAGGCCAAGAACTTCTGGCGCGCGACCAACAATCTCACGATTCACACTGCGTGCAAATCCCTCTTTTTTGAGCTTTTTCAAGACACTATCCGGTGTCACACTCGCCATTTTCTTATCCGGTTGCACCAGTGCACACGCAATAATGAGCCCTGTAAGCTCCTCCGTCGTGTACAGGCACTGTTCCATCACATTCGACGGCTCAATGCCGCTCGCAGACGGATGATGCGCCTGCACCGCATGAATAATCACCTCATCCACACCCGCTGCCCGCAAAATCTCAGCCGCTTTTTTGGTATGCTCACTCGGATTATCTTTCGTATACTCCCAATCCAGATCATGCAGAAGCCCACAAATCCCCCAGAGTTCCTCATTTTCGCCGAAATGCCGGGCAAACGCACGCATCACAATTTCGCTGCTCAAATGATGATTGATCATGAATCGACCCGTGATATGGGTCTGCAGAATGTCATAAGCTTGCTTTCGGGTAGTCATAAAAAATGAGAATAAAAGTTGAAAAAAGAGGAAAAGAAAAAGCGTTAGAAATCATGCCAGAACGAAGGCGCTTCCTCGCCAAAAATTTCACGATAGAGCGCAAGCGTTTTTGTGGAATATTCAGCAAGGCGTGCATCAAATTCATCTTTCATATATGGCCGATGATCCAGATAATACCCATAAATCCTATCGCAAAATTGACGATATTTCGCAGTGTGCAAAATGTGAGCATGCCACGCATCGTCGATAGGGATGCTATACATGGGCAATTCACCAGAATGAAAACCCCGCATGATGAGATACCGCCGATACTCACGAATCATGGAAGGTATAACTTCCAGAGTGTATCCTTCTTTGGAGAGTCGAGGAGTCAAAAAAGAAAGATCTTCTGTTTCGATTTCCTCGCGCTTCTCGACTGATAGAGATGATGACATAAAATATTAATTATTCTTGACATATTTATATTCCGTATTCACAAGCCTGTGAAGATCATTTATACTTTTATCGTCAACAATTTCTGACGACAATCTTCACTATTTTACTCATCGCAATCT
>CAZFSD010000041.1:0-8074 GCA_964521465.1 uncultured Candidatus Peribacteria bacterium | reverse complement strand
TCCTCTCAGACCAGCTACCCGTCATCGCCTTGGTGAGCCGTTACCTCACCAACTAGCTGATAGGACGCAGGCCCCTCCTGAAGCGCATTGCTGCTTTAACCTTACGGCCATATGCGGTATTAGCTACGCTTTCGCGTAGTTATCCCTCACTTCAGGGCAGGTTCCAACGTGTTACGGACCCGTTTGCCGGTGGTCTTGCGACCCCCTCGACTTGCATGTATTAGGCGCACCGCCAACATTCATCCTGAGCCAGGATCAAACTCTTCAAAATAGAAAAGTTTCACTCGAACCGAAGTTCGAGATAAATCCTAGATTTATGTGATTCATTTTGATGGAGTCTTCTATAGAATCACCCGATAGAAGACTTGGTTCGTTTCTCTATTACGCCATAAGTGTCAAAGAACTTGTGACCGATCCTGATAAAGGTAGTGGCTTTAACACTGCTTCGAACAGGAGCTGCAAAAAACACAAAACTTTTTCGTAGCACGCGACATACTATTGAAATGACTGGTTCGAGTCAAGCAAAAAAATACAAAAAACTCGCCGCTTTGAAAATGTGTCAATCTTGTTGGATTTTCAAAGCTGTTTTGGAGTGCTATACTGTCAAAAGACAGTTCATAGTTTTTATCTTTTCTCTCCTCATGGCACATCCCATCGTCTCAAATTTTCTCGTCCCCTCTGTTATAGAAAAGACTCATAATGGAGAACGAGTCTACGATATATATTCTCTCCTTCTTAAGGAGCGCATTATTTTTCTCGGAACTGGTATCGATGACAATGTGGCGAACATTATCATCGCTCAGCTCCTCTTCCTGGAAAAAGAAAATCCAAAAAAAGACATTACTATGTATATTCAAAGTCCAGGTGGCCATGTTACTGCCGGTCTTGCGATCTACGACACCATGCAAGCCATCAAGCCTGATGTCGCCACCGTCTGTGTCGGACTCGCAGCGTCAATGGGAGCAGTGCTCCTTGCAGGAGGTATGGCAGGAAAACGCCATGCACTTCCGAACGCAGAGGTCATGATTCATCAGCCACTCGGCGGAACAGAAGGACAAGCATCCGACATTCGTATTCACGCAGACCATATCATCCGAACAAAAGACCGACTCAATGGAATTCTTGCAAAACACAGCAAGCAGCCAATCAAACAAGTTGAAAAAGACACTGATCGCGACAACTTCATGACCGCAGAGGAAGCGCTGAAATACGGACTCATCGACTCCATCATCCCATCTGTCCGCTAAAACCATGAAAAGTATCACTCCAAAAAAGATCACAACACTCGTCATGCTTCTCGCGACATTGGCACTCAGCGGATGTTTCGGAATTGGTGAAGATGCTGCGAGTACAGCGCAAGAAGTGAATAATGAAATTTACAAATCAAACGAATTTCAAATTCGCGTTCCATCTTCATGGGAAGTTTTTCAGAAAAGAGATTTCACCAGCGAAGTTCCTCAGAGTACGCAAATAGCAATCAGAAGCAAAAGAAAAAATGAACTCTTCATTGCCAATGTAACCGTCACAAAAAACACGCTCTCGCAAGAAATGAGTGCAGAAGATTACGGAAAAAAAATTCTTCAAAGTCAAAGAATCGTTCTTCAAAATTTTGAAGAGATTGATATAAAAACAAGTAACGGAGGCTTCACAAGCATGTTCCAAGGAAAAAGAAATGCCGGCGAACCAACGATCAAATTCATTCAACATACTGTCGTAAAAGATCACACTGCTTTCATTGCAACAGCGGCTTTTATTACAACAGAGGATGATATTGTCGCACAAGAGGCACAAGACATTGCTGAATCACTCAGCGCACTCTAGAATTCAGCAAATCGTTAAAAACGACATGTATGGCACCACAGTTTTTCCAGGCAACCCTCGCAAAAAAAACACAACTCACGGAAGATGTTTTTGAATTCGATTTTCAACTTCAGAAACCAGATTCCATAGAATTCAAAGCGGGACAATTCGTGAACATTAAAGTTGAAGATGGAAATCCAAAAATTCTTTTCCGATCGTATTCTATTATGTCGAGTCCACAGGAAAAGAAAATGATCGCAACCTGTATCAAGGTGGTACAAAACGGACGATGCAGTACCTGGCTTGCAAGTCTCAATGTTGGCACTCCCCTGACGCTCATGGGCCCTATCGGCGTTTTCAAATTCAATGAAGAGGCAAAAAAGAAAACAATTTTTGTTGCAACAGGAACAGGGATTACTCCCCTCCGCAGCATGATCGTCGATCAACTCGAAAAAGGCCGTACTGATCAAGCGATACATCTCACCTGGGGATTCCGATTTGAAAAAGATATTTTTTATAAAAATTTCTTCGACGAACTCGCAAAAAAATATTCAAATTTTTCCTACAACATCGTCATTTCAAGACCGGAAGATTCATGGACCGGAGATCGTGGGCATGTCACCGACTGGCTCGAAAAGAACATCGACGAACCAACGGAAACTCAAGTCTACATTTGTGGCATCGGTGCTATGGTGACCGATGTCAAAAACCTCTGCATCGCAAAAGGCATGGATGCGGGAGATGTACATTTCGAGAGATACGACTAATGCAACATGATTCAGATGGTGCCGAGGGCGGGACTCGAACCCGCAAGCCCTTTCGGGCAAGAGATTTTAAGTCTCTCGTGTATACCATTCCACCACCTCGGCACAGAAAGAGGCTCTTGCCATTAAAGCGAAAAAAAAGGAAACAGGCAAATACGGTGATCGAAATTGACAAAACAAAAAAGTAATATAGAATACCGCTATTCTAAAATTCACAACAGAAAGATATGTCAGGACTACCATCTTCACCCGGAAGCCACAATCACGATATTGAACCAAGAAAGTCGCAGCCTATTGAAGTAAAACCATTACCGCAACAACCGCCACCAATTCCAGCGGCGGCATTCAGGAACCCAGCAGCAGTAACATTAACAGCGTCAGACATTGGCAACACCATTACCAATGCCTTAAAAGGAAGCTCCGGAGGATCAAGGCCAAGTGAAAAAGAAAAAAGCATCACGCCAGGCGCCGAAGAAAACCCAAATGGGATCAATGAACAAATTGCGCGAAGAAACGCGGAAAAAGCAAGAGAAGCGGAAAAAGCAAGAGGAAGAAAAGGACCGCGGATCGATGTCATACCCGCAGCACTCGCTGCAACATTCGTATTAATAGCGAGCCAAATAAACCTCCTCTATAGTGGCATAAACGACGAAAAGCTCCGCGATGCAAACGGGAGAGCGCTAACCACAGAAGAAATTCTCAGGAGGCAAAAGCAAGCGGAAAGAAAAGCGAATGGACTTCCGCCGGAACATACAATGCACTGTAAACCAACCAATGAAGAAGCGACGGCAAATGAAAACAATTGTGCTGATCAAGGAAGATTTTTCGCACACGAAGAGGAAACGGGAGCACCGCTCTGCTGCACCAAACCATAGGGAATAGAGCGATAAAAAACTCGGAAAGCCAGGAGCACTGTACAGAAAAGGCTTTTTACTCTATAATCTGCGGGCACTTGACCATGGTTACGATTTCCCGATCGCAACCCACCATTTTCTAACCGGCGTAAGCGCCTCAAACATCATTATGGAAATTCGAAATATTGCGATCATTGCTCACGTCGATCACGGAAAAACAACACTCGTGGATGCTCTTTTGAAAGCCGGAGGTGCATTCCGTGAAAATCAACAAGTCGAAGAACGCGTCATGGACAGCAACGATCAGGAAAAAGAACGCGGCATTACCATTTACGCCAAAAACGCAGCCATTACCTACAAAGGTACAAAAATCAATATCGTGGATACTCCGGGACACGCTGACTTCGGTTCAGAAGTTGAACGCGTGCTTCGTACGATCGATGCCACCATCCTCGTGATCGATGCCTACGAAGGTCCAATGCCACAGACGAAATTCGTACTCACCAAATCTCTCCAGCTCGGACTCAAGGTGCTCGTCGTCATCAATAAAATTGATAAGCCTCTCGCTCGTCCTGATACCGTTTTGGATCTCACATTCGATCTTTTCAGCAAACTGGGAGCCAGCAATGAACAGCTCGATTTCCCCTATATCTACACGATCGCTCGCGAAGGAGTCGCCGTCAAGAATCTCAACGACGAACGCAAAGACATCACTCCCCTGCTCGATTTCATTCTCGAGCATGTCAAACCAGCAGCACTCGACACGGAAAAGCCTTTCCGCATGCAACCGGCAACCTTGACCTATGACAATTATCTCGGTCGTATGGCCATCGGTCGCGTGATGGAAGGAAAAATCAAAACCGGCGCCAATGTCTTTATCGTGAAAGAAGGAGCAGAAAAGCGCACCGGAAAACTTTCAAAAATCTTCACATTCCAGGGCTTGAAACGGGTTGAAACAGATGAAGTCACTGCTGGCGACATCGTTGCACTCGCAGGAATCCCAGACATTTATGTCGGTGAGACCATTACTGCCGATGAAAATGCGGAGCCGCTTCCAGCGATCAAAGTCGACCCTCCAACTCTCGCCATGGACTTCATCGTGAATAACTCCCCTTTCTCCGGAAAAGAAGGGAAATATGTCACGAGTCGTCACATCCGCGCTCGCCTGGAAAAAGAACTCGAAACCAACGTCGGTCTGCGAATGGAAGTCTCAGAAGGAGGCGATGTCTTCAAAGTCTACGGCCGCGGTGAAATGCATCTCGCCGTGTTGATCGAAACCATGCGCCGCGAAGGATATGAACTCCAGGTTTCACAACCAGAAGTGGTCATGCAAGAAATCGACGGAAAAACTCACGAGCCCATCGAATCAGCCGTCGTCACCGTGCCGGATGAAAACGCCGGAAGCGTCATCGAAGCCATGGGAAAACGCCGTGGTGAAATGAAAAACATGCGCTCAGAAAACGGCCAAACCATGATGGAATTCGATGTTCCAACTCGCGGACTTTTGGGCTTCCGATCAATGTTTATCGTCATGACCAAAGGTCAGGGAACATTTTATCACGCTTTCGATCACTATGAACCACACAAAGGTGAAATCGAAAAACGCCAAGTGGGTTCACTCATCTCCGGTGAAAACGGAACATCCATGGCCTACTCTCTGTGGAAACTTCAGGAACGAGGTCCACTCTTCATCGGCCCAGGTGTCGAAATTTATACCGGTATGGTCATCGGTGAACACAATCGCGGTACCGATCTCGTCGTCAACGCAACAAAAAACAAACAGCTCACGAACATGCGCGCATCAGGCGCAGACGAAGCACTCAACCTCATCCCTCCACAAGAAATCACGCTGGAAAAAGCCATCGAATATATCCAAGGCGACGAATATGTGGAAGTCACCCCAAAAAGCATTCGCCTCCGCAAAAAATATCTCGACGAGAACGAACGCAAGAAGCACACGAAATAAAGAAATCAAAAAGGCCCATTCTACAATGGGCCTTTTTTTGTTCGTTCATAGATAGTATTCAGAGGAAGGGAAAAGGAAAAAATAGAACCGGAATAATCAGAAAAGGAGTGAATGCCCAATCCCGCATCACACTCAACAAGAACATTTTGACCAAGAGTAGAAATGCGAAAACCCTTTATGAGGAGCGAAAAGTGATAAACGCCGGCAACAAAACGAGCCTCTTCATGAGTCATACACTGAAACCGCAAACGATTCGCTTCGGAAGGATCACATCGCTCAAAATCAGAGAAGTCAAAGCGTCGCAAATCAAGATCTGTTGCATATTTTGGCGTGCAAGAATTCGGATTCGTGCAAAATCGTGAAGAGTAGGAAACATCAACATCAGGCGATAAATCAACGCATTGTCTCAATGCAAACTCCAGAAGAGAGCGAATCTTGACAAAAAAAGATTCTGGGATCATCACGCCATCATTCTGATACGCGCGCACGGTAAGTCCAGACTCATGAGCCGAAGCCTGACGATCTTTCGCAAAATATGGACTCAAAAGATCGTGAGCAGCATTGACATCGGCAGGAAAGTCATCCATCGACGAGAATAAAACAATTGACGAAGATCGACCCTGAGACATAAGGATAATAAAAAGAAGGCAGCAGGATAAGGCGAAAAAAGCCAAGAGTCAATGCTTTCGAAAAACCGACACCTCAAAAGCAAGGCTCACGGAAAATCGCTCTTTTCCCCGAAGCAACTGCTCTTTTTCTTGATCCATATGCCAATAATACGGCGTCATGGACACGAGACTGAGAATGTCGCGACTGCTCTTCAATTCAATTTCGTAGCTCAAAACTCTTTTTTCGATCAGTGAGAAGCCAGGGTCGGAAAACATATCAAGAGGATTCCCCTGAAGCTGCGCCTGAGGATACAAAATCGCCGCCAACTCTTTCAAATGCCCAGCACCGGGTCGCACACAGATAAAACGAGCACCCGGAGACAAGACTCTCGCAAGCTCAACCTTCTCAAACGGCGCAAAAAGAGAAAAAACACAATCAAAAGACGCATCTGAATACGGCAGATGAAAAGTACTGCCCACGCACCATTCAATTCGCGCACCATCGTTCGCATTAGAATTCCTCTTCGCCGCTTTTTGAATCGCAGACTTGGAAATATCGATACCAAAAATCTGAGTATCCTGAGCAGCGCAATCATCTCCAGTAGAAGCGCCGAGAAATTTCAAAAGTCGATCGCTATAAAACCCCTCACCACAGCCAAGATCGAGGATACAAGAAGCATTCCCAACGAGCTCATTCACCGCATCCGACAAAAAATCATAATACCCCTGCTCCAAAAAATACCCGCGATTTTCGATCATAAATTTATTATCTCCTGGATCCTTCGTCTTCTTCTGATTGGCGAGAAGTAAATTGACGGAACCGTCACGAGCAATATCAAAAGAATGTCCCTGCGAACAAACAAAGCGCTTTTCATCTTTCTGGAGAGGAAGTTGGCAGACCGGACATTGATAGATCGTTTTCATGATTTTGTGTCGAACATTCTTAGCCCAGCTCGTAGAAACCCTCATTATGCCTTGTTTTTAAACTCTCTGAGGTACTTACCGAACACATTTTGAAGCAAAGCAGTTTTTTCATAAAGCCAAGAAAAGTATCTCTCTGATTCCGCTTGATCAAAGATGTCAGAAACCTCTTTTTTGATTTTTATGCGAGAAGCGACGGCAGCATCCACCCACTCGATTGATTCGCCAATTTCTTTTTCTATTTCGCTTTTTCGCTCACGCAAAAAATTAAACAGATCTTTATTTTTATTGATATAAATTTCAGAACCAATCAAATTTTCACGGGAATTTATAGTGAGAGCAACATGGCAGTCCGAGCTTCCTATACTGACATCATACCAATGTTGCGGACGAGGAGTTTGCAAGCGTATTCGTGTGTCGTTTTCTCGAACATAATTCTTGAATTTATTCCAAAATTCGAGCTGCTGCAACTTTGTGTCTGTTAATTCGCCATTTGCCGGACTTATCTTGATTGCCTTTGCCCATTCATTTGGACTAACCATAACTTCAAATTTTGGCGCAGGATTTGAGCCTTCAATTTGCCAAAGTTCAATTTTTATCAAAAAGAAATTAATATTTTCATCCGTGTGTTCATTAAGCCAGTCAATGGCCTTTTGATGCTCATCGCGAACATCCTTAACAATCCAGACAATTATTTCCGCATCATATCCTGACGCATAAGTTATAATCTTCCCCAAGTGATCATGATCTGTATCCTCAAGTTGATTTTCAATAATAATTTTCCGCCCCGATGCCTCTTCTTCAGCAAGAATATCAACGCTAAATTTTCCGACGCTCGCCTCAGTTTTAATAAGCTTTATATCAATACCAATTTCTTCACTCAAAACATCGAGATTTTCCTTTTGTGCCAGCCAATTCGTAAAATCAATAGCCTCATGCCCCCAGACATCTCGCAATTCAACTTTACTGAGTCTTGATAACACTTTTTTCATAAGAATTCCTTTGCGAAAACAGCAATTTTTTGGTGGGCCGGGTGGGGATCGAACCCACGACCTTATCCTTAAGAGGGATCTGCTCTACCGACTGAGCTACCAGCCCACGCAAAAGCGGAGAAAGACTAGCATTTTCATGTAGGACTTTCAAGGGGGCGAAAGAAAGCCG
>CAZFSD010000040.1:0-8308 GCA_964521465.1 uncultured Candidatus Peribacteria bacterium | reverse complement strand
TTTATGCACAAAGATGCTCCAGGCATGAAGGGTGATCGCCAAAGAAACCATACCGGTTTATTGAGAGATAAGCGTGACGATACGCATATGGGGACGATAGAAAAGAAATATAATCGAGATTTCGGCGTGCGTTCTGATAAACAGCTTGGCAACTATCTTCAAGAACATGGCGTGGCATCCTTGAACGATCTCATTAATGAGACGGACCTAGGGAAGAAATAACTTTTTTAAAATCTAGGTCTTGGTGCCCCCGGCAGGAATCGAACTTGCATCTACCCCTTAGGACGGGGCTGTTCTATCCATTGAACTACGGGAGCACGTTGGTCCTGAGCGCGCAGGAAGTCGAATTCTACCATCATTTATACATCCACATTCAGCACCACATACTCCTCATGATCCTGTGGAAGCTTTGCCTTGCTGTCGATGGAGTACTTGTCGATTGGGGAATTTTGCGCACCAACTTCTTTCAGGAATGGATCGACAGGGTTTAAGTCGGCTTTTTCGTTTTCGGTCTTGTAGTACATGGGAACGACAACGCGGGGTTCGATTTCCTCGATCACTTCATGGGCTTTTTTGGCGTCGAGGACTTCTTTTCCGCCGACCGGAACGAGGACAATATCAACGCCGCCGATTGATTCGATAATTTTACTGGATGGAACTTTGCTCATGGCGCCGAGGTGACAGACACGAATGCCGTCGAGATCGAAGACGAAAATCGTTCCGCCTTCTTCGGTCTGAATGCCACGAAGGGCGACTCCCATGCGTTCGTATTCTCCCGGGTAGTCAAACACCTTTGGTTCGCCATCGACAGCCACCATTTCGACTCCTTCGGCGATTTTGCTCGAGGTGATGATGTGGCCTTTGAGTTTTGCTTTGTCGTATCCTGCACCTTCGAATGGATCCGTCACGACCGTTGCTGATTTTCCTTTGACGGTGAAACAAGTTCTGCCATGCCACATGATATCCATACACTTTTTTGAAAAAAAATACGATTGCCCGGGTTTTTGCTTCCCAGTGCCCCGAAATTATAAGTCGAGCAGGTCTTCCAAGCAAGTAAAAGCAGTGGTATGATCGAGCCGTCCGCAGGATGATGCGCGGGGGTACCCGCACCAGCGGGTCCGTGCCGGTTCTTCATAATTTTTCCGTTCTATGTCAACCATTTCTTCGCTTCGGGCTCGTGAAATTCTGGATTCTCGTGGGAATCCTACTTTGGAAGTTGATCTCACCACCTCTTCTGGGGTTTTTGCTCGGGCCATGGTTCCGAGTGGAGCTTCGACAGGAGCTCATGAAGCCGTGGAACTGCGCGATGGCGACAAGGCTCGTTATGGCGGCAAAGGCGTTTTGAATGCCGCTACTCATGTGAATGGTGAACTTTTTGAGGCAGTAAAAGGCATGGATGTTGCTGACCAGGCCGGAATTGACGCGAAAATGATTGCGCTCGACGGAACTCCGAATAAATCTCGACTCGGTGCGAATGCAATTTTGGGCGTTTCGATGGCGTGTGCAAGGGCGGCGGCACAAGAACGCGGTGGATTTCTTTTTGAATCTTTGAATCCTGCTGCGGTGCGACTCCCAGTACCGATGGCGAACCTCATCAATGGCGGGGCTCATGCGGATAGCGGCTTATCGATTCAGGAATTTATGGTCATGCCGATTGGGGCGAAGTCTTTTCGTGAGGGGCTTCGCATGTGCGCGGAGATTTTTCATGCACTCAAAAAAGCTCTTGCTGCTGCGGGACATTCGACGGGCGTGGGTGATGAAGGTGGTTTTGCGCCGCACATCAAAACGGATGAAGAGGCACTTTCTTTTCTCGTTCTTGCCACACAAAATGCCGGTTATACGCCGGGCGTGAATGTGAAATTTGCTCTCGATGTTGCGGCTTCTGAATTTTACAAAGAGGGCATGTATCAATTTCAAGGCGAATCACTCACGACGGCGCAGATGATCGAGCATTATGAAAAACTTTTGGAACAATTTCCAATTGCATCGATTGAGGACCCTCTCGCGGAAGACGATTGGGATGGTTGGACTTCCATGACCGCAAAATTGGGGGGCCGTGTGCAGATTGTCGGCGATGATTTTCTCGTCACCAATACGCAGCGTATCGAGCAGGCGATTGCGAAAAAATCGGCGAATGCGGTGCTCATTAAACTCAACCAAATCGGCACGATTACCGAAACTCTTGCGGCGATTACGATGGCGAAAAAAGCTGGCTGGAACTGTGTTATCTCTCATCGCAGTGGCGAAACGGAAGATACCACGATCGCGGATCTTGCCGTTGCTACCGGCGTGGGTCAGATCAAAACAGGATCCCTCTGCCGCAGCGAACGCATCGCGAAATACAATCAACTTCTGCGCATTGAAGAACACCTCGGCTCACAAGCACAATACTTTTTTGGTCCTTCGAGCCTCTAATTTCTTCTCATGATTCCCGTTCTCAAATCGTCATTTATTGAAGATATTTTGCCAAAACGGGCGGCGGACTCCCACAAAGGTGATAATGGGAAACTCCTGATCATTGGAGGTAGTTTGGATTTTTATGGAGCGCCGATTTTGTCTGCGCTTGGAGCTTTGTACAGTGGCGTCGATCTCGTGTATCTCTTCGTGCCACGATGTAATTTTGAGGTGACGCGCAGTTTGTATCCGGATTTTATCGTGCGAGCTTTTGATGGGGATTATTTTTCTCCTGCGGCGATTCCCGGAATTTTACCTCTTGCGCGTGAATGTAATGCCATTTTGATGGGTCCGGGAATTTCTGAGCGGCCAGAATCGATCGAAGCCGTGCGACAAGTACTCATGACGCTGAAGCTTCCAACAGTCCTGGACGCGGCTGCGATGTATGCGCTCAAACAGATCCCTGCATTTCCTCTACCGCAGCCGCTTGCGGTGACTCCGCATCTCAATGAATTTCAAAAACTCATCGATCGTGAATTTTTGACGCGCGATGAAGAATCTCTGCGACAGAAAAAAATGCTCTATCTGCAGACGCTTTCCAAAGAGCTTCACATTCATATCGTCCTCAAGGGTGTTCACGATTTTATTACTTCGGACAAGGGCTCAACGGCCGTGAATACCACGGGAGACGCGGGCATGACCGTGGGTGGGAGTGGCGATGTTTTGTCTGGTTTTATCGCGAGTTTGATGGCGCAAGGTAGCGATGTTTTTGATGCCTGCTGTGCCGCGACGCATATTTTCGGACTCGTGGGCGAACATCTTTTCAAAACCAAGGGCTACGGTTATCTGGCTACTGATTTGGCACGCAGCATTCCTGATGTCATGCGAAAATTTCTCTAAGACTGTATGAATCCTGCTGAACCGCTTGTTCCCAAGCTTTTTCCTTCATCGATTTTTGCGCGATTTTTTGATCGGTCGTTTGATGTGCGCGATGAGGATGGTCGTGAGAAATTGCGACAAGGAACACCTTTTTCTGTTCTTTTTTCGGCGAATCAGACGCATTCGAAACATGTTTTTGTGATTGATGAGGCGGCGATTGCTGGTGTTGCCTCGCGTGATGGCGGTGATGCTTTGCAAAGCGGTCGTAACTCGCTCGGTGACAGTGCACTTCCCGTCATCGAGAATGTCGATGCGTTTGTTACGAATCTTTCCGGTGTCGGAATTTTGATCAAAACGGCCGACTGCCAACCGATTCTCATCTGCGATCCGGTGAAAAATGTTGTTGCGGGCGTGCACAGCGGTTGGCGCGGGAGCGTGCAGAATGTCACCGGTGAAACAATTCGCGTTTTACGTGAACACTACGGCTGCGATCCGCGCGATCTTCTTGTTTCGATCGGCCCTTCACTGGGTCCATGTTGTCAGATTTTTACTGATCCGATGCGGGAGCTTCCGGTGGAATTTCATCGGTATATTCAAGACGGCGGAGCTGTGAATTTCTGGGATGTCACACGAGATCAATTGGCTGAATGCGGCGTTCTTGCTGAGCACATCGAACATTTTCGCATCTGCACTTCGTGCAATATCGATCGCTATTTTTCGTATCGCCAAGAAAAACCGGAGACCGGGCGTTTCGGCTCGGTGGTTGGGATTTTGTGATTATTTCCGATAATACTGCGACTGCTCTCCAAACCACTTTTGCATACTTTTTGCATTTGCGCTTTTTCGCTCGCGAACTTTTTTCATGAGCTCTTTGCGCTTTTTGAGCGCTCTCGGCCAGAGGCGAAAAAATCGCACGACGGCTTTCCAAAGAAAAGGTTCACGCAACAACGCGTATCCGCATGCGCCGAAAATGCGTCCGACTATCCAAAAAAAGTCGTGCCAGAAATTTCCCCAAAGTTCGTTTTTTGTTTGCATGAGCCATTGATTGCCGAGACTGTAATGCTTTTGGAAGCGACCAAGTTTTGCTCGCTCTCCCAGAAGTTCACTCGCAGTAAAACGCTTCGCGACGCCCGTTCCGCGACCGTGATAGGCGAGTGCCGTCGGCGTGTAAACAGCCTTCCAGCCAAGAAGTTGCAATCTCCAGGCGAGATCAACATCTTCTTTGTACATAAAAAAATCGTCGTCGAGATATTCGTTTGCCGTGATTTTTGCATCTTCCAGAGCTTCTCGTCGATAGAGCGGACATGCCCCGGAAATACCAAAAACTTCTTTTTCCTCGTCAAATCGTCCGTCATCTGGAAGTCCCTGGCCGTCGTCGATGATGCGCCGCGTTTTGTAGGCAAAAAGCCCAACGGTGTCGATGAGATTCGTTTTTCGCGCTGATTCATCGGCTGTTGCAAAATCATATTTTTTGACTTTTCCCGTGACGGCGGCGATTTTTGCATCCCGATTCATGACGACGAGTGCTTTTTCGAAATAATCCGGTTCATAACGAATATCAGGGTTCGTAATGACGATGTACTCACCTTGCGTGAGCTCGATCCCTTGATTCGCGGCACCGGCATAGCCTTTGTTGTCGGGATTTTTGATGACGCGAAGATTCCCAGATTCGATCGAGGCTGCGTAGAGCCCTTCCACCAATTCTGCAGATCCGTCGTGTGAAGCATTGTCGATAAAAAGCACTTCGATAGGACTGTATGTCTGCTTTAAAATACTGTCGATACACCCCTGAAGCAGGTTTCTGGTGTTGTAATTGATGATTATGAGCGAAATGAGGCCTTTTTTTGTTGTCATAAAAGCCATTTTATTGTATCATCACCTGGCTTGGCCGTCTACTCTTCTGGCCTGCTTATCTCTCGATTTTTATGCTTATTACTGCCGAATCTGTTACCGAAGGTCATCCCGATAAAATTTGCGACCAGATTTCTGATGCGATTTTGGATGAAATTTTGAAGCAGGATCCACGCGGGCGCGTCGCCGTGGAGACGCTCGTGACCACGGGTCTTGTGATGATTGCGGGTGAAATTACCACGAATTGCTATGTGGATTTTCCGACAGTGGCTCGCCGAACTTTGCGCGAGATTGGCTACAGCGATCCGGAATTTGGTATTGATAGTGCTGATTGTGCTGTCCTCAACTCGATTCATGAACAGAGCAGTAATATCGCCGTGGGGGTGAATGAAAAAAATCATGAAGGCCAAGACAAAGAGCAGGGTGCGGGTGACCAAGGAATCATGTTCGGCTACGCCTGCAATGAAACTCCTGAACTCATGCCGCTTCCCATCAGCATGGCGCATAAATTGGCACTTCGACTTTCGCAGGTTCGTAAAAATAAAATCCTCGATTGGGTTCGCCCGGATGGAAAAACGCAGGTGACCGTGGAATATGATGACATTACCGGAAAGCCAAAAAGAATCGATGCCGTCGTTGTTGCGGTTCACCACAGTCCCAGCGTTTCTCATGACCAAATTCGTCGTGAGATCATTGAGCATGTCATTCGTCCTGTGTGTGGCGATTTACCGGGCGGTGCAAATATGATCGATGAACAGACAAAATTTTTTATCAATGAAACGGGAATTTTTGTTGTCGGCGGGCCAGAAGCGGACACCGGACTCACGGGAAGAAAAATTATCGTGGATACCTATGGTGGTGCTGCTCCTCACGGTGGCGGTGCCTTCAGCGGCAAGGATCCTTCAAAAGTCGACCGATCTGGCGCGTACGCTGCCCGCTATATCGCAAAAAACATCGTTTATAACGGTTTTGCCGAGAAATGCCAGGTGCAACTCGCCTATTCGATTGGCGTCGCCAATCCGGTCAGCCTGAACGTGAATACCTTTGGCACCGGAACGATTGCTGGAAAAAAAGTATCTGACCACGAAATTGCACAGCTCGTGTCCAAACACTTTCCTCTCAAGCCTGCCGATATCATCCGTGAGCTCGACCTCCTTCGACCGATCTACCTCAAAACCGCGGCGTATGGCCACTTCGGTCGTGAGGAATTTCCGTGGGAAAAAACTATTTCTGTAAAAGTATAAATGTCCCCTGCGCTTTGGTGTTCACGAAGACGGTATTTTTATCAGCACCAATGATTGCCTTTCCTGCTGAAACCCATTTCTTCGTTTTTTCGTTGAAATAGAAGACTTTGAATTTCGTTTTCTTTGTAACTTGTGGAACCGAGAATTTGAGCTGCATGGATTTGTTCATTTTTACTTGTTCATCGAATACCACTGTCACCGCCTTGAGGAGTGTTCCTGCCGGCAATTTTGTATGTGCTGGCACTGCTGCCGTCAGCGTGTCGACTGATAAAGATTTTGGAGCCGTCACAAATCCTGTATATTTTTTCCCATTTGCCTTCTTAACTCTTACTCCTTGCACCAAAACAAATGCATCACCTGCCGCATTTTTGAGCGTGGTCTTCTGTGTCACTCGTCCGCTCGATGGAAATTTTGCATTCTTATCAGTCCCTACGACCGGATTTGCATCGTCGGCCTCTGGGAGTTGGAGGTAGGGCTGATCTCCGGTTTTTTCCGTCGTATTGTCCAAAGTTTTTGTGACTGTGGTTCCCGGCGTGCTCGTCGTTGGTCCACTGCTACCGCCGCTACTACCGCCCCCGCTGGAACCTGAATTTATTTGACAAGTCGTTGCTGTCGGCGTCAGCGTGTATGTTCCTGCAACTGATAGGACTACCTGAAATTCTGACGGAAGACATGAAGATGTTGCTGATGGGCTCGAATTAATCACTTTACTGGTAGAGGATGATACCGTGAGAGATTCCCCTGTTCCTATGACTACCGTCATATCTGTCGTTGTTGTCGTGATTGATGTTGCCGTTGATCCTGAAGCAACCACGATATCTCCGGCGCTGTATGTAAAAGTTGTATTGGCATTAAAATTCACTGCTGCAGCACTTGCTGTATAAGGAACTACAAAAAGTGCGCCTGTAGCTATAAATGCCAGGATTTTTTTATAATATTTTTGAAACATGATTGAGGTGAGTGAAGAGATACATTTACTACTTTACAATGTTTCCTTTATTTCTCCAATTGCTTTTTCAGAGCCTCTAATTTCCCCCTGCCCTCTGCATTCACTTCATAGTCCCAAACTTCAGCAAGATCCCCCTGAGCACCTTTTATGTCACCTTTTCTTATCTTCTGTTCGATTTTTTGAATATAAACATCTGCCAAGAGATTGGCACCTTCTGGACGATATGTCATTTTCAAAATTTCTCGCGCCTTCTCTTCTGCATCTTGCAGATTTCCTTTTTTGAAGGATCTCCTTCCCATTCTATCGAGTGTCGTAATTCTCAAGTAGCGAAATCTCCAACTTGCCGATACTTGGTTATAGACGATGGTAGAGATTCTCAGTGACTCATTCCATTTCTCTGGAACTAAAAACTCGTTCACGACTTTCATATAGAGATCACTTTCTACCGCGATGAATTCCTGTCTTTTATCCCACTGCTTTTCATAAACTTTTTTAAGAGTTTTAGCAAAACCGTCATAATCACGCACCTCTGCCTCCTTCTTGAGATTTGCATAGATTCCCGCACGAGTTTTTGCTTCCTTTGCACTCGCATATTGGCCATATGCGTAGAGGCCTGCGAGAACAATAAGAACACCTACCGTGACTGTCGTCACCCAATTGCCGCATCTTGCTTTCAAATTTTTCATATAAAAATTATAGGAGTTTCACTTCTGGACGGCAATCATATTTTTTGAAACTGTATACCACAAAAAGGGCCCCTCTTTCGAGGGGCCCTTTGCTTGAGAGCTGAGATGTGAAATCTGTTTTCTCAATTCCTTGCAAGATACTAGAGGTCACCCGTTGGGGTTACTGCTGTATTTGTTTGGAAGTTACCATTGATATCTTTCACCGTTGAACCAGAGTTACTTGGCGTCGAAGAAGCCAATGATTCTGCGACTACCGCACCGTTCAATGCACCTGCTGCCGTGACTGTTGCTGTCAACACTGTTCC
>CAZFSD010000039.1:0-8919 GCA_964521465.1 uncultured Candidatus Peribacteria bacterium | reverse complement strand
CGCAGTGAAAAGGAGTGTCTGGTCCAGACCACAAGAATTATCCCTGCTGCTCTTTCTTCTGATTGAGCAGCTCCTGTGGATTTGTAGTGACAATGCGATCTTCGCCGTATGAAGCAATAATCTGAATTGCGGCATGTTTATTGCCAGCAAAGAAAAGCCCCTGACCTACTCCACTGTTGAGCAGAATATACTTCTCCCCTTCCGTGAGATTAAATGTCTTCGCAAGGGCTTCCACTGCCGCTGGAGATTGCTTCATGAGCAGCTGCATGGAAGAGTTGGTAATGATCGATTTTCCATGATCGTTGTTGAGAAAGTCTTCCACGTCCTGTGTAATCGTCGTAATGCCCAGATAATATTTTCGTCCACGCTTCACAAGACCGAAGAGAAATTTTGCAGAATCTTCATGCTGCATCATGGACCATGCCTCATCAATGACGAGGATTCGTCGCTTGAGTTCACGGCGAACATGACTCCAGATATAATTCAAAATGATATACATCGCAATCGGACGAAGAGCATCGTCAAGATCACGAATGCTGAAAACCATCATACCGGAACTCAAATCAATGTTCGTCGGTTTATTGAAAATGCCGCCATAGGTCCCACTCGTATATTTTTGAAGTCTCTGTGCCAAATTTGAAGCACCTTCCATTGATGTCAAAATACTATACAAATCTTCCATCGTCGGAGGTTCCAGTTTTGAAGGATCCACCAATGCCATCGTAATGCCTTTAATCGAATACACATCGATCAAGGCACGATCCAAAATCCCCTCTTCCACCGGAGTCAAATCGCCAAGCATCAGTTTCAAAAGACCGAGGAGACTGATGATATTTTGACGAAGAATATCGCCCGCTTGCACCATCTCGCCTTCGAGAGGCTGAGGAAGATCAAAAGGATTAATGCGTCGATCCGAATTGAGCGACAATTTCAAATAAGTACCACCCACCGTCTGAGACAAAGCCTCATATTCATTTTCCGGATCAATCACGATCACATCCGTACCAAGCATCATCTGGCGCAAAATTTCAAGCTTCACGGCATACGATTTACCAGCACCAGACTTTGCGAACACCACGGAGTTGGCATTTTCCAAAGTAAAACGATCGAAAATAATCAAGCTATCGTTATGACGATTCACACCGTACAAAATTCCTTCATTCGCGGTGAGTGTCGAAGAGCTGAACGGAAATGTCGTCGAAAGTGGCGATGTATTCATATTGCGAATCACATCCATCTCATCGAGACAGAGTGGAAGCGTAGAATTCAAGCCTGCCTCTGCCTGTACAAAAGCACGGCGAGTAAGAACAAGCTTCCCACCCAAAAGGCTCTCCAGTTGTTTCGCAATTTTCTGCAATTTTTTTTCATCCTCGGCATAGACCGTGAAATACAAGGCAAACTGGAAGAATTTTTCCTGACCTCGTTGAATTTCTGTACGAAGATCTTCCGCATCCTGAAGAGCTGTTTCAATACCAGGATCTCGGGTTTTTCCCTTTTCCATGTCCATATGAATCGACGCTTGCATTTGCGTGACCTTCTTGCGAAGAATCTTCATGATGGAGGTCGAATCGATCGGATAGATAAATTGAGACATATCCATACTCACTTCGAAGTTTACAATTGGCGAAAGCCAATTTGTATCGAGATAACGAGGATACGAGAAGACATAAAAAGACTGTGCGAACATACCGCTGAGCTGGAGAGAGTCATAGCGAATCTCCATCGCCGATGGGGCAATTAAGTCGCGAATCGACGCAAGACCCGCCTGATAAATTTTCTCCGCCTCCATCAGATCTTTCTTTTCTTGATCGGTCATTTTTGTTGCCGCAGTTTTCCCAGTCGCAACTTCTTCTGCAATTTTTTGCTTTGACTGATCAAGCTTATTGACACTCGAGAGAAACCCGGTCTTCAAAGAATCGAAGAGGGATTTCTTTTCTTGAGCTTTTTGAGCAACCTCTGCCTGGTTTGATACAGCGGTTTCAGAAACAGTCGTTTCAAGAACAACAGCGGGTTCAGGAGTAGTAGCGGCTGCATTCGCTGCAACATCAGTCGGTGTAACGGTACTATTTTGCTGATCAGCCATGAAATGAAATATATATTTTTATTTTTGGGAAAGACCTCTCTCGAAATCTTTCTATCAAGGCATTATACCAGAAAATCAGCTTCAGTGCAAGAGAGGCAAGGAAGAAAACACCAAGAAAAGCATGAATTCCATACAAAGCTAAGCAAAGCTAAACAAAGAATTGATCTCCCCAAAAAAGACTGATAAATTAAAATCCATGCGCTACATCGACCTTAGCCACACCTTCACCAATAACATGCCGGTTTATCCGGGCGATCAACCGCCGGAATTAAAGCAAAAAACATTTCTCGAAAAAGATGAATGCGCTTCATTCGAAATCACAACCAGCATGCATGTGGGCACACACATGGACGCACCATCACACATGCTCAAAGGCGGGAAAGGGCTGAGCGAATACCCCGTGGATCATTTTTTCGGCAACGGCGTACTCCTCGACGCACGAGGAAAAGAAGCCATCGACATCGAGTTGCTCGACGGAAAACATATTTCAAAAGACGATATCGTTTTCATCCTCACCGGTTTTTCTGAGAAATTTCAACAGCCAGAATATTACGAGTCACATCCCGTCATCACCGAAGCGTTCGCTCAAAAAATGGTCGAACATGGAGTAAAGATCATCGGCACCGATACGCCAAGCCCGGACACATCGCCGTATGCCATTCACAAAACCCTCCTAGGAAATGACATCCTTATCATCGAAAATCTCACCAATCTGCAAACACTCCTCCCTCACCCGCAATTCGAAATCATTGCACTCCCGATAAAATTCGAAGCCGAAGCATCGCTCGTTCGAGTGGTGGCGAAAATCGCATAGGGGAATGCATCAGTTCATGATAGAGTTCGGAAAATCCCAAAATCTCATGGACACCCGTAAAATTCCAGCAGAAGAAATTTTCAAAAATGTATTCCTGAAACATCTCACTCGCGATGAAGGAAAAAATTTCCAAATGGACATCGTCGAAGTTCGTCCAAATTCCGGAATTCCTCAGCACTCTCATCCCGACAACGAATGGATCTATATTCTCGAAGGTTCACTGACCGATGAAAACGGCACCTATCAAAAAGGCGATTTTACGATCTTCCCAAAAGATTCCATTCATACGCCCATATCGGGAGAACAAGGTTGTACATTCATACGATGCTGGTGTGGAAAAGTAGAACTCACTCACAAACAAACATAAGCCCATGCACCTCATCGCCACCTGCGCTTTCGGATTGGAGAAACTCGTATACGACGAAATTAAAAAACTCGGGCTGTGGGTGGTGAAAACCGAGGACGGACGGGTCATTTTCGAAGGTGATGAGCTCGCGCTTATTCGAGCGAATCTTTGGCTGCGATGTGCAGATCGGGTACAGATACAAACCGGAGAATTTCAAGCCACTACTTTCGAAGATCTTTTCAATGCCGTCAACAATCTCCCATGGGAACAATTTATCGCTGCAAACGACGCATTTCCCGTGCACGCCACAAGCATCAAATCTGTGCTCCACTCGCAGCCGGCCATTCAAAGCATCGTGAAAAAATCCATCGTCAAAAGGCTTCAACAAGCACACAAAGTAGAGTTTCTGCCGGAAAATTCCAGCGCCACACATCAAATCATTATCAAAATCAACAAAGATCAATGCATCGTGAGCATCGACTCTTCGGGTGACAGCCTCCACAAACGCGGCTACAGAACTCGCGCAAACGCCGCTCCGATCAAAGAAACGCTCGCCGCAGCGATGGTAAAATTATCCGATTGGACTGCAGAAAAAGCACTGGCAGGACAAACGCTCATCGATCCTTTTTGCGGCAGTGGCACAATCGCCATCGAAGCCGCGCTCATCGCACAGAATATGGCGCCGGGACTTCACAGAAAATTCGCATTTCAACAGTGGAACTGGATCCACAAAAAATACATTCAAGAAGCATTTACAGAAGCGCGTGCGGCGATAAAGCCTCTCGAAAAACTTCCGATCTACTGTTTTGACATCGACCCGGACGCACTCACGATGGCGCAAGAAAATGCCAAGTGTGCAGGCATCCCCAACTTGAATTTCAAACGATCGGATTTCCAGGATCTCGATTTCACGAAATTTGAAAACTGCACCTTCATTACGAACCCTCCCTACGGCGACCGCATGGAAGACGAAGAAAAAGTCGCCACGATGTACCGCACACTCGGCAAAAAATTCGCCGAAACAAAAAACTCATCTCTCTTCCTCATCACCTCCAGCGAATTTTTCCCACAACTTTTCGGTCGTAAGGCCGACAAAAATCGCAAACTCTTCAACGGCGGCATTCGCTGTTATCTTTTTTCGTATATCGCATCATTGTGATAGAATCAGCCCATGAATCATCAGCAGCTCGCCACCGATTTTTTACAACAAGTCATCTCCGGAAAAATCGATGAAGCATATGAACAATATGTGGATATGAAGGGGAAACATCACAATGTATTTTTCCCGGCAGGATTTGAAAGTCTCAAGCAGGCTATGAAAGAAAGTCAGTCGCGATTTCCCAACAAGCAGTTCACGATCAAAAACATCATCGATGATGGAAAACATGTTGTCATCCATTCTCATCTTCGATTTCAGCCAGATGACCCCGGCATGATCACCGTCCACATGTTCCGCTTCGAAAACAACAAAATCGTAGAAATGTGGGACTGCGGCCAGATAATTCCAGAGGACTGCCCAAACACCGACGAAATTTTTTAATAAAAATAAAAAATGATACGAAAAATTGCTGATATCTTCAAAGAATATGTTCTGCAAGTTGTAGGCGTTTTCCTCACCGCTGCAATGATTTACACCATCATTTTTTCGCACGAAAAACTCATTCACATAAGCATATTCGCAATTATTGCCGGCGTGATTTTTGAAAACAGACGACTGGGTGAAAAATGGAACGACATACTTCGATGGATCATCACGGCCTTTCCACTCAGCCTGCTCATACTCCTGCCAGGAAAACACGAAAAAGATTACAGTTTTACCGAACATGTGACTTGGTGGCCATATTTTTTCCTAGGAGCATTGCTTGTTTTGAGCATCAGCATGAAAAAAGAAAAAATAACTCCTCGGCTCACAGAAGGAAAAACACTGGTTCAATCACTTGCGATTATCTATTGGATCGTCGATTTAATACATGCCGACTATTCTGGCATGAAAGCAGTAGGAATTACCCTCCTCACAATTCTAGGAATTCCTTTCGTCGTTCATACCTTCTATAACGCATTCTCCAAAATCCCCCACTCACGAACCAGTAAATTTTTCCTCAGCATCTGGAGCTCTCTCATCATGTTTATTTTTGCGATAGAAAACATCTATCGAATCTACAGCAACGGAGACATCGAAAACGCCATCGCGATCAATGTTCATCACGGCCTCTATGTTGCACTCCAATACTTTCTATTGGGAGTTTCCAGCATGTATATCGCCAATAACATATGTGTGCTGTTCATACTCACCATGAACAGGTGGATAGATCCGAAACATATGGAAAAAAGTATCGAAAGTCACATCAAGCAATACTCCGACGAACAAATCAGCATCGGCCAATCCATCGCCACCATTCTCATCGCGGGAGGGATTTTCGCCATCAATTATCACTACGAAATCGTCCCTCGCCACATCGCGATCTGGACGGTGTTTGTCATATTGCCGATCATCATGTACATTCAAAAATATTTCACAGAAGAGCAAACATCCCCATGACCCCCGTCGAACAATTCCTCACCGAAAACGGCATAGAATACACATTGCACGAACATCCCGCAGTCTTCACGTGTGAAGACGCGGAACGGGAGTGTGCTAACGTTCCCGGTATCGCCGGCAAAAATCTTTTCCTGAAAGGCAAAAAAACAGGAACATTTTTCCTCGTCATTCTCCCGGCGACCAAACGCGCGGATTTGAAAAAAATTGCGGAAACCGTTGGAGAAAAAATTTCTTTCGCAAGTCCGGAAGCGCTCATGGAAAAACTCGGACTCGAACCAGGATCCGTCTCCCCTTTCGGCCTTCTCAATGACACAAACAAAAAAGTTCAGCTCTACATCGACGGAGACATCCTCGCAAGCAGCATCGTCAACTTTCACCCGAACAAAAACACGGCATCACTAGAATTATCGCAAATCATGTTTCAGAAATTTTTAGAAACAGTCGGATACACGATTCACACAATAAATCTCTAAAAAAGCAAGGTTCTCGACTTCATTTCTTGATTGTGCTACATTCTTCGCGTCATTTCATTTTCCCAATTCTATGGCCAAGAAATCAAAAAACAACGAACTCCCTCAAGATCCAGAAGAAAACAAATCCGAAGGTAAAAATAACAAATCAGAAAACAATAAAGTCGAGAAGGACGATGGCGAAAACCAGCAAATGCTGATCGCCTATCAAGACGCAGTCAAACGAGAAATTTCCGCAGAAATGGAAGAAAGCTACCTCGATTACGCGATGAGCGTCATCGTTTCGCGTGCGCTTCCCGATGTCCGTGACGGTCTCAAACCGGTCCATCGACGCATTTTGTACGCGATGCACGAACTGGGACTCAAAGCCGGCTCTTCTTTCCGAAAATCCGCGTTGATCGTCGGTGAGGTACTGGGTAAATACCATCCTCATGGCGACTATTCCGTCTACGATGCACTCGTTCGTCTCGCTCAGGACTTCTCCATGCGCTACACGCTCGTTCGCGGTCAAGGAAACTTCGGTTCCATCGATGGAGACAGCGCCGCTGCCATGCGTTATACCGAGTCAAAAATGGAAAAAATCACGGAAGAGATGCTCGCCGACATCGACAAAGAAACCGTTGATTGGCAGCCAAACTACGACGGTCGTATTCTCGAACCTCGCGTCCTTCCAACCAAAGTCCCACAACTCCTGCTCAACGGAACATCGGGTATTGCCGTCGGTATGGCCACATCAATTCCTCCACACAATCTCGGCGAACTCGTGGACGGCCTTATGGAACTCATCGAAGATCCAGAAGTCTCCATTGAAGACCTGATGAAGCACATCAAGGGTCCTGACTTCCCAACCGCAGGCATGATTTACGATATTGAAGCCATCAAAAGCGCTTACATGACCGGCCGCGGCGGCATCGTCATGCGTGCTCGAGCAGAAATCGTCGAAAGAAAAGGTGGTCGCTTCCAAATCGTCATCACGGAAATCCCTTACCAGGTCAACAAATCCAACCTCATCATCAAAATTGCCGACCTTCATCGCGAGAAAAAAATCGTCGGCATCAGCGACATTCGTGACGAGTCCAACCGCCACGGTATTCGCGTTGTCATCGAACTCAAAAAAGATTCCTATCCGAAGAAAATCCTCAACCAGCTCTACAAAATGACTCCACTCCAATCATCGTTCAACATGAACATGATTGCACTCGTGGACGGTATTCAGCCAAGACTCCTCAATCTCAAACAAGTTTTGGAATACTTCGTCGAACACCGCAAAGAAGTCGTCCGACGACGAACAGAATTCGATCTCAAAGTCGCCAAAGAACGAGCACACATCTTGGAAGGTTTAGTGATCGCCCTCGACAATATCGATGCCGTCATTGAAACCATCAAAAAATCCCCGACCAAAGAAGATGCGCACGCCGCACTCATGAAGAAATTCAAGCTCAGCGAACTCCAGTCAAAAGCCATCTTGGAAATGAGACTGCAAACACTCGCGGGCTTGGAACGAAAAAGAATCGAAGAAGAATATAAGGAAAAACTCGCACTCATCGAAAAGCTTGAAGGAATTTTGAAAGATGTGAAAAAAATCATGAAAATCATCAAGGACGAACTCACGGAGCTCAAAAAAGAATATGGCGACGAACGAAAAACGGAAATTATTCCAGGCGCCGTCGATCAAATTTCCGCCAAAGATACAATTCCGAATGAACGCATGATCGTCATTTTGACGCGTGAAAACTATATCAAGCGCATGTCCCCTACCATCTTCCGCAGTCAAAATCGCGGCGGTAAAGGTATCGTTGCAGCGACAACAAAAGAAGAAGACGAAATTAAAATTATTCGTTCTGCCAACAATCACGATGAACTTTTGTTCTTCACGAACATCGGTCGCGTTTTCAAAATTGCCGTCTACGAACTTCC
This sequence comes from uncultured Candidatus Peribacteria bacterium, assembly GCA_964521465.1. GTDB lineage: Bacteria > Patescibacteriota > Gracilibacteria > UBA1369 > UBA12463 > JBBTWG01. The sequence continues at coordinate 750 of CAZFSD010000039.1, read as the reverse complement.
ACAAGCTTCACGCACCGCCAAGGGTCAACCAATCGTGAACACACTCCAACTCAAACCAGGAGAATTTGTGACCGCCATGATGGCCACCGGAGAACAACTCAAAGGTGATTATCTCTTCATGGCAACGCGTGATGGAACCGTGAAAAAAACGGAAATCGAAGAATTCAAAAACATTCGCAAAAACGGCCTCATCGCCATCAAGCTTCGTGACGAAGATTCTCTTGAATGGGTTCGCGAAAGCTGGAAAGGCAACGAGATCACTATGGTCACCAAACAGGGCCAGAGCATTCGCTTCAAAGAAGAAGATGTGACTCCAACGGGTCGCGCATCCATGGGTGTTCGCGGTATCCGTCTCGATAAAGATGATATCGTCGTTCAAATGGATATCGTCAAAAATCAAACGGCCGAACTCTTCGTTGTTATGGAAAACGGCCTCGGAAAATGCACCGAAATCAACAATTATCGCCTCCAAAATCGCGGCGGAAGTGGCTTCAAAACAGCAAATGTCACCAATAAAACCGGTTGCGTCGTCGGCGCTCATGTTCTCGATGGAAAAACCCATGAAGATGTTCTGCTTGTTTCGAAAGAAGGACAGATCATTCGCCTGCCAGCCGACCAAATCCCAACACAGAGCCGCGCTACTCAAGGTGTCTATCTCATGCGCATGAACGAGAACGACAAAGTCGCATCCATGTCGATTCTCATGCACGAAACAGAAGCCGAAATAGCAGCAGGAGAAGAGGCCGAAGA
>CAZFSD010000038.1:0-9090 GCA_964521465.1 uncultured Candidatus Peribacteria bacterium | reverse complement strand
CACTTTATAAATCAATACTCTCTACTTACTACTAACTACTTACTATCTCCACCATGCCAGCTAAAAAAGAATCAACAGCAACCAAAAAAACAACAGCGAAGAAATCCGCGCCAAAAAAAGCGGCTCCAGAGATGGATATGGAAAAAGTTGAAAAAGTAGAATCATTTGCAGAAATGAAGAAACCAGCGAAAGAAAAAACAGCGAAAATCGTCGGTGAAAAAAACTATATTTACGCATCAGGAAAGAGAAAAACATCAGTTGCTCGTGTACGCCTTTTCCCAAATGGATCAGGAAAAGTAACGATCAACGACAAAAAAGCGGAAGAATATCTCAACACCGCAGAACAAGTAGGAGCCATGAAAACTCCGCTTCGCCTCACGGGCCATATGACAACCTTTGACATCACGGTCAAGGCTCATGGCGGAGGTATCAACAGCCAAGCAGAAGCAGTCCGACATGGAATCGCAAAAGCACTTCTCGAATTCGATCCAGCGCTCCGTTTGACCCTCAAACGCGCAGGCCTTCTCACACGCGACCCTCGTATGAAGGAAAGAAAGAAATACGGTCTCCACAGAGCTCGCCGTGCTCCACAATGGTCAAAACGCTAGTATTGGAGTATATTTCGAAATACAGAAGCTCTTTTCACGGACTCCTGTTTCGTACATCTTTATCAACACCATTTCTATGAAAAAAATCTTCATATCGTTTTCACTTGGAGCAATGCTTCTCAGTACCGGCTGCAGCATGATTGGAAATGGAGAGACGACGATATTCGTCGGCGATACTGTGAATAAAAATAACGATGCACGAACGGTAGAAATAGCATGTGGAGATACAAAGGTTTTTGTAGTGCCCGTCAATAGAGCGCAAAAAGAAGAGGTGATGACCGCTGAGGAAGAAAAAGCATACGACGCACTTCCAAAAACGGGAAAAGATATACAAAATGCATTAAATACCCTCTTTAAGACAGAAGATAATCAAGAAGGGAATCCTTCAAAAGCACTCGAAAAATCAAGCCTGAAAGTCAAAGAAATTATCGTTCCAGATAACGCCAAAAGCTCATTTTTGATTCATTTAACAGGAACTATCAGTATTACTGACAACTGTAATAAGAAAATTGCGAAATCTCAAATTACCGAAACAGTCCGAAACCTAAGTAATGGACAAGGGTTTGTCTTGAAGCTCAATGGCGACGCACGAAAATTTGAAAAAGCTTTTGAATAAACACCTCATGCGCTTCGATCTTCTCACGATTTTCCCTTCTATCTTTCGTTCTTACATGAACGAAAGCATGATGAAGCGCGCTAAAAAGAAGAAACTCCTCAAGGTCGAAGTCCACGATATTCGCTCTTTCAGCAAGGATAAACACAAAAAAGTCGATCATATCCCTTATGGTGGTGGCGCCGGCATGGTTATGACTCCCCAACCACTCTATGACGCCATACAGCACGCAAAAAAGGCCAATAAAGGGCCGGTAATCTACCTTTCACCGACGGGAAAGACTTTGACGCACAAAATGGCGAAAAGACTCGCCAAGAAGCCTGGGCTCATCCTCGTGTGCGGACGCTATGAAGGCATTGATCAACGCGTCCGGGATCTCTGTGTCGACGAAGAAATTTCCATCGGCAAATATGTTCTCACCGGCGGCGAACTTCCAGCCATGGTCCTTCTCGATGCGATCAGTCGGTTTATTCCTGGAGTCGTCGGAAAAGAAGAATCTGTTGCAGAAGAGACTTTTTCAGAGAAGCTCGGTGGCAAAAAAGAATATCCTCACTACACCCGCCCACGAAGCTTCATGGGCCTGGAAGTCCCGGAAGTCCTCATGTCCGGCCACCACGCCAAAATCGAGGAGTGGAGGAAGAAAAAATTACAATAGCGATCAAAAGACAAATAGGGTGAGCCTTCTTCATTTTCCTGCTAGAATATCAGCATGGAATCCAGAAAAATCACCGGACTCAGATCAGCAGACATCAGCGAACTGAATCATCGATATGGAAAAAATGTCTTATCGATCAAAAAAGAGAAATCATTCATAAAGGAATTTCTAAAAGAATTCAAAGACCTCATGGTCATGATTCTGCTTGGCGCAGCCTTGATTTCACTTGCGGCTGGCGACTACAAGGACACCGTAGTGATTACCGCTGTACTCTTGATCAACGCGGGAATTGGCTTTACTCAAAAATATAAAGCAGAAAAGGCCGTTGAAGCATTGCAAAAAATGCTGGCACCACAAGCTCGCGTCCTTCGCGACGACAAAGAACGCATGATTCCTGCAAGCGATCTCGTGCCAGGAGATATCTTGATTCTGAGCGAAGGCGACCGCGTTGGTGCAGATGCCATCGTTCTCGAAGAATACGAAGCAGAAGTCCAAGAAGCAATACTTACAGGAGAATCAATTCCCATCAAAAAAATGGAGGGACACATGATCTATATGGGCACAGTCATAACGCACGGAAATGCGAAAGCAAAAGTCCAAAATATCGGAATGGAAACGAAATTTGGAAAAATCGCCAAGCTCACATCAGAAACAACAAAAGATGCAACTCCGCTCCAAAAAGAATTAAATCGCATCAGTGTGTTTGTCGGAAAAATGACGCTCATCGCTGCTGGATTCCTTGTTCTCGTAGGAGTTTTTCTGCAAGAAAAACCGATCGTCCAAAGTATTCTTTTCGCCGCATCCGTTGCAGTCGCAGCTGTTCCGGAAGGACTCCCGGCAACGATTTCTATCGCACTTTCATTTGGCGTAAAAAAACTTGCTGCCAAAAAAGCAATCATCAAGGAACTCGCATCAGTAGAGACACTCGGAGCGACCACTGTCATCGTAAGTGACAAAACCGGGACACTGACCAAAAATGAAATGGAAGTGAAAGAACTTTTTATGATAGGCCACCATATTCAATTCTCGGAAGCCAAATACACTGCAGAAAAAGACATTCTCGAAGGCCTCAGTCTCATTGCTTGCAACAGTGCACTCTGCAACAATGCAAAAAATGATGAAACCGAATTCGTCGGAGATCCAACAGAAATCGCCCTTCTCAAACTCCCAATCAAGATTGGCTTTCCAAGCCGTGTTATCGAAAAATCATTCAAAAAACTCCACGAATTCCCTTTCGACTCAAAACGAAAAAGAATGTCGGTCATCGTCGAAAAACACGAAAATCAGAATCAATATCTCTTTACCAAAGGTGCACCAGACAGCGTTTTACAAGTATGTACTCATGTCTATGAAAACGGAGAAATCAACGAAATAACCGATGAATATCGAAAAATAATACAGGAAAAAAATGACCTTATGGCCGGTAGCGCCCTGCGTGTTATCGCTTTTGCCTACAAAAAAATAGAATATCCAAAAGGTGAAGTAAGTGAAGAGAAACTGATATTCATGGGACTGGCAGGCATGATAGATCCACCGCGACAAGAAGTACCAAATGCCATTCAAGCAGCATACAAAGCAGGTATTCGAATCTACATCGTTACGGGCGATCATGGACTCACAGCAGCAGCGATAGGAAAAATGATTGGCCTCATAAATGACGAGGAGCCCTACAAAATTATAACCGGAGCAGAGCTCGAAAAAATACCCGAGAAAGAACTAACGAAGAAACTCGCGAGTAAGGAAAAAATAATTTTTGCTCGCGTCAGTCCAGAAGACAAACTTCGCATCGTCAACGCACTCAAAAGTCTGGATGAAATCGTTGCCGTCACCGGCGATGGCGTCAATGACGCACCAGCGCTGAAACGAGCTGATATTGGCATTGCCATGGGCATTACCGGTACCGATGTTAGCAAAGAAGCGGCCAACATGATCCTCACCGATGACAGTTTTGCCACAATTGTAAATGCCATCGAAGAAGGAAGAGCCATTTATCAAAACATGAAAAAATTCCTGATGTACATTTTCTCCAGCAATATCGGAGAAATAATCGTCATCATTGGAGCCATCATTCTCGGCATGGAGTCGCCATTTTCAGCCATCACGATTCTTATGATCAACCTGGGAACAGATGTTTTTCAGGCGCTCGCTCTCGGCACCGACAGGAGCATTGATGATCTCATGAAGAAAAAACCAAGGCATCACAGTGACCATGTTCTCAGTACACCATTCATCAAAAGAATGGTATTTCTCGGATCACTCGTTGGCGGAACATCGCTCATGAGCTATGTGATTGGTCTCCGATATTACACGCAACAAGAAGCCGCTGGGCTCGCATTTGCCGTTCTTATGATCGGGCAAATCGCCAATACCTACAATGCCCGCAGTAGTACTACAAGTGCATTGAAAGACATTGGAGGAAATATCGCACTTTTGGGCATTTCCGTTTTCTGCATCCTTCTCACAATTGTCATGACACAGATACCGAAAATGGAAGCCATCTTCCAACTTTCATTGCCCGACAAAAACGCATGGAGTTATGCCGTGCTCGCAGGATGTATCGTCCTTGCTGCAGAAGAAATGCGCAAATGGGTCATGCGACGAAACTCAGTGAAAATTTCAAACCACAGCATATGATCAATCTCATCGATATTCACGAACTCAAACACCTCCTGGAACGAAATTTCCTCTGGGCAAAAAAGGGCTTTGGACAGCACTTTCTCGTGGATAAATCCACGCTCGATCAAATCATAAGCGAAAGTGATCTCACGAAAAAAGACACCGTGATTGAAGTAGGTCCGGGACCTGGTGTGCTCACGCAGCAACTCTGTCAATACGCCGGAAAAGTCATCAGCATCGAACACGATCGAACCATCCTTCCGGCACTGCGAGAGGCCACGAAAGAATTCAAAAATCTCGAAGTCGTACAACAAGACGCGCTGAAATACCCACCTCCAAGTGATCCGCAAAAGCCCTACAAATTTATCGCAAACCTCCCCTACAATGTCGCGACTCCCCTGCTCCGCCAATTCCTCACAGCACCACAAAAGCCCGATAAGATCGTCGTCCTGACACAACTCGAAGTAGCAGAAAAAATCTGCGCTTCAGAAGATCAGCAAAATCCCGGAAACTCAGACATGAATGTCCTCGCACTCGGCATTCAAGTTTTTGGAAAACCGAGAATCGCCAAAAAAGTACCTCCGCAAGCCTTTTATCCACCACCAAAAGTTGATTCCGCAGTCCTTGTAATTGACCCTTATGAAAAACCGCGTATCAATTCATCGGTACAAGAATTGTTCTTCAGGATCATTCATGCCGCATTTCATCAAAAACGAAAACAACTCGCAGGAACACTGGCAAAATTTCTCCAAAAAGAGAAATCTTCACTCGAAGCAATGCTGACAAAGATCAATCTCAGACCAGATATCCGACCAGAAAAACTTTCGATCAGTGACTGGGAAAAGCTTATAGAGGAAGTTCGAGCTTGAGACCGGTTTTGTGTTCCAAAGTCGCAAGAATTTCCTGTGGCCGTTCAAAAAAATTGAGAGAAAGTTGAATCTTCTTTTTTTCACCATATTCTACGATCAAAGGAACGACGGTCACGAGATTCAAATTCACTCCGGAACCCATGTAATAGCGGGCTTTCACCGCATTTGCCACACGGATTTTTGTAATGGAGGCAAAAGGAATGCGCTTCGTAGTAAACATGCGATACACCAAGGTATCACCATCAATTCCGACAAAGGCCTTGGAAGCCGCAAACATGAAGAAGAGTCCAAGGGGAATAAGGATGATACTCAAAAAACAGACGCACCCAGCGGCATAAAAAAGGCCTTTTCCGGTAAAACGATATCGAACCATAAAGAAAAAAATTAAGAATTGAGATCGGCAATCATGGCCAAAGTAGCATTTCGAGCAATCTGAGCGTAATCCTCTCCATCGCCACCAGCCTTTTGCCAAGCGGCAGTAATACCACGGGAAGAGTTAATGAGCGCCCCAAATCCATCGTCATTGAGACAATTTTTCACTCCTTCACTCGTTCCGCCCTGCGCTCCATAACCCGGAACCAAAAAAATCGTGGAAGGCATGAGACCACGCAGTCTCTTCGCATCAGCAGGATGCGTTGCGCCCACCACGGCTCCGAGGAAAGAATATCCACAAGAACCGAGATCATCCGACCCCCAACTTTCCACATACTGCCCCATGATTTCAAAAAGCTTGATATGCTCCTTACTCGTCTCCAGATCCTGGAAATCCCCCGCAGAAGGATTTGAAGTCTTCACGAGGACAAAAAGCCCTTTCCCATGTTTGCGAGCCATATCCATAAAAGGCTTAATCCCATCCCAACCCAGATACGGCGTGATCGTGAGACTATCAGCGTCATATCCTTCTGGCGACAAAAACGCTTTTGCATAAGCCTCTGCACTATGACTCACATCATTTCTCTTGGCATCCGCAACGGTCATGAGGCCCTTGGATTTCGCATATTTAAGAGTTTCCTGAAACACACGCACCCCTTCATGGCCATGCATTTCATAAAAAGCGCTCTGCAATTTCACCACCGGTACCAGATCACAAACCGCATCAATAATCCCTTTATTAAAAGAAAAAATCGCCTCCGCCGGAGAAACTCCCTCCTGAAGAAAAGCCGGGATATGCTCCATCTGCGGATCCAGACCCACGCAAACAAAATTCTTTTTTTGTTGAACCGCAGTCATCAATCGATCAGCGAAATGCATAGAAAAAGAAAGTTAAATGTAAGAAAAAGAGATTATTCAATTCCCATGCGCTTTGCCCATCCCGCAGGATCTTGCTTATAATCCAAAATTTTCTCGCGCACCTCATCATCAATCATTCCCATCTCTTGTGCCACCGAAAGCAGCGTGTCGAAATCGGTCAAAGTATGCAACATGACATCATTCTGAGCAAAAGACTCTTTCATGGACTGAAAGCCATAGGTAAAAATCGCCATCACATGGGAAGTATTCGCACTATATTCACGGCGAAGTGCTTCCACGGTCTTGAGAGAGCTCCCACCGGTCGTCACGAGATCTTCCACCACGATCACATTTTTGCCCACATCGAGAAATCCTTCTACTTGCTTGCCGGAACCATGGGCTTTTGGCTGAGGACGAACATAGACCATCGGAAGACTCATTTCACTGGCCATAAAAGCCGCCCACGGCACACCCGCCGTCGAAGTCCCCGCAAACCAATCAGGCTCCAAATGGTGTTTCGCCAAAAGATCAACAAAGCCCGAGACCACCTCTTTCCACGCTCGCACATGTCCGATCAAAAGCCGATTATCCGTATAAATCGGCGCTTTCATGCCGGAAGTATAGGTAAAAGGCGGATCAAAACTCAACTTCACCGCACCAAATTCCAGAAGGAGCCGTGCAAAACCGCGTGAATCGAGAGCCATAAAAGCAGGGTTTAAGGGTATTTCGCCAGCACTATAGCAGTGATTTCACAAGTTGCAAAACAGAACAAATTATGTTATAATAAACAAAACAAATAACAAAACAGCTTTATGCAACTCGCCCTCAAGAAATTTCATCCGCTCGCAATTCTTTCTCTGGGAATCGCGATTGGCGCGCTTATCGTCACCGCAGCTTTTTATTATCAAGGCGGCGAATATCTCGAAAATCAATCAATCCGAGGCACCATGCAAAATAGCCAATCAATCAAAAGTTTTGGAAATCCTCAACCGATGAAAAACGGTTTTGGGAACCCGCAACCAATGAAAAGTGGTTTTGGGAATCCACAGCCGATGAAAGGATATTAAAAAATCCAAACATCGAGAAAATCCGAAAAAGGAAAAAAGTTAAGATGCGAAGTTCTCCTGAATGAACCGTTCCAGGAAAGCTTTTCTCTGGCGAAGATGCAATGCGTAATGGCGGTAGCCCTCCAAAGCAATGCCTGTATCAGAGTGAGAAACCCGCGAAATCTCACCGTCAAAAGCATTCAAAACATGAAAAAGATATTCCTGCGTTAACCATGGAAAACTTTCTAAAGCCAGAGGATCGCCTTCCCGTTTTCTTCTTGTGACCACTTCACACGCCAAAACCGAAAGAGAAAAAATCACCAACGGATGGACGGAAGGTTGAGGATTCATAAAATCCGAACGACGACCGGCAGATAGAGCCAGGCTCGCAAATCCATTGAGCGCAGAAACGGAAAGATTGGAATAGTTCGTCGTATTCGTATCTCCGGATTTTTTCGGGAGTTTTGCAAGATGATCAGCGGCAGAAGCCACTCCAAACGCCGGATAATATTCAGGAAGATTCGGGTTCTGAAGAACATGAGCACTTTTTTGAGCCTCCTGAAAAGACTCGAGCATTCGAATTGCTTCTTCGGAAGTCAAAGACCCGGTACGAGTAGCATGATTGTGGATCGAAAGACCTCGATAGAAAAATGCATTCGCTGCCTGAAGGGGGAGACCCGCATCGACCGCGGTAGAAACCGCTTCTTGAGAAAATCGAGAAGCTTCAGCATGATACAAAGCCTGATTTTGAGGATAAGAAGCCGACATATCACGAAGAGTCTCGGATATGCTGCCAAGATGCATAAAGGCAAGAGCAATATCCTGTGGATCAAAAGTGACGCCGATCGGCGCACTCTCAAAACGAGCGACGAAAGATTGATAAGCTTTTCGAGCCGCAATATAGACTGCAGGAGCGGATCTCTGCATCTGCGGAAGTGCCGCCTGAAAACCATTGCGATCACGAAATCGATCCTCATACTCCGTATAAAGCGCATTGCCAAGCATACGAGACATATTGGCGACAAGCGTATAGATCGTAAAATAGGCCTCGGGAAGAGGTGAGATGCTCTTGAGAGGCTCGAGTGCCAAATCATATTCTTGAATAAATGCCGTTGCCGCACCCTGAAAGTCCGCATACTGATGAAGTCGGTACTGAGCAAGAGCCTTATGATAAGACAATCGACATTGCTCCATAGCCAAACGATACGGAGAAAGAGTATATGGTGTAGAAGCGAATTTTTGCCCATCAGTCGAGCAGAGTTCTTGATATCGTGCCTTTGCACTCGGATCACTATCCGTTGCCAGTCGATAAGCGATGTCTCGACGCGCAGCACGAAGATCGAGTTCCATCTGAGGTGAAATGCCGGAATCAGTTGACACAAGAGCTTCTTCAAGAATAAAAAATGCTGCCTGGTCATCACCCTGAAGAGATTGTAATTTCGCAGCAGCAAGA
>CAZFSD010000037.1:0-10383 GCA_964521465.1 uncultured Candidatus Peribacteria bacterium | reverse complement strand
TCGTCGACATTTGAAACCGGAACAGTTGAAGGAGAAACGGCATTGATCGACGCGCTTGCTGTATGAACAGGAAGAGTTTCCGAAGTTGCTGAAGAGTTCACGGGATCTGGACGAGACAAGAGAGCAAAAAGCTGATGAGCATGCTCCATTTTTTCAACCAAAACAGGATTTCGGGAAAGATCTTCTCGCAGAGCGCCGCTTTCATATTTTTCAAGAATACTCTTGTAAGCATTGAGCGCTTCTTGAGCGCGAGGGAAATCGCCTTTTTCCTGAAGTTCTTGAGCCTGAGCTGCAAGGTCTGAAATACGATCCACAATTTGAGACTGAATCAGAGCATCCAGGACGCGAGCCTTTTCAGCATGAGTTTGTCGAAGTCCATCAGCCTGCGAGACCGCCTGCTGAAGAACTCTTTCAAGATCCTGAACATACGAAGTGGAATCAATCGGAAAATCTCGTGATTTTTGAGCCAAAAGCGTAAAAGAAACTTTCGCCTTTTCGACATCGTCCAGACCAAGAAGAAGTGAAGATGCTTCAGGAAAAGCAACCACCGGGCGTGAATCAACCGAAGAAGAATCAGCAAGAAGTTTTTGATCTTTTTCGAGATTCGAAGTAACCCAAGCCTTATCAGCATCTCGAAATTCAACCGGCTGAACAGAAACGGCAGTACGAGAAGCATGAGAAACAACCGCACGAAAACCAGGAAGAAGCGGCTGAGGAGAAACCGTTGTCGAAGATTTGACACCAATAGCATTTTGAATAACTTGCACAGAAGAAGTTCGGGCTTCAGCAGACACCACGAATGTCGCACGATGATAAGCAGAAGCGATAAGATTTTCTGCATGAACCGTGAATTCAGATTGAGAAACAAGATCCAAAACACGCGACCAAACCTTTCCCGCGTTCAAATCAACTTCCACCACCATCGTATCGTCAGTATTTTCATCATATAAACGCTTCAATTCGATATGAGTTCCAGGAAAAAGACGGCTAAAGCTCCGATCAAAATAAGAAATCACTGCTTCGCCATCGTCTCCAACGCGAATTTCGTCACCCTCGAGAAGAGTCATATCCGGGGTGGAGGGCTGGACCTTGCCGCCACGAAGAACATCAACATGTCCATGGACCACCTGAAGAGTCGTAGATCTCTGAGCGAAAGTCGCAACCGGAGAAAAAGAAACGGCAACAAGTGCAAAAGTAAAAACCGAAAGAACGGCAAAAGAAAAACCGCGTTTCAAAAATACAAACGAATCTCCAAAAACCGGAAGCGTCATTTTCAAAGTCTTTTCACGGCGAAGCTCACGGCGCTCAATACGATTCATGACGCGTTGACGAAGAGCAGCTTTCATAACAGGAGAAAGTTCCGGAACCTCAAAGTTTGTCTGCTGCAACACGCGCTCGCGCATTCGCGCTCGCGCCTCACTTTTCATCATCACCGTCACCTCAGAACTCAGCTTTTCCAAAGCTGTTTCAAGGGGTCGAGAGTGAGAAGATGAGAGAAAATTCTTCATAAGGCATGTACAAGAACGAAAAAAGTGGGGAAATGTTACAGATCAAATTGCAAACCACGGTCATCCAGGACTTTCCGAAGCGCTTTCAGGGCACGATGTTGGAGCACGCGAAGACCAACTTCACTCTTTCCCAAGATTTCTGCCATCTCGGCATTCGTGCAGTGATTCATAAAACGAAGAATGAGAACTTGCTGATATTCATCTTTCAAATCCGCAAGAGCCCCGCGCAAAAGTTCCGCATTCAATTTCCGCTCGGTCACATGGAGCGGCTGATGCTGGCGATGTTCATCACGATATTCATCCACCAATTCCGACACCGTTCGCCGTGTCCGATAATGGTCCACAACAACATTGTGAGCGATCCGAAAAATCCAGGAAGAAAAAAGTGTCTTTCCAGGAGTATACCGCTGGATATTCTCCCACACTTTCACAAAAATAATCTCCGTCAAATCTTCCACCTCATCTTTATGAACTTTGAAATACACATAACGATAGATACGATCGACAAAGTGATCGTACAAAGGGCCAAAAGACGGCTTATCACCGTCCTGACAAGCCTTCACCAAATTTTGGATATCATTTTCAGAGAGCATAGAATTCAAGAGCACGCTCGACTTCTCGAGAAGATCCGATAAAAATAGGGGTACGCTGATCAATCGAAGTAATTTTCTGATCCAAAATTGCCGCAGTACCGTCACTGGCAAATCCCCCCGCCTGCTCCATGAGCAGTCCCATCGGACCACATTCGAAAAGGAGTCGAAGTTTCCCGGAAGGAGCATCATCAGAACCCGGATAGGCAAAAATACCTTTTCCCTTTTTCAGAATATGCGACACATCCGGCACCATTCCGCCGGAATAACGAAGAGTATACTTATTGCCGAGCCAATAATGGAGAAGTTTTTGGTACGACGGAGTTTTTTCTGCAACGCGTAAATTTCCAGGAGCAAAATAAGCGCCATCATGAGCAACTTTCAAATCTTGCGCCGTCAAGAAAAAATCATTACCGCGCAAAGTATATTCATGAACGCCTTTCCCAATTGTGACAAAAAGTACCGTGCGAGGGCCATAGACCGCAATCGCCGAAGCAACCTGTTCCCGCGGCGTTCGTCCAATAAATCCTTTTCCCGGATAAATTCCGAAGATACTTCCCACTGAAAAATTCACATCCACCAGCGATGAACCATCGAGAGGATCGAAAGCCACGGAGAATGACCCATCCGCAGAACACAAAACCTCATCATCAAGTTCCTCGGAAGCGAGTGTCGCCACAAGAGGAGAACTTTTGAGTCGTTCTACCAAAAGATCGTTCGTTGCCACATCTAACTTCAATTGCTGTTCACCAAAAACATTCTCAGTACCGCTGTAGCCCGTCATTTGCCCCGTTTCAATCACATCGGCAATGTCCTTCACCGCTTCGGCAAGAATCGCAAAAAGTTTCCGGAGCCGATCAGGCGCACCTTGCTGTTCAAGATGTTGAGAAAGAGAAATCATAGAAAAATATTGATAAATGAAGATGCCAGACGAGGAAACTACGCATCCAAAAGTCCGCTCAGTTCTTTCGTCATTTTCATCGCGGTATCATAAGGCCTTTTCCACATGTTACGGCCGAAAATGAAACCGAAACAACCAGCGTCGATGCAAGCCTGAGAGTGATCGCGAAGTTGATCTTCAGTCACTTCTTCACCACCACTGAAAAGCACCGGAATACCCGCCGCAGCCGCAACGACTCGTCGAGCGCGTTCCTTCATCTGATCCGCAGGAGAAAGTGTCAGAAGTTGTTTTTCCACATCTTTGTAATATTGCGGAATATCTTTTACCTCCATAAATTCCGGCTTCATCGCCTTTGGAACATTGGATTTAATAATCGTTGCACCCATCTCCATCGCCATACGGGCTGCAGATTCCAGAGCATAACTTGAACTCGCACCGCCTTTGCCGTCCACAGCCTCACCGCGAGGATACGCCCACACAATCAAAGGCAAACCGGCTTCATCACACGCCTTGCGTGTCTGCGCAAGTTGAAGCAAATCTTCATCTTGTCTTGGACTACCATAATACAAAGTATATCCCACGCCAACAGCACCCAATTTCACCGCATCTTCTACAAAAGAAGTAAAGGTTGAAAAAGGCTTCGCCGCCGAAGGAAAACTCGTCTTGCCATTCACTTTCAAAATCAAAGGAACTTTCGTCTTGTATTTTTGCCAAAATCGTTTTGCAACACCATAATGCACGGCAACAGCATTGTATCCACCGTCCACAGCCAATTTCATAATATAATCCGGATTTCCCGCGTCAGATTCGGCGTTCAGATGCCGGCAATCGTGCTCCACGAACTGGTCATACGGCAAAATTAAAGTCCGGCCACTGGGACGAAGGAATTTTTGCACATTCTGAAGTTCTTTATCGGTATAGGTCGCAGCCTGGAAAAAACGAAGAGTATCAGCCATAGAAGAAAACTTTAAAAATAAAAGCTTGCTACAAGCTTAACGAAGAGCGGCGCGAGGTGCAAGCGCTTATCGGCTCGCCATCATCGTATCGCCACGCATGAAAAATACCTTTCGAGCAGGAACCATGTGATCCAAATGGTCACTTGCAAGAACCACGGAAAGAGCTTGGGCTTGAGCTATTTCCATCATTTTCACCTCATTTTCACGAAGAAGTATTTGTCTTTTTGCTTCCAAATCACGCAAAACATACCCTTTCGTCACGCCGCGAGTTGAGAAAACAAGAGAAATGATACTCAAGGAGATAACAAAGAAAATCGCCGAAGCAATAAAGAATCGAGGACTCAAATGAATATGGGCAAGAGTCTTTGTAAAAAGATCAGGGGTCTTGAAAAATTCACGAGCAGAAGTTGCAAAAGATTTCCAGGAAGAAGTCACCGCCTCAGAAAAATTTCGAGAAGAAGTTTCCTGAACAGGTACCGGCGACGGTCGAACACGAAGTCGCGGACGATCAAAATAAATTTTACTGCGAGGATAGAATTGTCGAGTGAGGGAGGCCATGAGCGACGTGAGGGATGAGAAGGTTAATTTTTTTGAGCAACGCGGAGTTTTGCACTTCTACTTCTTGGATTTTCGGCAATCTCTTGATCGGTTGGAACGACAGGTTTTCGCGTGAGAAGTTTCAAAGGAGGCTGAAATTGACATTCGCAACGAAGGACTTCAGGAGGACAGATGCAATCGATCGTTTGAGATTTTAGAAAATGCTTCACAATACGGTCTTCGAGCGAGTGATACGAAATAATCACCAGTCGTCCACCCGGTTTCAAAAGAGAAACCGTTTGAGGCAAAACATGTTCCAAAACTTCAAGTTCACGATTCGCAGCGATGCGAAGCGCCTGGAAAACCTTGGTTGCTGGATGCGTGCGACCGTGTCGAAGCGGTGCAGGATACAAGCGAACAATCAAGTCAGCCAATTGCTGGGTCGTCGTAAAAGACTGCAACTGACGATCAGTGACGATCGCACGAGCAATCTTCGGCGCAAACCGTTCTTCGCCATATTCATAGAAAATCTTCTTCAGACTCTCTTCAGGAAGCTGATTTACCAGATCAGCAGCAGAGGGAAAATCGGAGGAAGTATCGAAGCGCATATCGAGCGGGCCATCTTTCAGGAAAGAAAACCCACGGGACGAGTCGTCCACATGGGGCGATGCCAAACCAAGATCAAGAAGAATGCCATCCACCTGCGTCACGCCAATCTCATGCAATTTCTCCTGCATCGCAGAAAAATTCGAATGAAGAAAGGTGATACGACCGCTGAAATTTTTCAGTCGATCGCGAGCAAAAGCGAGATGGTTTTCATCCTGATCAAAAGCGTAGAGATGACCTTGCGGACCAACAGCGTCACAGATGTCAGAAGAGTGACCACCAAGGCCCAAAGTTCCATCAACGGCGCAGTCGCCAGCTTTCAAATTCAGAAACTCTCTCACGGATTGTCGAAGAACAGGAATGTGTACAAATGGAGTCATTGTCTGTGCAAAAGTTGTATGCAGGAGTATTGTACACTTTTTTTACTCTCGTAAACATCTACAAAAATAAGGCTAAAAAGCTTCAAAGTCAAAATATTCACATCAAAAGTACAAAAAATATACTCACATTTCCTTGCACAACTTTTTAGTTGTTGGGTAACAAAGTTGAACGACAATAGAAGGAACTGGAGAAAAAGAAAGAAGGCGCGAAGAAAAATTTTCCTGTACTATAACGACATGTCCAGCCTCCTGCTTTTAAAAACCGGCGGAATCATCGCGCTTTTCGCAGTCATTTTCGCTGAATCAGGACTTCTCGCAGGATTTTTTCTTCCCGGCGACAGCCTCCTCTTCACCGCAGGATTTCTGGCATCGCAAGGACATTTCAATATCTGGGTTATGCTCATCGGCTCCTGCGTCGCCGCAATTGTCGGGGACAGCACAGGATATGTCATTGGAAGAAAATTTGGACCAAAGGTTTTTCATAAAAAAGAGGGATTCTTTTTCCACCAAGATCATGTCGAAAAAGCGCAAAAATTCTTCGAAGCACACGGAAAAAAAACGATCATCCTCGCACGATTCATACCGATTGTTCGCACATTCGTGCCCACCATTGCAGGAGTCGGAAAAATGCATTACCAAACATTTGTGACGTATAACATCATCGGCGGCGTCATCTGGACATTTGGACTTATCGGCGGCGGATATCTTTTTGGCCAAAGTATCCCAAACGCAGACCGATATCTCCTCCCGATCATTGCCGGCATTATCATCGTTTCCGTCACACCGCCGGCGATACAGGCAATAAAACTTATGAGGAGAAAACAAAATCACGCAAAAGAGCATCAGTAAGAGAGCCTTCACGCACAAGTTTCAAAGATTCCACTCCAGATGCATCGCGAACAACTTCCACAATCGTGGACGGCTTTTCACGAGGAATTTCGCCAACATCCACGATAAAATCAGGACGCACATCGCCAAGTTGTTCCAAAACACCTTGGACCTGATATTGCTCCGGCTGCCCAGAAACATTCGCACTCGTCGTAATCAAAGCTGTATCCGGAAACATCGCAAGGAGGTCCAGCGTCCACGCATGACCAGGAATGCGAATACCGATCTTCTCTGCTCCAGGATTAAAAAAATCCGGCACACTCCCCTTTCGCGGCACCAGTAAAGTCAAAGGCCCGGGCAAAAACTGCTTCGCAAGTCGTACGGCAACTTCAGAAAAATCACCAAATTGCTGAGCCACTTCCAAGCTGCCAACCATCACGGAAGATGGTTTCGCAAGAGACATTTTTTTCAAATCATACAATTTCTGAACCGCCGCCTGATTTTTCATATCACACGTAAAGCCATAGCAGGTATCCGTCGGATGAAGGACAACTCCCCCTTCACGAATCACGACCGCAGCATGCTGAATGGTATTCAAAGGCATAATCATGCGGAGAGTATAGACGAAATTGCAAAAAGGAAGAAATGTACTATACAATGCAGCCGATCAATAATTTCTAACTCCCATCCCCATGCTTCGCGTCGCTATCAATGGTTTCGGCCGTATTGGAAGAATCGTTTTTCGTGCAAACTATCTCGATCCCCGAGTAGAAGTTGTGGGCATCAATGATCCCAACCCCATTGATCAAATCGCCTATCTTCTCAAATACGATTCCGCACATGGACGCTTCAAGGGAAAAGTCACCTTCAATGAAAAAGCACTGATCATCGACGGAAAAGAAATTCCATACATAATGGATCGAGATGCAAAAAATCTTCCATGGAAAGCTCTAAATGTGGACCTCGTCTTCGAAGCCACCGGTGCATTCACTGAAAAAGAAAAAGCGATGGATCACCTCACCGCCGGAGCCAAGCGTGTCATGATCACCGCTCCAGGAAAAGGCGTCGACGGAACTTTCGTCTACGGCGTCAATCACGAACTTTTCGATCCCGCCAAACACATCATTTTCTCCAACGCCTCCTGTACGACCAATTCTCTCGCACCGATCGCCCAAGTCCTTCACAAGCATTTCACGATTAAAAACGGCTTCATCACCACCGTCCACGCCGTCACCAATGACCAGAGAACGCTCGATCTCCCACACAAAGATCCTCGCCGCGGCAGATGCGCTTTCACCAATATCATTCCAACCTCCACCGGTGCCGCAAAAGCCATCGGTCTCGTGATTCCAGAACTCGATAAAAAAATGGATGGACTCGCTCTGCGCGTTCCCGTGGTCGATGCGTCTGTCACCGATCTCGTCTGTAATGTCGAAAAAGAAACCACCAAGGAAGAAGTCAACAAAGTCATCAAGGAAGCAGCTGAAGGAGCATATAAAGGAATTATCGAATACGGCGAAGATCCGATCGTTTCATCAGATGTTATTGGGAGTAACGCCTCGACTATCTTCGACAGCCTCAGCACCAAAGTCATGAACGGAACCGCCATCAAAATTTTCTCCTGGTACGACAACGAATGGGGCTACAGTCAGCGCCTCCTCGACCTCGCAGCGTATGTCGGGAGTAAGAGCTAGAGAATCATTCGAAACAGAAACAGCAACAGCGCCGAAAAAACGATTGCACCGCCACTCGGAAAATCGAGATAATACGCTGCAAAAAGTCCGGCAAAAACCGAAAGCAATGAAATGCCGATCGACAGAAATAAGCTTGTCGTGAACCCTCTTCTAAATTGCAGAGCCGTAATCACCGGAATCACCATCAGCGATCCAATAAGAAGAACCCCCACGATGCGCATGGAAAGTGCAATGGTCACGGCAGCTGTTGTGACCAGAAGCACATTATAAAATCTCACCCGAAGACCATTGGATTTTGCCAAATCCTGATCAAACGAAACGAAAAAAAGCTCCTTGTACAAAACAAAAAATACGAAAAAGACCGCAAGGCCAAGAATAAAAGTAATCATCACATCCTGCGGAGAAACCGTAGAGATACTCCCGAAGAGTAATTGAAAAATCGTATCAGTTGAACTCGCCACGCGACTCATAACAAGAGTCGTAATCGCGAGTCCTGCCGAAAGAAAGATCGTTAAGAGTGATTCACCAAAAATCTTTTTCTGATCTCGAAGATATTCGATCAGTATCGCTGCGGCAACCGTAACGATCAAAGTCGTTATCACGGGCTGCGTATGGGTCAAAAGACCAATGGAAACACCCGCGAGTGCCACATGTGAAAGTGCGTCTGCAAGGGAAGAATATCGACGAACGACCAGGAAAATACCGGTCATCGGAGCAATAACGGCAATAATCGCGCCCACGAGAAACGCTCGAACCATGAAATCAAATTGAAAAATCTGGAACATATTTAAGAGGAAGTCAAAGAATGTTGATGAGAATTCCGAGGAGACAAAAAATAAGCGGCCATAAGTGTTGCGATCGGCACAGCAATAACCAGTGCAGAACTTCCAACCAATGTACGCAGGATTTCTTCCAAAATAAATTCACTGTTCAGCGTCACCCAAAGTGGAACTTCTTTATTTGCAACAAAGAGAAGGAGAAGGGGGAAAGAAGCACCGACATAAGCCAAAACCAAAGTATTCACCAATGAGGCAATATGTTCCCGTCCCACCGAGAGCGCACGACGATAGAGTTCAAAAAAAGACAGACTTGCATTCGCCTTACGAAGTTCATCCACCACCGCCATTTGTCCCGTCGTAATATCATCGAGCACGCCCAAGGTTCCCAGAATCATGCCGCCAAGAAAAAGGCCGCGAAAATCAATTCCCGGAAATTGCTGAATCACATAGACCGTATCTTCGGAACCCAAACCGGAAATCTGCATCAAAGAAACCGCCAAAAAAGAACCAATACAAGCAAGGGCCAGTGTCGCCAATGTTGCACAAAGAGAAATCGTTGTTCGCTTGTTAAATCCATGAGCCAAATACAATGAAAAAAATGCGATCACGACGCATCCCGCGAGAATCGTCCAAAAAGCGTCATATCCACGAGAAATAGCAGGGACAACGAAAAGAAGAAGTGTCGCCGTACTGAAAATAAGCCCCAAAAAAGAACTCAAGCCTCTTAATTTTCCAAAGAAAAGAACTGCTAAAAAAAAGACGAGAAAAAATCCCAAAAGCATATTCAAACGATACGGCTCTAAAACAGAGTAGTGTACTTCATTCGAAACAACATTCTTCTGGAGTGCCACATCGTCACCCACGCTCAAGGCTTGTTCACGAGCCAAATGAAACAAAGTACCATACTCCGCCTGAATCATTTTCCCTTCTTCAGCACCATCTAAAATTTTCACTTCCACCAACTGATAAAAACTTTGAGACCCCATGTCATCAGTATCACCTTCGCGTACAATCGAAGTGACATGGCCACGCGCATAGGAGATTTGTTCAACACTGGTCGATGCGGCAAAAACCGCGCTCGGCAAGAGTAAAAGACTAATGCTTATGAGGAACGAAAGTAAATTTTTCACCATAGAGAGCTTGAAAATTATCATGCTGTAAAATTTCAGAAGGAATACCGTGACAAACAAGACGATGATTGAGACAGAGACAATGGGTTGCCTCACGCGTTATTGCATCGAGATCATGAGAAACAAAAAGAATCGTGATATTCAGTTCACGACGAAGATGAGACAAAAATTGATAAAATGCCCCTTCCGAAGAAGCATCAATCCCCGTCGTCGGTTCATCCAAAATCAACATCTTCGGCTCAGACGCCAGAGCGCGCGCGATAAGAACACGCTGAGCCTGTCCACCAGAAAGCTCGGAAACAAGACGATGACGATACTGAGCAATATCGGCAATATGAAGCGCATGACTGACCGCACGCTGATCATCATTATTAAAAAAATGGAAAAGTCCCCGTTCTGCCACACGACCCGTCATCACCACCTCTTCGACCGTCGCCGGAAAAGCATACATCGAGCGACTTAATTTTTGCGGAA
>CAZFSD010000036.1:0-10466 GCA_964521465.1 uncultured Candidatus Peribacteria bacterium | reverse complement strand
CTCCATTTCATCAGCCATGGTAGCAGCTCCTCTTGTGCGGAAAACTTCCAGAATATGCTCTCGCGTAATAGGACCGGTCAAAAGAGAAGAGTAGAAGGGATTTTGTGGAAGGGTTTTGCGTAACGAAGAAAGATGTTCAGGAGAGCTGACGCGGTCTTTCAGGAGACGAGCACAAAAATCATCGCTCAGACTTGCTCTGAGGCATTCTTGAATTTCGAAACGATTACGATCAATCAAAAGAGCAGCAAGTCTACTTTCTCCAGGAGAGTAATTTCTTTCTAAAATTTCATTACAAATATGAGCCCCGCCCCGGTACATGAATTCATCGAGACTGTTGCACTCTGCGGGAGGAGTAAAACGAGAAAAGTCGGAATAAAAAGACTGAGCGTAAACGGCAGCACCTTCGATCGTGAAAATATACGGCTCAACAAGCCTGCGTTCATCATCAACAACGTGAAAAACTTCATGAGCCAAAATTTCTCTCTGATGAGCCTCTTGTAGCTGCCTATAGGGCTTATATAAAACAATATCCGGCTGACTCGTGCTAGCCTCGGCAGATGAAGATCCCGGATTTTCTTCTCGAGCAACTTTATCCTCAAAAGCAGCGTCACTGAGATGCAAGTTAAAAATCGATCGAAAAAGATTCTTAGCAAAAAAAGTACCCAAAAGTTCGTTATAGGCATATCGCCCCCGTTCTTCGATAGAACCAACTTGGCCAACGACATGAGGATAAACTGGATGAGGAGTATCACGATATTCCACCGTTGGAACACGAGAAAGACTCACGCCGTGACAATCATAGAAATCAAGAACAGTATTTAATTGATCTTCGGTAGTTCGCTGGAGCATAAATTACAATGTTCGCTTTTTCCTCTCAATCTTGTAGGCCTCGAGCACATCGCCTTCCTGAAGGTCGACATTGCCGACAAATTTGATACCGCAATCGTTGCCTTCCTGAAGCTCTTTCACCTGTTGGTCGATTTTTTTGAGCATCATGATTTCGCCATCACCGATTTTCTTATCAGCGCGCAGGACGCGAAGTTTCGCACGATTCTCGAATTTTCCATTCGTAATACCACAACCAATGATCATTTCGTTACGCTTGCGGAAGAAAACCTGTTTCACATTGCCGCGACCGAGAACCATCTCGACGAGTTCCGGTTCCAATAAGCCAGAAAGCAGATTTTTCAAATCTTCGAGCAATTTATAGATAATCGAATACGAAAGAATTTCGACGCCATCGCGTTCAGCAGTTCGTTTCACATGAGGAGAGACGATGACATGGAAAGCAATCACGATTCCACCGCTCGCTTCAGCCATCATCACATCAGATTCCGTCACATTTCCCACCGCGCCGTGAATAATTTTAATTGCGACGTCGTCGTGTTTGACCGCTGCCAAAGTTTGTTTAATGGCTTCCAAACTTCCCTGAGAATCAACCTTCAAAACGATTTTCAAAGTTTTCAGAGCGCCAGCATTAATCTGCGACATGATATCCATGAGTCCAGCGCCTTTCGCCAAAGCCTGCTCTTGGCGCAAATCAGAAATTTGAGAAGCGCGTTCGCGAGCCGCCTTTTCGCCACCAGCGACCACTTCGAGAATGTCGCCACTTTGCGGAGTGAGAGAAAGTCCGGAAATGACCACGGGAGTTGAAGGAGGTGCATCAGTCACATTCTGTCCGAGCTGATTTTTCATGGTTTTGATGCGGCCATGAGACGCTCCCACCACGATATAATCCGTGACATGAAGAGTCCCCGTATTCACGACAATCGTGGCAATCGGACCAAGATTTTTATCGAGATTTGCTTCAATCACGGTTGCCACGGCCTCACGGTTCGGATTTGCTTTCAAATTTTGCATATCCGTCACGAGCAAAATCATTTCCAGAAGTTCTGGAACACCTTGTCCCGTATGAGCAGAGAGAAGAACCATAGGAGTCGTACCACCCCAATCTTCTGGCTGAAGTCCATGCTCTGCAAGTTGACCTTTCACACGATCCACCTGAATATGAGGTTTATCAATTTTATTGAGAGCCACAATAATTGGAACACCAGCTTCTTTCGCATGATTGAGAGCTTCTACGGTCTGCGGCATGACACCCTCATCCGCAGCCACTACGAGCACCGCCACATCCGTGACTTTCGCTCCACGAGCACGCATGGCCGTAAAAGCTTCGTGTCCCGGAGTGTCGAGGAAGGTGATCTTGCGGCCACTTTTCTCCACCTGATACGCCGCAATATGCTGCGTAATGCCACCAGCTTCACCAGCGGCAACATTGGACTCACGAATATAATCCAGGAGTGAAGTTTTTCCATGATCGACATGGCCCATGACAACGACAATCGGCGGACGAGGCTTGAGATCGTCAGGATCATCTTGTTTCAAAAATGCCTTCAAATTTCCTTTGCTGAGATCGTCGAGAAGGATATCACTTCGTTTGCGCTTAATTTGGACCTTGAGATCAGAGGCAATAATCGCCGCCGTATCAAAGTCGATTTGTTGATTAATGTTCGCCAAAATCCCATTTTTCATGAGTTCCCCGATCACTTTCACGGCAGAAAGGCCAGTCTTCTCGGCAAATTCTTTGACGGTAATGACATCGGGAATTTCAGCAATACCAGACTTTGCAGCCTGAGGAGCCTGTCGTTGTTGCGAATTTTGTTGTTGATGCTGAGCAGGAGAGAATTTTTTGTGAGCCTGAGGTTTTGCAGAAGGTCGATGAGGAGCCTGCTGGCCGGCCATCTTTTTGCGTTGTTCATAAATAATTTCACGATCAATTTCTTCATCAATAATTTCGCCATAGAGCTGGGCGGTATCTTTCGGGCCTTCGTCGATTTCTTCGGGTTCAGTGGGAATTTCAAGAGGAGCTTTCGTTGCTGTTGCAGGAGCAGATTCGGTTTTTGCCCCATCCGCAGACTTCGCATCTTTCGCACCGTATACTTTCAAAAAGCTTTCCGCGTCTTTTTCATCAATCACACGCGCCAAAGGCTTCACGGGAAACCCAGCTTTTTTCAAGCTTTCGCGAAGTTCTTTCGGAGTAATGTGAAGCTGGTCTGCGAGATCAGCGAGTTTGAGAGCCATAAAGCGAAAAAACTCTACATCTTTAAAGCAGAAAAGGCAAGTGTCAGCGGCGTTTATTTACGATATTTGAAGCGGGACTTCAGTTTTCTCTCCCGGATTCTCAATATGCAGCAATTTCCCCTGCATTTTTTCGAGTTGCTTTTCTGATTTCTGGAAGCTCGAAGTCGTGTGGCTCAAATGCGATCCCACGAGTGCATAGCTCTCAGAAAATCGTTCAAAATCACCCTTAAGCTGGGAAAGTTGCTTGAGAATATCCTGTGCACTTTTCTCTACCTGCATGCCACGAAGACCAATCAGAAGAGTCTGAAGATAAATGTAAAAAGTATTTGGCGACACAGGGATAACTTTTTTCGAAAGCGCGTACTGCGAAATATGGGATTCCTGATCCAGTTCACGGGTGATCGTTTCATAGTAGACATTCTCCGCAGGGATATACATCAGGGCAAAATCCAGCGTATTTTCCGCCGGCAAAATATATTTCGAAGCAATCGCATCCACATGTTTTTTGACATCGGTAATGAAAAGCTTTTTGAGTGCTGCTGTTTTTTTGGCATCAACTTCTTCAGTGCCAGTACTCTCGATCATCTTTTTAAAATTTTCGAGTGGGAATTTTGCGTCCACACACACCATGAGTGAGTCACGCAAAAAAATGACCGCATCAACCTTTTCACCACTTTTGAAAGTATGTTGCAAGGCATAGAGATCGCGTCGTGGCAAAATCTGCGCAAGAAGATTTTCCAAAAAAAGTTCCCCGAGACTGCCACGAAGTTTCGGCGCTCGCAAAATTTCCTGGAGCGAAGCAATGTCCTTGCCAATATCATGAATGCGCTTATTCGATTCTTCTAGACTACTGAGGCGCTGATTCACGGTATTGACCGCCTTCGCCGCCGCATCCAGTCGTTCGCCCACGCCACGCCCCTGATGCCCCATCATGTCGGTCACTTCTTTGAGCCGACTATCGAGCTGTCGACGCATTTCTGTCTGTTGTTCGAGCGCCATTTTGAAAAATTCCTTCACCTCATTTTTCGCATCCGTCGACTCCGACGAACCATTTTTCGAAGACCAAACAAGGTATCCAATAATACCAAAGCTGAAAACGAGAAGTACTCCAAGAAAAATATCCATGCCGCCATCATACGATCGCAGCGAACGAAAATCTAGGTGAGTGGACAAAAATCATTTTTCTAACAAAAAATACAGTTTCGCTCACACCGCCGGGCACACCAGCCTAAATTCGCAGTACTGACAATGAAAGCCCGGCATTGGTTGGAAGTCAGATTTCTGGAGTTCGAGGGCAATTTCCAGGAGGTCTGCTTTTGTTTGTTCAATCTGTTCGTCGTTGCGAGTCGTGGAATTTTTCTCCTGGTCAGCGAGGAAGTAGAGGCTCAATTTCGAAACAGGAATGCCAAAAATATCGCGGCACGCGAGCGCATAAATCGAGAGCTGTAGGTCTTTCGTCAAATTCGCATCGCGTTTGGACGAGCCAGTTTTATAATCAATAACCTCATAAGTCCCATCCTCAAGCCGATCAATGCGATCGATGCGTCCACTTACCGTGAAGTCGCCAATCTTCAAAGAAAAATTTTTCTCCAGTGCATACGGCACGACAAACTGCGGCACGGAATTTTTCTCATAAAAAGCGTGGAGCATTTCACGGCCTTTTTTCTTTTGCGCATTTTCATGTGCTTTGCTGTCATATCCATACGGAATCCATTGCTGGTCATAAAGCGAGTTCAGAAGCGCCATATCAACGGTCTCTCCACGCTTGAGAGCTTTGTAAAAAAGATCCAGCGCACCATGAACGCTCGAACCAAAATTCGCAGCCGAGGCCGTGGGAGTCGGAATCGAAACGAGATACCGATAACGATATTTCAGCGGACATGTCTGAAAAGTATCGAATTGACTGTAGCTCAATTTCCGTACCGGTTTATGAATACGGCGAACATCGGAACCCATCGGAAGATGATACTGCTTGGTGAGAACGCTACTTTTCTCGGCGGCTTCAGAAAAGTCGACGCGCTGCACTTGCGGCACGATTTCTCCGGCTAAACTGGTTACGGTCTGAGCAATTTCCTCCAGAAAAACCGAAGGTTTCCACTGCTTCTTTCCTTCATACATATCACTGTGCGTCAAAATCAAATGATCTCGTGCCCGCGTGCAAGCCACATACATAAGTCTGCGCTCTTCTTGCGCATGAATATCTTTATCAAAAACCGTCTCTTTCACGAGTGCTTCAGGAACTTCGATTGTATCTTTTTTGGCGATCGAAGGAAAACGATTGTGAACCATGCTTACGAGAAAAACCGTCGGAAATTCCAAGCCTTTTGAAGAGTGAACCGTGATGAGCTGTACCGCGTCGAAGTCCGAAGCCGTGTTTTCATGAAAACCGATCTGTTCATTTGCTTCCTCCAAAAGATCGATATACTCGATAAAATCCGGCAGCGAGCGATGGATTTCTGTCTTCTCAAAATGTTCGACAAAACGGCTAAAACGATGAAGATTCTGGACTTTTTCAATGCTCTCACCGGTCTGATTATTGAGGAGTCGAGGGAGATACTGCGATCGATGAAGAAATTCGATGAGTAGTGCCAATACGCCACGATTTCGTGAAAAATCGATCAACTCCTGCACAAGAGCGTGAACTTTCAGAAAACTCTGCTCCATGCCAGGAATCGCACCCTGAGCTTCTTTCGCCAGTGCCTTCATTCGGTCAAAAATCGAAGCGTTATCTTTTTTCGCATGATGAAAAAGATCGACGATTTCGCTCATCGCAATGCCAAAAATATCGAGCGTCAAAACACGATACATCGCCACATTATCATGAGGATCACAGACGACTCGAAGAATTGCAATCAAATCCTTCACTTCTTCCAGCGAAAAAATCCCTTCTGGAGTGCGAATCTGATAGGGGATTTTCCGCGCTTTTAATTCTTCAACAAAAGGTTTGAGTTGCTGATTCGATCGCGCCAAAATAGCGAAATGATTGTAGAGAGTCGACTTTTGATCCACATGCTTCACGATATGATCGCAGACCGCGCGCACCTCCTGAAGAAAATTCTGAAAATGCCAAATGGACACCGGTGGCTCGGCAGCTTCCTCCAAATCAATTCTCGCCGCCACTAACCGTTTCGAAATCTGCGCACGATGCTCGAGTCGATCAGGATTATTATTTTGAATCAGGCCGTACGCACTATCGAGCACGGCCTGGTGAGAACGAAAATTCTGCGTCAAAACAATTTTCTTCGCATCGGGAAAAGCCTTTTCAAAAGCCATCATATTGCTCAAGCTCGCGCCACGAAAACGATAAATCGCCTGATCATCATCACCCACCACTACGACATTCTTATCGCGACTCCCGAGCAGAAAAACCAGTTCCGTCTGCGCAAAATTCGTATCCTGAAACTCATCCACCATAATATATCGAAAACGGTCCTGATATTCGCGCAAAACGCTTGGCCTCGTCTTCAAAAGTTTCAAAGTATAGAAAATAAGATCGCCAAAATCCATCGCACCTTCTTGCATCATGAGATGTTGATAGGTCTCATAAATATGGGCGAGCTCCATCATCTTCTTTTTCTCTTCTTGCTGAATCTCATCGCTCTCCGGCAAAAGTCGCGCATACGATGAAAATTCTTCCGGACTCACATATTCATCTTTCAAACGGCTGAAATACGAAAGCAATGCCGAAAAAAACTTCGATGGATTTCCCAGGGGGCGATAATAATCCAGCTCCAGCGCAAAAAGATTCTTTTTCAAAAGGAGCCACTGATCAATGTTCGTAAAAAGCTTATAGCCCGGATCGATCCCAATCTCATGTCCTCTTTCACGAAGAATTTGGTCGCAGAAACCGTGAAAAGTTTTAATCCAAATTTCCTCATATCCCAGCGGCATCAACATATCCACGCGTTCCGTCATTTCCTCCATCGCCTTCTCCGTAAAAGTCAGCGCCAGGATCTGTTTCGACGGCACCTTTTTTTCCAGCAGCAAAAAGCCAATCCGAGAAGTGATAACTTTCGTCTTTCCTGTGCCCGCACCGGCTACGATCAAAAGTGGTCCAAGATCATGCGTGACGGCCTCCCGTTGAGTCTCGGTCAGAGTATCCAGTTGTTGAAGAAAAGTGTTCATGGCAGTACTTTTCCAGCATACCAAAAAAATCCCGAGAAACCGAGGATTTCAAAAAATGACTGAGTGGAGAAGTGCCACCGCTTTTCTTCGGAATGAGTTTCATGATGCAAGCCTTCGTGCGGCACACATAGGCGCCACGCCCGGGCAATGACGCAGATTTCAAGCCATCGCAATCATCCAAAGCAATAAGCCCCTCCGGTGTTTTGACGATCCGGAGGAGCTTATTTTTTTCAAATATTTGGTGGCATCCGCGACAGGTTCGAGCAGGCAATCGCTTCATAAGAAACAAATTATTCAGCTGCGCTTTCTTCAAGCCCCTCAGCTTTTTCTTCCTTCGTAACTTTTTTCTTCACGCTTTTCTTCGGCTTTTTTTCTTCTTCAGTAGTGACATTATCAAAAGAAAGTTTTGCAGTACCGGCATCATCTTCGAGAGCCTTCATACTGAGAGAAATACGATGCTCAGCAGGTTCGATCGCAATGACCTTGGCACGAACATGTTCGCCAACTTTGAGAACTTTTGTTGCATCCTGGTGTTGGACGGAAGAACTGATTTCGCTGACATGGATAAGACCATTGATGTCCTCGCCCAGTTTCAAGAAAGCGCCGAACGGAGTGACGCGGTTAATACTTCCTTCAACCACGGTACCAACAGTAAATTTCTTCGCAGCTTCAAGCCATGGATCAGGCGTGAGTTGCTTCATACTGAGAGAAATCTTGTCGCCATCAACACCAATAACTTTGACCTGCACCGGATCACCAAGTTTGCCGAATTTGGCAGGATCGCTGACATGACCCCAGGCAATTTCAGAAATATGAACGAGACCTTCGAGGCCATCAAAAGCCACGAAGAGACCGAATTTCACGATACCGCTAATCGTACCGGAAACCACACGGCCAGCACCCAAATCTCCGAGAGTTTTTCGGCGAGCATCTTCTGTTGCAGCCTTCTCAGAAAGAATAAGTTTACCGTTTTCTTTATCAATGTTGATAATTTTTACATGAAGTTCAAGTCCAATCAAAGCCTGGAGTCTCTGGAGAATCATCGCTGGATCAGCGCCATCGACACGAGGATAGTGGAGCGGAGCGAGCTGTGAAACAGGAATAAAGCCCTTGATACCATCGAGATCGAGGAGAAGACCACCTTTGTTGGCTTCTGCAGGACGAACCGTAATGATCGTGCCTTTCTCGAAAGAATCCTGAAATTTGTTCCAAAGTTTCTCCTGACTTGCTTTGCGGAGAGAAAGAACCACAAGTCCATCCTTATTTTCTTCTTCCATGACATAGGCAGAAATTTCTGAGCCTGGTGTCATTTCTTTGAGTGTGTCGAGATTATCATGAGCTTCGCGACCGGCGATGAGACCCGTTGCAACGCCATTCAAATCAACAAGTGCGTAGTTTTTCGCAACATAAATAATTTTACCCTCCACAAATTGCCCTGGCTCGAAATAAGCAGGGATAGGGGATTTCGTCAAAAGCGAATCCATAATCGGCGAATCGCTGTGAATTTTTTGTGGCATACCAGAAAGTGGACAAGCATGAATTAAAGATTAAAGCTTCAGGCAAAGCTGCTTTTCCGATACTTTGCGCCAGAAGCACGATGATTATAAAGATAAGAGCTTGAATGTCAACGGAAAATGTCGACGGAAAACTCAAGATCCAAAGATATTTCGAATCCCTGATCGTATGCGGCTTACAAGACCAGTACTTTTGGATTTTTCTCCTGCTATTTTTTGAACTGTGGGATGCTTAAGAACCTCATTGTTCATGAACTCTGCAACCCTCCTGCTCGCAAAGTTTTTGTCACTGGAATGATCTGGATCTTGTATAAGCCAAAGTCCAAGATCTCGAATTTCTCGTCGATTATAAGCAAAGTCGGTTCGATTCCCATCGCCACCTTGAAATTTTTTCGCTGAACTTTTGTCAAGAAAGTATTCAAGCCAAGGGGAATCTGAAAGATGTTTTCCAGCAATCCTTGGGAAAACTTCAAGATCCAAAATTCCAGAAGCGATACCAGAAACAAGAAAAAACATCCTCTGCGCAGGCCGGATTTTTTTCAATTGAAAAGCAAATTCCAAAAGCCCATGATATTCCTGCGGATCGACAAATTCTCCACGAACCGCTCTATTCAAAAGGACAAACAAAGCAGAAGAAACACCATCAGGCTTCTGAGAATCATTTTCAAGAGCCTCTGCAACGGTAGAAAAATGACGACTTTTCTCCTCATACGAACGAGAATTTTCTTCATACCAGGATTGAAATTGCCCTTCTCCAAAAACAGCATCAACCAGCGTCTGAGGGGTTGCCTCAAGAGGAAGATTCACAGAAAAACTTCTTCGAAGATTTGCAAGAAATTTCTCATCATGGAAACGCATTTGACCAGCCGCGACAAGTTGATTGAGCGAATCTCTGACGAAATCTTTCTCGGAACTCATTCGAACAATATTCAACAACTCAGAAGCTCCGTAATGTTGAGAATTATTTGCGACAATATGTTCCATGATATCTCCATTTTTTATGAATCTTCTTTGACGCCAGATTTACGAGTCGAGGAAGTCTTCTTCACTCGCCCCTTCGTCTGCGGCTTCACATCAGCCGGCATGACGGCGACAGCAAGCTCAATATCTCGTTCGCCAGATTTGCGAATTTCGATAATATCGCCAGATTTGAAATCGCCACTCAGGAATCGATGAGTCAAAGGATCCTCGACGAGCTCCTGAATAATGCGTCGCACGGGACGAGCACCATATTGTGGATCGTATCCACGAAGTGCCAAAACTTCCAAACCTCCGTCGGTGAGCGCAAGTTTCAATCCTTTTTCATCAAGTCGTTCCTGTAATTTGCTGATATGAAGTTTCACGATTTCCTGGACCACTTTGTGTTCCAGCGGTTTAAACATGACGACTTTATCCACACGATTGAGAAATTCTGGACGGAATTTTCTCTTAAGTTCCGCCAAAATTTCTTCTTTAATCGCTTCGAAATTACTCACCGCTTGTTCCAATTCCGCGCCGCGAAGACTGAAACCAATCGGAGCAGCTTTTTCCGTCAATTGTTCCGCGCCGATATTTGAAGTCATGATGACGATCGTATTTTTGAAACTCACCTTGCGACCTTTTCCATCGGTCAATTCGCCATCTTCCAAAACTTGGAGGAGGAGATTGAAGACTTCAGGATGAGCTTTTTCGATCTCGTCAAAAAGGACAACGCTATAAGGTTTTCGACGAATTTTTTCCGTCAATTGTCCGCCATCTTCATATCCC
>CAZFSD010000035.1:0-10977 GCA_964521465.1 uncultured Candidatus Peribacteria bacterium | reverse complement strand
AGCAGCAGGAGAAGAGGCAGAAGAGGCGAAGGATGCACCGGAACAAGAAAGCATGCTTGAAACATAAGCTCATAAAACTCCTCACTCCATGACAAAAACCTCACTCGCTCGGATTTCATTCGTCGCACTCATCAGTTCTGTAGCTCTCCATGGCGCTGTCGCAGTCGCTGCCAGTGGAGATTGGGCAATCGACGGAGGAAATTTTCGCTTTTCCAGTAATACATTTCTCGAAGGAAAAACCGTTCGAATTTATTCCACCGCAACGAATAACGCCGTAAAAGACCTTTATGGAGTCATTCGTTTTTATGAAGGAGGAAACAAAAGACAAATCGGTACCGACCAGTCCATCTCGGCATTTGCCGGAAAAACTGATGATGTTTTTGTGGACTGGACACCAAATCATGCAGGACAAACCGAAATCGTCGCAGAACTCATAGCATTCGATGCAAAGGCCGACGATCCAAAAAACAATACCGTGCGAAAAACCGTAATGGTAGAAGCCGACTTCGATCGCGATGGTATTGCCGATAGCATCGACCCAGATCTCGACAATGATGGAGTCACAAATGATAAGGATACATTTCCAAAAGACAAAAAAGAATCAGCAGATACTGATGGCGACGGTATTGGAGACAATGCCGATACGGACCGAGATAATGACGGTTTTACAAATGACAAAGATGCACTTCCACTGAATTCAAACGAACATCTCGACAACGACAAAGATGGTATAGGAGATAAGGCGGACCCAGACGATGATAATGACGGTCTTTACGACGGCCAAGAGCTGGCAAAAGAAACAAATCCTCTCGACCCAGACACGGACAAGGATAAAGTTCTCGACGGAAAAGACGCATTCCCCCTCGATCCAAAAGAATGGTTCGATACTGACAACGACGACATTGGGGATAATATCGACAAAGACAAAGATAATGACGGAATCGAAAATGCAACAGACGCTTTCCCAACGAACTTAGCACCGGTTGTTTCGAAGAAAAACGATGGACTCTTCAATGGATATATCGTTCCTCCGGATGAAGGTATCACCTTCGATGCATCAGGGAGCAGCGATCCAGATGGAAAAATCCAAAAAGTCACCTGGAAAATTGATGAAGAAAAGCCTCAAGAAGGCATTACCACAAAATACATGTTTGCTAAGACCGGATCTCACCAAATAAAGCTGAGCGTTACCGATAACGCTGGTGAAACCGTTTCAAGAACCTACAGCCTCTATGTCACCAACATGGGCAAATATCTGCTTGGACTCCTCCTTCTGATCCTGATCGGCCTTGCAATCTTTTTTGGTTTCAAGTATAGTTCCTCCGCTTCGAACGGAAAACGCTCGAAACACTCTAAAAAATAGCTTTAAATCAGCCCTTTTTCTATGAAATCAGCAGGTCATCCAGAAATCCAAAAAGTGAAATATGTTTGTAGCTGTGGCGAAAGCGGCGACTACGTCTGCGAAGCGTTTTCAACGACGAAAGAAGACACCATGAAGGTTGAAGTTTGCTCTTACTGCCACCCTTTCTACACGGGTAAACAACGTATCGTCGATACCGGAGGCCGTGTCGAGAAATTCCGCAAGAAGATGCAGGCAGCAGAAGAAAAAAAAGCCGTTGCAAAATCAAAGAAAAAGAAGGGAGGATCCCCTGAAGAGGCGGAAACCGCTGCGAAAGCAGAACAAATGGATGCTTGAATAAAAGCAGGAAAACGCGTAGTATAGCCACACTTTATGGCTGGCAATTCTTTTGGAACGATTTTTCGAATCACGACTTGGGGCGAATCACACGGCCCAGGTTTAGGCGTCGTAATCGATGGATGCCCGGCAGGCATTCCCCTCTCGCGTGAGGATATTCAAAAAGAAGTTGACCGCCGAAAACCCACCGATCCAAAAATCACCACTCCCCGAAAAGAAGCAGACGAAGTTGAAATTCTTTCTGGTATTTTCGAAGGTGTCACCACCGGTATGCCCATCAGTCTTATGGTGCGCAATCAAAATCAAGAGTCAAAAGATTACGGCAATATAAAAGATGTTTACCGCCCAGGACATGCGGATTATACCTATCAGGTCAAATATGGTATTCGTGACCATCGAGGCGGCGGCCGCTCATCCGGAAGAGAAACCGTTGCTCGTGTCATGGCCGGCGCCGTCGCCAAAAAAATCCTCGCCACACACGGGATACAGATTCTGGGACACACGATTCAAGTAGGAGAGATACAGACAAAGATGCTTCCAGAGGAAACACTCAATCCAGAAATCATCGAAAGGAATGTCATGCGCTGTGCCGACACACAAGCAGCAGAAGCGATGCGATCATATGTAGAAAAACTTCGCGAAGAAGGTGATTCTAGCGGCGCACTCATCGAGCTCAGAATTCAAGGAGTGCCACCAGGACTCGGTGAACCCTGTTTCGACAAAATCAATGCCGATCTCGCAAAGGCTATTTTCTCCATTCCTACAATCAAGGGAGTGAGTTTCGGCGAAGGATTCAATGTCGCAACCATGAAAGGATCAGAAAACAACGACATCTTCACAACGGGACCATCGCGAATCACAACCAAGACAAATCATGCCGGAGGCACTCTCGGCGGCATTTCTTCCGGTGAAAATATCGTGATAAAAATCGCCATCAAACCACCATCAAGCATCAGTAAAAAACAAGAGACGATCAATAAAGAAGGACAATACGCGGAAATCGAAATCAAAGGACGCCATGACGCTTGTCTCGCGCCACGCGTGATTCCTGTCGCCGAATCAATGGCCGCCCTTGTTGTGGTCGATCATCTTCTTCGACAAAAAGTAAATCTGTCGAGCAAAATCTGACGCCACACAGAGGGAAACATTTTAAAAAAAGTTCAATTCAAAAAAAGAAAAAATCGTGAAAAGAAAAAGGAAAGTCTTATAATGATACATGTCACTAGGGCCTCTTCACACGAGGAATTTTATTTTCTAATTTTTACTCTCTCATGGTTAACTTTCGAAATCTCGGAAAAGCTGGCTTCGTAGCAGGCTTCACCATGCTCGCTATCGCAGGCGGATGTTTGGGCGGACCAACAGGAGAAGGCGGAGATGAAACCATCAAAATTGGCTTCATGGCACCTCTCACTGGCGACGCAGCTTCTATTGGCGCACCGATGCAAAATGCAGCCAAACTCATTGTCGAAAAATGGAATGCTGCCGGTGGCATCGCTGGCAAGAAAATTGAAATCACCTATCAGGATGACGGCTGTACAGAAGTTGGTGGTGGAAAAGCGGCACAACAACTCATCAATGTAGACAAAGTCAAAGTTCTGCTCGGTGGCGTCTGTAGCACAGCAACACTCCCGGCAACGAAATTTGCGGAAGAAAACAAAGTTCTTGAAATCGCTCTCGGTGCTTCCAGTCCAAAGATCTCAGATGCCGGTGATTATGTTTTCCGAACTTACCCATCAGACACCGGCAAAGGCAAACTCCTTGGTCAGGTTGCAGCAGCACAAGGATTTAAAACCGTCGGCGTTCTCGCAGAACAGAGCGATTACGCAATCCCTCTCAAAGATGTTTTCGTGGCATCATTTGAAGGCAGCGGCGGAAAAGCAGTCGTCGAGACCTACACTGCAGACGCTACGGATCTGCGCACTCAGCTCACAAAATTAAAAGAAGCCAAAGTGGATGCTCTCTTCCTCGATCCACAGACTCCAAACAAAGGCCTTCTCATGTTCCAGCACTTGCAGGAAATGAAATGGAAAGTTCCATTGATGACGCAGGATGTCATCGCGAACGACAAAGACACACTCACCAAAGAAAAAGACATGGTTGAAGGCATGATCGCCGCCGATGTCACCGTCCGCGACACAGATCCAGCCGTTCTCGCACTGCGCGCAGAATACAAAGCAAAATACGGAATGGAACCGAATTTTGAACTCTTTATCGACGCCGTCTACGACGCATTCGATCTCGTGAAAAAATCAATCGAAACAGTCGGATACGACACCGCAAAAATGAAAGACTATCTCTATGGCCTCAAGGACTATAAGGGTCTCATGGGATCATATACATTCGACAAAAACGGTGATCCAATGATCGACTTCACCCCACTCGTCGTGAAAGCAGGTATTCTCACCCCAGCCCCAGAACTTCTCCAGAAAAAAGAAGAAGCAAAAGTGGAGGATAAGGCAAAAGCAAAAACAGACGAGAAGGCAGAAGCAAAAGAAGACTCAAAATAAGCAAGAGAATCTCTGATTCACAAGCAGCTTCACAAAAACAAGAAAACAATGATAAAATCCCCGGTATAAAACCCGGGGATTTTATATGTTTCAATTACCTCCACAAATTTTCATCAATGGCCTGATTGCCGGATCACTCTATAGCGTCATTGCAATTGGACTGGCCCTCAGTTATGGCATTTTGAAATTCGTGAATTTTGCACACGCAGAAATGGCCATGATTGGGGGATATATCTTTTTTGGACTTCAATTGGCCGGAGTTGCGACCATACTCAACATCATCGTGACAATTTTACTCGTGGGTCTTCTCGGCATTATCGTAGAAAAAACAACCTTCAAGCCCATCAAAAAAATAAATGCCAATGGCCCGCTCCTCGCGTCTATCAGTCTCAGTTTTTTCATCAAAGGCCTCGTAACGCTCGTCGCGGGAACAGATGTCAAAACACTCGATCGAAGCTTCATTCAAAGTTACTCATTTTTCAACGACAAAATCGTCATCACAAACCTCCAGATCATCATCATGATCGCGTCTGTAGGGCTCATGGCAGGACTTTTCGCATTCCTCAAATACACCAAAACCGGAAAAGCCATTCGCGCCGTCGCCAGCAATTCACAGGCAGCAGAAATCGTTGGCATCAACAAGGAAAAAATTATTGCTACCGTCTTTTTTGTCGCATCAGCGCTCGCCGGGGCAGCAGGAATTCTTATTGGTTATCAAAACAATCTTTTTACCAACATGGGAAGCTTTCTCATCATAAAAGCATTTGCCGCCATCATCATCGGTGGAATCGGCAGTATTCCAGCAGCCATTGGAGGCGGATATCTCATCGGAATGGTCGAAAATCTGGCCATCGGAATAACGATCGCAGGATACTCCATACCCACCGGGTACAAAGATGTCATTGCATTTATCATCCTTATTGGAGTTCTCCTACTGAGACCAAAAGGCCTTTTTACCAAATACACACGCGAGGCATAATCGTCATCATTTCAAAAACTATGTTCGAAGCAACGCTTTTTACCATTCTCGCCATCATCGTGATCAGTATATCAACCCAAGCTTACAACCTCGTGATCGGCTATGCGGGCATGATGCATTTGGGTCACATCGGGTTTTACGCCATCGGCGCCTATACCGCTGCAATTCTCAGTACGCAACTTGGAACGCCATTTTTAGGAACTCTCATCATGAGCTTTCTGATCGCAGCAATTGCAGGTTTTCTCATCGGCATACCGACCATTCGTCTCCGTGGAGACTATCTCACAATCGGTACACTCGGTTTTTCAGAAGTCATTCGCCTCATCATCACCAATTGGTATTCAATGACCGGTGGAGCCCTGGGAATCGACAAAATCCCCGACCCAGCTATCGCAGGATTCACCTTTCACACAACGACGGAAAAAGTAGCACTGTATATTGTGATCGCAGCAATACTTCATTTCATCATGTGGAAAATCATCCACAGCCCCTATGGAAAAGTCATCGAAAGCATACGAGAAGATGAAAAAGCGGCACAAGCACTCGGAAAAAATGTCATTCGTCACAAACTCGAAATTCTCACGATCAGCGCCGGAATTGCGGGAGTAGCAGGAGCCATGTATGCCCACGGCTATTACAATTATATCAATCCAACCGTGTTTCAGGTCAATGAAATGGTCTTTATCCTGCTCTACATCATCATCGGTGGCATGGGAACATTTTGGGGTGCCATCATCGGTCCAATCATTGCACAACTGATATTCGAAATCATCAGGATGGTCGGAAACGGAACATTTGCCGGATTCGAACTCAATATCGGAGCAGTGCGACAAATGCTCTACGCGCTGATTTTCATGATCATTATCATCATGCGCCCACAGGGCATTATGGGAAAAATAAAAAAACGAAAACATGGAACATAATCACAATATTCTGGAAATTCAGAGGCTGGAAAAGCATTTCGGTGGACTCCGTGCCGTCGACAACTGCTCATTCAGTGTAAAAAGAAATTCTATCACGGGACTCATCGGTCCAAACGGTGCTGGAAAAACCACGACATTCGACCTCATTACTGGTCTCCTGACGACACATAAAGGAAAAATTATTTTCAAAAATCAGGACATCACCGAAAAATCTGCCTACAAACGGTCGCGAGCAGGGATGGCGCGAACATTTCAAATGATTCGCCTCTTTCCGGAACTCACCGTCCTGGACAACGTCATGGTCATCCTGGAAAAAAATATTCAAAAGCTCAGATATAGCTTTTGGAAGCCAAAAAAAGAAATAATGCGCCTCCGCGAAATTGCGATGGAATATCTCAAAGAAGTAAATCTCCACGAGCACGCACATCTGTACGCCAGCAATCTCTCCTACGGTCAACAAAAACTGCTGGAAATTATCCGTGCCGTCGCCACCGAAGCAGAACTTCTTCTCCTCGATGAGCCCGCCGCAGGCGTGAATCCTACCATGCTCCGACACATCGAAGAACTCATTCGAAAATTAAAAAGCCAAGGAAAAACCATTCTCATTGTCGAACACAACATGCCTTTTATCATGGAAATCTGCGACGAAGTCATTGTCATGGATCAGGGAAAAGATCTCGTGATCGGTGTTCCAGAAGAAGTACAAAAAAATCCAAAAGTCCTCGAAGCCTACCTTGGAAAAAAGCGCGTAGTAAAGCATTCTCAATCCTAAGTCTCTCTCATCTCCCTGCCATGCTTTTCATCAAAAATCTCACCGCCAGCTACGGCGGACCAGACATCATCCACGAGATCAACCTGCATATCAAAGAAGGAGAAATCGTGACCATCATCGGTCCGAACGGCGCTGGGAAATCAACAATTCTACGAAGTATTTTCGGGCTTACGAAAGTCAAAAATGGGACCATCGAATTTTTCGGAGAAAATCTCGTGGGACTCAAAACGGACCAGGTTATCAAACGCGGAATCTGTTATGTCCCACAAGGTCGCAGCATTTTCAGCACGATGACCGTAGAAGAAAATCTGGAAATGGGAGGATTTATCCATCAGAACAAAAACGATATCATAAAAGGCCTCGCACTTGTCTACGGCAAATTTCCAAAACTTCGCGATCGAAAACATCAACGTGCCGAAAACATGTCCGGCGGAGAGCAGCAAATGCTCGCCATCGGCCGCGCGCTCATGGTCCAGCCGAAACTCCTCCTTCTCGATGAACCCAGCATCGGTCTCGCACCAAAAATCGTGGAAGAAGTTTTCGAAAAATGTCAGGAAATCTGCAAAAATGGGACGGCAATTCTCATGGTAGAACAAAACGCCAACCTCGCCCTCGAGTACTCCGACCGCGGGTATGTGCTCGAACTCGGCCACAATCGCTACGAAGGCAAAGCACAGGAACTCATAAGTGACGCCAAAGTCGGCGAACTCTATCTGGGGAAAAAGTACTCGAAATAAAGAAAAAGTGCTAAAATAGGGGCAAACAAGGCACGCCCACGCATGAAAAAATATCTCACCATCTTCCGTATCGGTATCCAAGAAAACTTCGAATATCGCAGTGAATTTTTCATATCCATCATCGCGTGGGGTATCAGACTACTCATTTCCGTATTTCTCTATTCCGCAATTTTCCGAAGCAATGCGCAAATCGGAGATTTCAATCTCCAGAAAATGATGACCTATTTCCTGGTTGTCCAAATTTTCATGTCGCTCAACTTTGCCAGAACCGGGGTCACCATCAGTGATGATGTTCAAACCGGAGATTTTTCAAATTTCATGGTGAAGCCCGTCTCCTACATCTCCTACCAAATCATTCTAGAATTCAGTAAAAACATTGTGAAATTCATAATGTCGCTCGCCATTTTTGGTGCCGTCATCGCTTGGTACAATCCTGTTATTCTCCCGGAGCTTGGAAGAAATATGCCACTCGCAATTATCAGCAGTCTTATCGCATCGATCATGGGATCACTCATCAGTATGTGCATCGGAGTATTCGCATTTTGGATCGTCAGCGCACGACGCATTATTTTCATGTATTTTGCGATCTATTCGATCTTTTCCGGCATGCTTATTCCCCTCAATCTCTTTCCCGAAACGATTCAAAAAATCATCTTTGCTACTCCCCTGCCATACATTCTCTATGTCCCCACGCAAATGGCACTCGGCGGATACAGTGGGCAAGAAGCGATGATGATGCTGCTGAGACAATGTGGATTTACCATCACACTTTTCTTTCTCGCAAAAACTCTTTTTATTTTCGGCGTCAAAAAATATGAAGCCGTCGGCAGATAATATGAAAAAAACCATCAAGGTCTTCCTCAAGCTCATCGACATGAACATCAAAACGGTACTCACCTACCGCGCAAGCCTCTTGGTTTCTCTCATTTCAAACGCACTGTTCGTCCTCGCTTACATCGTATTTATCGAAGTACTTTTTCTCCACATTCCAAAACTTGGAAGCCTCGGAAAAGGCGAAACGCTCATGGTCATGGCTTTTTTCTACCTCTTCCACAATATCATGGACATGATCTATCGCGATAATTTCGAACGCTTTTCAGAAGATACCCGACGAGGCCTTCTCGATAATTGGATCACGAAGCCCGTTCCTTCCAGGCTTATGACCTTCTGCCACACCATGCGCTTCGATTATCTTCCAGCGCTGATCATTACCGGTATGCAATTTTGGTACGCATCGCAGTGGATCCAAAAGCCCATTGAAACAAGTTTTTTCATCGCCGGTCTCGCCGTCACCTTCATCAGCGTCTGGCTCATGTTTCAGATTTTCTCTATCATCGCCACCTGGACTTTTTGGATCGAAAAAAACGACACTCTCTGGAACATCAGCTGGAATATGATGCAGATGGGCAGATACCCGGAAAGCATGTACACGGGTCTTGCCAAAAAGATTCTCACCAGCATTATCCCTCTCGCTCTCATCGCCAACATCCCCGCAGAAATCGCACTCAAAACGGTGAGCAGTGAAAGCATTCTCCTCTTCACAATCGTCAGTGTCGTGATGTACGGTATCAGCATCATTTTCTGGAATATGGGCATCAAGCGCTACGCTTCAGCAGGTTAAAACATTACATCCATCATGATCATTTCCGTCAAAAACCTCACCAAAACCTACGAATATTACAAGAACGAAGCTGGGCTTCTCAGCTCCATCAAGAGCCTTTTTTCACGAAAAAAACTGTTCGCAGAAGCGGTGAAAAGTATTTCATTCGACATCAAAGAAGGCGAATTTATCGGCTTCATCGGGCCAAATGGCGCCGGAAAAACAACGACCCTCAAAATGCTCTCCGGAATCCTCTATCCCAGTGCCGGAGAAGTAACGGTTCTGGGACACAAACCCTTTCATCGCGAAGAAGCATTTCAGAAACAATTCGCCCTCGTCATGGGGCAAAAAAACCAACTCTGGTGGGATTTACCCGCCATCGAAAGCTTCCTCCTCAATAAAGCCATCTACGAGATTCCTGACGCAAAATTCAAGAAAAATCTGGATACACTCGTAGAACTTCTCGATATCAGCGACATTCTCAATGTCCAAGTTCGTAAACTCTCTCTCGGACAACGCATGAAATGCGAACTCGCCGCAGCGCTTCTGCACGGCCCAAAAGTCCTTTTCCTCGACGAACCAACGATCGGCCTCGATGTTGTTTCCCAAAAAAGCATCCGTGAATTCCTCAAAAACTACAATCGCGAAACCAAGGCCACGATCCTGCTCACTTCGCACTACATGGAAGACATCCGCCGCCTCTGCGAACGCGTCATCATCATCGACCACGGAGTCATCATCTACGACGGTAAATACAAAAAACTCCAAGACCAGTACGGCCATCAAAAAAGCGTCGCCATGACTTTTTCGAATTCAGTAACAAAAAAAGATCTCGAAACATTTGGCGAAGTCATTGAATACGAAAAAAACGGAAGTACCACGAGCGCCACGCTCACCATCCCTCACGACAAAACCGCCGAAATCACCGCCGCCCTCCTCAAAAAATTCCCCATCGACGATATCTCCATTCACGAAAAGGATATGGAGGAGATCATACGAGAGATATTTGGGAGGAAGTGAAGCGCGATAATTTTCTATTTTAATCCTTGAGTCATGCCAAAATCCCCCTTCCACTTCCAGATCCTCAGTGTCTCAAAAACAGGCCACGCTCGAACAGGAATTTTGCAAACTCCGCATGGAGCCGTCAAAACCCCCGTCTTCATGCCGGTAGGAACAAAAGGCTCCGTGAAAACGCTGTCTCCCCAAGACCTCAACGACATCGGTGCGGAAATTATTCTCGCGAATACCTATCACCTCTATCTGCGACCGGGAGAGAAAGCCATAAAAGACGCTGGCGGCCTGCAAAAGTGGACAGCTTGGAACAAGCCCATGCTCACCGATTCTGGTGGTTTTCAGGTTTTTTCGCTCGGCGACAATATGAAAATTCGCAGTGATGGAGTGGAATTTAAATCGCATCTGGACGGCTCGAAACATTTTTTCACACCGGAAAAAGTCATGCAGATCGAACACGATCTCGGTGCGGATATCATCATGGCATTCGACGAATGTGCGCCGGGAGAATCTTCGCATCAGTACGCGAAGGAAGCCATGAATCGTACTCATCAATGGGTACAGCAATGCAAAAAAGAACACGAAAAACTGGAAAAAAAGAAAAAATCACGCAGCAGCACGAACAGCACATCAGGCCTTCCACAAGCTCTTTTTCCCATCATTCAAGGCGTGGTCTACAAAGATCTTCGCATCGAATCGGCGAAATTCATGGCAGATCTCGACCTGCCCGGCATCGCCATCGGCGGCCTTTC
>CAZFSD010000034.1:0-11485 GCA_964521465.1 uncultured Candidatus Peribacteria bacterium | reverse complement strand
ACTTGGAGGAGAAGATTGAAGACTTCTGGATGAGCTTTTTCAATCTCATCAAAAAGGACAACACTATAAGGTTTTCGACGAATTTTTTCCGTCAATTGTCCGCCATCTTCATATCCCACATAGCCAGCCGTTGTACCGGTCAAACGGGACGTATTGTGTCGTTCCATAAATTCACTCATATCAATTTTGATGAGTGCATTCGGATCATGAAACACTTCGCGAGCCAAAGTTTTGACAAGTTCCGTTTTACCAACGCCCGTCGGTCCCATGAAAACAAATGAAGCAATCGGACGATTTGGATCAGCAAAACCAACGCGAGAGCGGCGAATAGCCTTTGAAATAGCGGTAACTGCCTCATCTTGTCCAACAACCGATTTATGAAGAGCATCTTCAAGGGACATCAATCGATCCACCTCCGTATTGACGAGGCGAGTCACAGGAACTCCGGTGATGCGAGAAACAACGCGAGCGACATCTTCATCAGTGACTTGTTCTCGTTTTTCACGAGGAACTTTGTAATGTTTTGCTTCTTCCAACTGTTTTGAAACTTCGATTTCCTGATTGCGAAGATCTGCGGCATGTTCGTAGTCTTGATGACTTACGGCTTCTTCTTTTTTCTTGATAATTTCGGCAAGTTGTTGCTGAATTTTCTTCACCTGATCACTGTTGCCTTTTGCAGCAACACGCTTGAGAGAGGCGGCTTCATCAATAAGGTCGATGGCCTTGTCCGGCAAAAATCGATCATGGATATAGCGTTTTGCAAACTGAACGGAAGCATTGAGTGCCTCATCGCTGATGATGAGATTGTGATGATCTTCAAAGTTTCCGCGGACACCTTTCAAAATAGAAAGGGTATCTTCGAAATTTGGTTCATCCACCATGACGGATTGGAAGCGGCGATCAAGAGCGGCATCATTTTCGATATGTTTGCGATATTCGCTCGTAGTAGTCGCACCAATGATTTGTACTTTTCCACGAGAGAGAGCAGGCTTCATGATATTCGCAGCATCCAGACTTCCTTCGGCACTTCCTGCACCAATAACCGTATGAAGTTCGTCGATGAAAAGGATGACATTCGTCTGTGTCATGGCTTCATCCAAAACCTGTTTCATGCGCTCTTCAAATTCACCACGATATTTTGTTCCCGCCACGAGCGAAGTCATGGAAAGAGAGAGAATGCGTTTATCAAGCATGCTGTCGGGAACTTGTTCACGAACCACTGCTTGTGCAAGCCCTTCAACAACGGCCGTTTTTCCCACGCCCGGTTCGCCAATAAGGACTGGGTTGTTTTTTGTTTTGCGGCACAAAATACCAATCATGCGTTCAATTTCCTTTTCGCGACCAATGACCGGATCGAGTTTGCCTTTGCGAGCCTCTTCCACGAGATCCGTCGTGAAATAATCAAGAGCAGGAGTTTTGGCAGTTTTCTGCTTCTCGGTCTTGCTACTTCCTGACTGAGACTGTTTTTTGTGTTTATAAGCATCTTTGTATTGATCTTTTTCCATATTTCCCACGAGAACACCCTGAAGGCCATTCAGGAAAAATTCCAAAGGATTCATCATCTGTCCCATCTGTTGTTGCTGTTGCTGCTGACTTCGTCCGCGTTCAAAAGCTTCGATGATTTGTTCTTTGATATCTTCTGGATTCACTTTCATATTTTCCAAAATCACGGTCGCCGCAGTATTTTCCTGAGATACGAGAGCAAAAAGAAGGTGTTCCGTTCCCACGAATTGATGACCAAAATCTTGTGCGCACTTCATAGCATCTTCAATGACGCGTTTTGCAAAACCAGAGAGACCCGTTGGACCTTTTGCCGATTGCTGTTGTTGCTGTCCCGCGCGACCCACGGTCTTAAGAACGAGATTCACATTATCAAGCGATACGCCAAAACCCGTCAAAATGTTCGATCCCAGAGCACTGGTCTGAGAAAGAATTCCCAGCAAAATATGTTCCGTTCCCACATAATTCAAATGAGCCTCTTCTGCACGCTGTTGAGCAACGACAAGAGCCTGTTTCGCCTCTTTCGTGAAACGATCGAATTGGTTCTGATTATTGAAGTCATTCATAGGAGAGCGAGAGGATAGGAGGTAAAAGATGAAGAGAAAAGCGAGAGGTCAATAGGTCATTCAATAATACCATAAATAGCTTTGAATATGAACCGATAGAGCTTGACGAGAAGAGATTTATGGTGAGCTTTGAGACCAGAAAGCTCAAGGATTAGCACTCAAGATTATAGAGTGCCAGAACGCCTTTTGCAAGATCGAAAAAGTGCCTAATTTATGGGAATAAAACGAAAAGTCGAAAGAAGTTGATAAAAATCATTTTCATGGGTGCTCCCCGGATTCACCTTCGATGGCTGGTAAGCAATGACATAAATAAAATTCTCTCGTTGGAGATAAAACTCTATAAGTCCAGAATCATAAACAAGTTTCAACCCATCGAGACCATCAACGCCAATTTTACTCTTCACGGGAGTCTTATTTTTCGACAAAAGAAAAGCATCAAGATTTTGCTTTTCAGGATTCTTCAAACGTTGAATAAAAAGAGAGTCGTCATCCACGGGAGCACAAGACGCAGTCGGGTTTCCGGGGCGCCCTTCGGGCGCGGACAAAGGTGCAGCAGTACAGGGAGTGGTATCCGATCCCGGCAAAGTAAAGGTAATTTTCTGACCATCGATAGAGAAATTCCAATGATTTCGCTTCTTGAAACTCACGCCAAGTGAAGTATTGCTCAAGGCAGACCATTGCTTATCTGTTGGGCTGGGAGCCACTGCGGTAGTGCCTTCAGGAATAATAACCTGATCAATGTGAATAACCTGGATAAGTTCTTTTCCGCTCGGCGTGCGACCACGATGACCGCGCACCGTCACTTTTTGTCCGACAAAAAGATCGAGATTCGCACCAAGTCCACTGAGAAGGTAGGTAGTACCGGAGTCATCCTCCAAAAAATGAGTACCTGCATCAGGAACAGCAAAAGTTCCAAGGGATTTGATGGTTCCCGTCTGAACAACATCCAGAGAGTCAGCATTTTCTTCTGAAAGAGTCGTTCGAAGAGAAAAAGGAG
The DNA here is from genome assembly GCA_964521465.1 of uncultured Candidatus Peribacteria bacterium. Taxonomy (GTDB): domain Bacteria; phylum Patescibacteriota; class Gracilibacteria; order UBA1369; family UBA12463; genus JBBTWG01. The sequence continues at coordinate 8,422 of CAZFSD010000034.1, read as the reverse complement.
ATTTTATAAAATAAGCAAGAGTACCAAGGGCGATAAGAAGAAAACAGAGGACGACGATAAGTTTTTTCATAGAGTGAGGAGGAATGAAATTTAATCCTTGAGAATGCCAAGATAATGGTACGCGTGAGAAGTGGCAATGCGTCCGCGAGGAGTGCGATCCAAAAATCCAAGTTGCAATAAATATGGTTCATAGATGTCCTCAATCGTTTGCTCTTCTTCTGCCAGTGAGGCTGAAAGAGTATTGAGCCCCACCGGTCCACCGGAAAATTTTTCAATAATCGTGCGAAGAAGGCTTCTATCCATCTTATCCAGACCATGCTGATCAACTCCAAGCGAACTTAAAACTTTTTGAACAAGGGAAACATCAATCGAATCCGCCTCATGAACATCGGAAAAATCTCGAACTCGTCGAAGGAGGCGGTTGGCAATACGAGGCGTTTGTCGTGAAGAAGCGGCGATAGAGCGTGCTGCAGACGGTTCGATGCTGCATCCCAAAATTCCAGCAGATCGGATGATAATTTTTTCAATCTCGTCCAAGGTATAAAACTGTAATTTGAAGACATGGCCAAAGCGATCACGGAGAGGAGAAGAAAGCATACTCATCTTCGTCGTCGCTCCAATAAGGGTAAAACGGGGAAGGGAAAGTCGCATTGAACGAGCCGACGGACCTTTTCCAAGGACGAGATCGAGAGCGAAATCCTCCATCGCAGAATAGAGAACCTCCTCAACGGCAGGACGCAAACGATGAATTTCATCAATAAAAAGGACATCCCCCTCCTGAAGATTACTGAGAATAGAAGCTAAATCACCTTGTTTCTCGAGCGCTGGACCGGAAGTCACACGAATAGAAACGCCCATTTCCGCAGCAAGAATGTTCGCAAGTGTTGTTTTTCCTAAGCCAGGCGGACCATAGAGCAGGACATGTTCCAAGGACTCCTTTCGTTTTTTTGTCGCATGAAGAGATACGGAAAGATTTTTTTTAATCTCTTCTTGCCCAATATATTCACCGAGAATTTTTGGACGAAGTGATTGCTCAAATTGGCCATTATCAGAATTTGTCGCTACGGGAGTAACAACAGATTGCGGGACCTGAGAAATCTCACCATGTTTTCGTTCAATCATGGCCGAATTATATCACACCAATATCGCTACAATCTGGCGCACTATCTTTCACTCGAAAAATAAAGGCTTTTACGGCCTCAGGATCAGGCGCATCGCGAAAAATAATACTCACTCGACTCGCAGCCGTTTGAATTTCAAAAAGCCCATAGTCCAAAAATTTCAAAAAAGAAAGAATTCCTTTCTCCTGCGTTTCGATATCCTGAATGTCTTGGAGCTCCGCTTCATACTCTCGCCGCACCGTCAAAAAATGCCAATTAATATGGACCACACGATAATTCGTAACAATAAGTCGATCGGCCCAGTAAATCATGGTCAGATAAAAAAGCGCCAAAAGAAAAAAAGCAGTAATAACAAAGCCTGCAATAATAAAGGTTCCCGTACTCATTCCTCCACGAAATAGAAACAGCAAAAAATAGAATGGCGCACTCAAGAAAGAAATCTTCAGAACACTGAGGAAAAAGGGAAGTGGATGATGATGATAGATCCGGATAAGCTTTTCGTTATGACGAAGGTGCATAAAAGAAAAATAAAGCTGCTGCAGCGGGAACATCCGAAGTATATCAGCTTTTAATAAATTGAACATTCGAAAAAACAAGCTATAATACCCACCGGTACTTCTAAAAGTGTCACGCGCCCGTAGCTCAGTGGATAGAGCATCTGCCTTCTAAGCAGGGGGTCGCAGGTCCGATTCCTGCCGGGCGTACCAGAAACTGATTATTGACTTACGAGCTCCGCAGTATACCTCGCCGCTCCCGTCTGATTGATCACGAGAACGCGATACAAAATCTCAGCGACTTCTTCGCGTGTGACAGCCTCTCCAGCTCGGAAATCCGTAATCGTACTATCCAAAAGTCCGACTTTCTTCGCATACGCAGCGTAAGGTGTATACCAAGCATCAAGAGGTACATCGACATAAGGAGCAGCAGTGACAACTTCATCCAGGTGAAATGACATTGTTTCCAGAAGCATTTTGAGAAATTCTGCACGAGTAACATTGCTCGAAGGACGGAAAGTTCCATTCGGATATCCCTGGGCAATGCCCGACTCATAAGCAGTCATGAGATATTTTCCATACCATTCACCATAGTTCACATCAGAGAAAGGTGGTGGATTGTTGGTTGTACGAAGAGGTTTTTTCAATGCCTCAAGAATCATTTTTAAATTTTCAACGCGGGAAATTGTATTTTGAGGACGGAATGTTCGATCTTGATATCCATTCAAAACAAAGTTCCGTTTAAGATATTCAATCGCTTTTGCATGAGGATCCATACTTCCAACATCAGCGAAAATCATTCCTTCCTTCAAAACGACCGTTGCGACAGTCTCAGGAGCAGCAGAAGAAGACGACCCAAGTGTTTGTGATGATGTTGAAGGTGTTTCAGAGGTCAATGTTGTAGCAGGTAGGACAACAGGCTGAGGCACTACAGGAGTGGAGGATGTCTCAGGAGAAGGAGCGACAGAAGATGTTTCGGGATTTTTAATTTCAAAAGAAGGAGATACGAACTGTTTCCCCTGATAGAGGGTGATCAACTGTCCTGAACCAGCTCGGGCATTCTGAAGAGTGACGGTCGCACTTCCAGAAGCAAAGTCAGAAGAGACAAGAGAGGCCTTTGGGAGATTTCCAACATTTCCCATAATCATCAGGAGAATTTCGCCATCAAATTGAGTTAATGCGGTGCCAGAATCGTCTTTCGCGGTAACTTGAATAGAAACGGTGTCGGTAATTTGAAACGACGGAGTGACAGAAAAAGAAAAAGAAGCAATTGGTTTTGATGAAGGAGTCGAAGGCGTTGGAACTGGTGCCGCAGGAAGCGTTGGTTCTGGAGAGGTTACCGCCGGAGAAGGAGAAGAAGATACGGCCGGTGCAGTACTTGCAGAAGGAGTGTAATTCAGATATTTCTCGACATACGCCATCGGAGAGAGAGTCATGAGTGTTGCTTTATCTTTTCCAAGGCCGGCATTCACTCCACCGACAAAATCAAGTCCCGCCTCGCTATATTCCTTATAAGTAAAAGGCCAGTAAGGATGAAATGGAGCCTGATCATTATCGATTTGAAAATGGAGATGAGGAGTTGTAGCAAAACCGGTAGAACCAGAATGGGCAATAAGTTGACCCTTCGTTACCACCGATCCTTCAGCGACATCAAGAGAAGAGAGGTGATCGTAGCAAGAGTAAATCGTAGTAAGAATTGAAGGATCATTCATACTCGGAACACCATTATGCTGAAGAACGATATGTTTTCCGAATCCGCTCGTGATATTTGAGACTTTAAGAACAACTCCATTGGCAATCGCATAAACCGGCGTATTTTCAGGGACTTTGATGTCGACCGCAAGATGAGAACCGTCGTATTCTTTGCCATTCAACCGGTAACTCCCCATATAGGGAACCGAATAGGTGATTTTCTCATTACGGATGAGGTCATCTGCGGAATTTCCCCATTTCAAAGAAGAAACAGGGGTTTCCAAATGAGAAGGAGTATATTTCGGAAGGTTTGTCATTTTTTCAGCCGGAATCTGGTCATACGGCATTTTATATTCGGCAGTCGTCAATTTGACCCAGCTCGGAACTCTTTGAACCGGAAGAGTGGTTCCATCAAAAGGAGCATGTTGAGGAAGGGAGAGAATGCTGACGCGAAAAAAACTCACATTGCCAGCAGTAAGGGTAAAAGTAAGAGCAAAAAGAACAAAAATACTCGTCCATGATGCCAGATGTCTTTTTTTGCGAAGATGTTCCTGTTCGTGAAGTGGGCTCAAAAAGTCGTTCATAAGGTTTTGTTTTTGTTTTTTTGAAACGATCATACTATTATACCACAGCTTTGAACTTCGAACAACCCGCTTTATGCCCAAAAAATCATCAGGAAAAGCTCAAAAATACATCAGCAAAAGTCCTACGGAAACCAAGAAAATAGCTTCAAAAATCATCGAAAAGATGGGAATGAAGGGTACAGTCTGTCTGTATGGAAACCTCGGTGCCGGAAAAACAACTTTTACCAAAGGATGTGCTGATCTTTTCGGAATCCCTGAAAAAAGTATCAAAAGTCCAAGTTTTACCTATATTCGAGAGTACGAAACGGCCCATGGAAAAGTATATCACTGCGATTTTTATCGTCTTGCAGGGAAAAATATCATCGAAAAGACCCTTCGAGAACTCCAGGAAAAAGAAAAAGCTTTTTTCATCATCGAGTGGCCAGAAAAACTTCAGCAACTCTCATCGGCAAGAATTGATATAACAATCAGCGGAAGTGGCGAAGATGAAAGAGTAATCGAAGTTGTAGAACATATTGAGAACATATAGAACCAAAAACAATGCTTATCAGTGATATCAAAAAATTTTACGCACAAGTAAAAACTCCAGAGCATATTCAAAAGCACATGGAGCAAGTCGCAAAAGTAGCCGTGATGCTGGCAAAAAATATCAAAAGAAATGCTGCGCCAGGAACGAAAGAAGCCCTGCTCAATGTTGATTTTATCAAAAAAGTTGCACTGCTTCATGATGTTTTGAAACCACTTTCGTTTAAGGAAAAATCCTATGATGATCCTACTATCTGGAAAAAATTGAGAAAAAAATATCCGAGCAAGCATGATACGGAAGTTGCGGCACTCATGCTTCAAAAAATGAACGAAGAAAAACTTGCCGCATCCGTGCGAACACAGCAGTTCGATGCGGTGATTTCCAAAGATCATCCTCTTGCGACCCTTGAAGAAAAAATTGTTTATTATGCCGACAAAAGAGTCGCACATACTCAGATCGTTTCACTCGAAAAGCGGCTCGAAGAAGGAGAAAAGCGTTATGGAGAAAAAACGCCAACCCTTATTCGCCAAAAAATCTTTGAGCTGGAGCACGCACTTTGTTCATTAGCACACACAGAACCTGAAAATTTGAATTAGCCCAAAGTCGCGAAGTACTTTTCAATGAGCGATTTGGTTTTTGGTCCAACTCGGCCAGCACCCGTATCAAATTCTGACTCGATCAATTGATTGGATTTTTGAAAAGTGACCAGCGCATCTTTTGTCGCATCATCGAAAGTTCCAGCAGAAGTAATTTCCGCAAGATAACCGGCTTTTTTCAAAAAGCTCTGAAGTTTTTCAACATCACTTCCTCGTGAACCATAGGAAAGACCTTCAGGAACCACGAAAGCTTGAGCCAAAACAGCAGTGGTTTCAGCAGATTTAGAAGCAATAAGTTTTTCCGTATAATGACTCGAAGCCACAAGGGTATTGATTTTGGATCGAGTGACCGGTCCAAAAATTCCAGCACCTTTCGATTCCATATCACCAGCAAGATTCATTGCCTGTTGAAATTTAAAAACCGCATGTTCCGTCACAGGTCCATAATATCCCGTTGGTTCAATGCGAAGATAATTCAAAACCTGAAGTTGTCGCTGCAGTTCTGTTACAGCAGGACCGCTGTCACCAAGCTTGAGATCCCGAACCATATATTCCGGGACATCCACCGTTGGATCCTTTTGAGACTTCGTAATAGAAGCCATGTAGGCATCTTCAATCTTCTGTTTGGTACGAGGTCCAAAAATTCCAGCACCATAAGATTTTTCATCAGCGACAAGACCCTTGTCTTTCTGGAATTGAATCAAAGCCTGAAGTGTCTGATCATCAAAAAGTCCAGTCAAGGAAAGATCATAACCAAGCGATTTTAAAAGCGCCTGAAGTTTTTTGACACCATCACCACCCTCACCTTTACTCAGGCCATCACCCGGAATATTTTCACTCTTCTTTTTCTCGAAAAGCATTTCCAATTTGATGCGAGTCGAAGGGCCCGTATGGCCAGCACCGATATCATTCATACTTTCGACAAGATTCTGATCCTGTTGAAATTTAAAAACCGCGTCACGGGTCTCATCACCATAAAATCCATTTGGAGCCTGATTCAAATATCCCAGACTCTGCAACACTCGTTGAAGGCGGAAGACATCCTCGCCTTGACTCAAATACCACACATCCTGAGGGAAAAGTTTTGGCTGAACAAGAACATTTTGAACGACGCGTTCGGTTTCAGAATATCCTTCAAGATATACCTTCTCTTGAATCGAAGGGTCAATGCCATAGACGGTCACGGGAACCGTGCGGAAACCCCAGCGGAGAGCACGCTCAAGGCCTTTATCGCCATAGCCCATCCAGATATCGATACGATCGTGTGCCATGCCTCTCTGACCTGCCGCCACAATGGCGCCGCCACGATCATAGACACCGACGGTACCAATTCCGGGAATATACATTTTTGTTCCAAAGGCATATTTCGAAGGAGCAGCCACCATACCAGGAAAGACCGGTTTTCCACTCGCTCCATGGATACCATTTCCTTGAAGCCTCTTTTCGGATTCATAATTTCCCGTCGCATAACGATTTTGACCAGGAAGGGGAGAATAATAAGCGGTAATACCAAAAGTATCAGTATAAGGAAAAGTGCCTCCATTGACAGAATCAGGAAGTGGCTTTGAAGGAAGGCTTGGAGAATCCGCCTCTGGAGCCTTATCGGCTGCATCCTGAACGATAGGTTCCGGAGGTGCCGTAACATCGGAAATCTGAGAATCCTGAAAAGACTGTGCTGATGTGGAGCCAAAAGCAATAAAAAACAAAGAAAAGAAAAGGGCAAAAGATGAAATCGATGAACGCAGAAAGGGAAAAGTTTTCTTCAAACGTTTCTGTTTTTGAGTTTTTTTTCGGGCAGCGGTCATGATATTTTTTTTATTGGTTTTTGTATGAAACGACTTCGAATCAATTTCGAGCGTTCATGCCATTATATCACAAAGCCAAAAACCAACAAAGCAGAGAAGAGGAAGGAAGAAAGACCCAAGGTAAGCTCCAAAGCTAAAAAGGACCCAAAAAAGAAAATAGGTCAAGCTCAAAACAGGGTAAAAAAATCAAAAAAGCCTATAATAGACACAATTTTTAGGGTTTATGGTAGAAGCCCTGAAATTATTATTTCTTCATTTTATTCTTATGGATAATGGTACATGCGGCATGAAAGGCGGCTGCAAAGGAAAGGGCATCGTCGCTCTCGTCCTTGGTGTATTGTTCCTTCTCGGAACACTCGGCGTTTGGCCAGAGTTCACACTCGCAACATATTGGCCACTTTTCCTCATTTTCTGGGGTCTTCACAAAACATTCTGCCCATGCCACGGCGGAGGTGCTTGTGGTTCAAAAGGTGGTTGCCCATGCGGCGGAAACGGCGCATGCTGCAAGAAATAATTGAATTATTCAAAGCAACAAAAAAGACCCCTTCCCATAAAGAAGGGGTCTTTTAGAATGTTTCCCTAATGCCTTAAATCCTATTTTTCTACTACCTAGAACAACGACCCACCCGGCATCTCCTGTTCCGTCTTCACGCCACCGGTCGCGCCAATACGACGCAAAATTTCTCGATCCACAAATTCCCGATCACGACCGTATTTCAAGCGAGAGAGCTGTTTAAAAGCCTCTGCCGCCTTCTTATCGCCTTCTTCGAGATATGGATTCACTGGCGTGATGCTAAAAGGTCGGCTTGGCTGGGTATCGATGGAAAGTTTCATCACCGCTTTGAATTTATCCAAATTCACCAAATCCTGATCAGAGAAAACCGGTGCCATTTCTTTCGCCATATATTCCGCATCCTGAGCACCAATTTTATAACACATCATAGAACCAATGTTTCCGAACACCGCTTCTTTCATTGCGGAACCTTTTTTATTCAAACCACCACCCTTGTCATCGAGCTGAGCCAGGTACTGATGGGCCATATTGAGTCCCAAGCGATATTTACGAGCTTCAGAGAGAATAACTTCGATACTGTCCGTCACATAGTTTTGGAACTCATCGATGTAGAGGAAGAAATCGCGACGATCTTTCTTATCGAGCTTCTGGCGTCCGAGAGCCGCCATTTGGAGTTTTGACACCACGATCATACCCAGAAGTTTGGAGTTTGTTTCACCCGTTTCACCCTTGGAAAGATTCATGAGCAGAATTTTCCCCTGATTCATCACATCAGAAAATTTAAACGCCGATTTCGCTTGACCGATGATATTACGCATCATCGTATTGGTCACGAATTGACCAAATTTCGCCGCAAAATACGGGATCATTTCCTGTTTTTCTCGTTGACCGGTCTTCGCCATTTGGTTCTCCCAGAACGATTTGACGATCGGATTTTTCACCTTGGAAACTTTATACGCCTGGAAATCGTCATCGGTAAAAAGACGAACCATGTCCGTCAATGCGCCACCTTCAGGATCGGCCATGAGCGTCAAACATCCATTGCGGAAATAATCCTGAATACGAGGACCGAAGATTTCTTCACCGAAAA
>CAZFSD010000033.1:0-11529 GCA_964521465.1 uncultured Candidatus Peribacteria bacterium | reverse complement strand
GCCCCTTCCGAAGAGGCATCGATCCCCGTCGTCGGTTCATCCAAAATCAACATCTTCGGCTCAGACGCCAGAGCACGCGCGATAAGAACACGCTGAGCCTGTCCACCAGAAAGCTCAGAAACAAGACGATGACGATACTGGGCAATATCCGCAATTTGGAGTGCATGGCTGACAGCACGCCTGTCGTCTTCATGAAAAAAATGAAAAAGTCCCCGTTCTGCCACACGACCCGTCATCACCACCTCCTCGACCGTCGCCGGAAAAGCATACATCGAGCGACTTAATTTTTGCGGAACATAACCAATGGAGGAAGGTTTTCCCGACAAAAGAACCTGACCCGTCGTTGGCTTCAAGATGCCAAGAATAATCTTGAGCAGTGTCGTTTTTCCACCGCCATTCGGACCTACAAGCGCCACATATTCACCCTGCTCAATAGAAAAACTAATATTTTCCAATACCGGATATTTATCGTAAACGAAGCCGATATTTTTCAGTTCAAGCACAGCCATACCCAGAAAGAAGGTTATGAAGATTATCACGCATGACGGAAAGGTAATTTTTTCCAGCAGCCATCTCCTCAGAAGTAAGGCCCTCCAAAGGGTTCAAAACGGAAGTTTTCGTTCCCGTTTCACGCGCCAAAGTCTCAGCAAATTTCGGAGTCACCAAAGTTTCAAAAAACACCACTCGTATTTTATTCTCACGAATCATTTTTGTCAGATCGGCAAGACGACGAAGAGAAGGTTCTTGTTCAGGAGAGAGTCCAGTAATCGACAAAAAATCAAGATTATAGCGACGAGACAAGTATCCGAAAGCATCATGGGAAACAATGACTTTTTGCTTTTTACATGCACCAAGAAGAGAAGCATAATCACGATCAAGGGCCTTGAGTTTCTGAATATAGGCTCGAGTATTTTTACGATACAAAGAAGCATTTTGAGCATCGAGCTTCACGAAAGCGTCACTTAAAATTTCAACTTCTTTCTGAATCAAAACAGGATCGAGCCAAATATGAGGATCTTTTTCATAGAGCGGAAAAAAGTCCATCGTCCTCAAAACAGAAACTTTATTTTTCTCGAGATCGAAGCGGATTTTATCAGCCCAGGCATCAATACCAGAACCATGATATACCACGATATCGGCGTCATACATACTTCCAATTTCTTTCGGTGTCGGCTCGTAATCATGCGGTTCCATGCCAGCAGGAACCACGGTTTGAACCTCCACGAGATTACCGCCAATCTGACGCGAAAATTCTGCAAGAGGGTAAAAACTCGCAACCACGCGCAGTCGCGAAGAAGAAGCGGTATGAAGATCGTCGGTTCGCTGAACCAAGAAATAAATACCGAAACCAATGCAGATAATAAGAAGGAGCGAAAAGAAGAAACGATACATAGAATGATTATGATTCATACGGATATAAATGAAAAACAAAAAAATTAAACTGTTTGGCAATCACCACAAAGACCAAAAAATTCGAGCGAATGATTGAGAATTTTGAAGCCACTTTTTTTTTCGATGCGTCGCTGCTGACCAGAAAAATCATGATCCAAAACCACATCCGTGGCCTTGCCGCAGCGAATACACACCAGGTGATGGTGATGATGACGAGCAACTTCGTAGCGCACCTTGCCATCGCCAAACTGAATTTCCTCGACAATCCCCTGCTCTTTCAAAAAAGTCAGCTCACGATAAATGGTCGTTTTATTCGCCACCGTATCACGCTGCTGCAGTAAAATGCCAACCTCCTGAGCCGACAAAGGCGCCTTGCTTTGCAGTAAAAGTTCCGTCATCGCAATGCGGATATTCGTCAGCCGATAGCCTTTTTTTTGAAGATCTTGGAGAAGGGCCTGTGCAGAATTTGCTTTCGTCATGCCCGCACATTAATGCAACTCAGTTGCATTTGCAAGAGATTTGCAAATATCCAGACATTCACGAAGTGAAGAGGCGACGAAATTTGGCTTTTCTTCAGGCAAAGAAGGCTCCTGATCCACGAATTTCCCCTGTCTCACCCAGAGGGTTGTTGCACCCAGCTGATTGCCCACACGAATCTCGGACTGAACTCGATCACCAACACAAAGCGTTGCGGCAGGGCTCTCCGAATCAATAAAAGAAGAAAATTGTTCCACATCCTTCTCCCCTTCTCGAAAAAGCACCGTCGAAAAATACTTCTTCACACCCAGTCGATCCACTTCGCGATGCATGTCATCACCGCCTTTGCCAATGAGAACCAGGGGAATTCCCCGCTCGTGAAAAAAATCCAGCAAAGGGAGTGCACCATCAAAAAGCTCCCATTTCGTGGAATCATACAGCGTCCCCTTCCAGTCAAAAATCACACTGCGAATGTTCAAAATATCCATAGAGAAATCTTAACGAATCTTCGCCGCCTTGGAAACAGCAGTATTGATACTCCCCGTCCCTGCATGAATAAAGTCTGTATTTTCGCATGCAGTAGCCTTCACCGTAATCATCTCGCCTTCATTTTTCCCACCCATCGCAAAATACGGCGTCAAACGAACACGACCCGACATAGCACGCAAACCACCATCAACTTCGTAAGTCATAGGAAATGACTCAGGCTTACGAAACTGTTGAATCACGGAAAGGGAGCGACCATTCGTCTGGGCATTATGAAGAAGTTGAAAAGCCTGCGCATGCGACTGCTTCTGCAAAAAACTCACACCCTCAGCCCAGGAGCTGCGATCATCAAAACCAGAAGACTTCAAAACAAACGCACGCTTCGAACCAGATAATTTCGCCAAATCGACAGAAGCGGTAACTCCGCTGGGCATACCAGGAGAAAAGTATTTTTCCTGACCAACGACCCATGTCGGAGGCACCACTTTTCTCAAATGCTCAAAAGTAGCAATCCCCAATTGGCCCTTCAAAAAGCTCTCGCAGCGCGTATCCCACAAAAGTGCCAGCAAAGCTTTTTCTTCCAAATGCGGCGTCAAAGAAGGCAGCACCATGCGACCAGGAACGGAAAATGCATCATCGATCAAAGTTCGAACCCGCGAATCCGTAAAATATTCCGATTGATAAAAAGCACGGTATATATTCCCCAGAGCATCCCCATTCAAATCATCCACATGCTTCGCCTGCCACGATCGCCCAAAAGCATCACCAGAAAAAACACGATCCGCCAAAAAAGAAATCTGCCCAGCATACGAAGAGGTCTTCTGACTATACACCAAAGTTCCATCTGCAGGAGTTCCGGCCCTCACATGCGCCGGCAATATATCGGAACCCACCATCACATCATGCCCTTCATGCTCATAGGCCTGTGTCAAAAGTTGCGCCAGAGCAAGGCCAAAAGGAGAAGTCTCAATTTCACAAAGAGAAAATCCATCAGGCGTCACGATCAAATCCGGACGGACAAAAAGATACTGAAAGTCATGATCCACGCAAAAAATCTCCGGTTTTCCCGTATTCAACAAATTGCGAACATCTTCATTCCGACGATAGAGTTCATGAGCAGCGTGAATAAATTGCGTCACTTCTTGACCAAGCGCCACAACCTCTTTCTCCTGCTCAGGGGTCAAAGTAAAAGGCTCCGGCGAAACGCGAAAAGAGACTCCGCGGGGAGCCTCTTTCGCATATTCAGATCGACGAATTTTGTACCAATGATAATCTCCGGCAAAAGAGTCCAGAGTTTCTCGCATAAAAAGTTCAACAAGGTTCTAGTACTGATACCAGTTTGAACCGGTAAAAGCTCCGGCATAAATACCACCATTACCAAGGCTTGCATAAGCGCTCGCACCAGGTCCATAGACACTTGGAGATGTTACTGCACTGGCGTAGATTCCACCATTACCAAGAGATGCAACCGCTGTTGCTGAAGGAGCGTATGAAGGATAGTAATAGGTTGGAGAAGTATAAACAGGAGGAACATAAACCGGTGGTTCATAGACCGGTGGATTGTAAACCGGTGGAACATAGTAGGACGGATTGTAATAAACCGGCTTGTAGACTGGCTTATAGTAATTTGGCTCACCAATGTACACAGGCTTTGGAACATAGACTTTTTTCACAACTTCTTTCACCTCTGTTGTTTTGTAATACACTTTCTTCACAACCGGTGATGTTGCAGCGGTTGGGCAAGTGCCATTCACATATACAACTTTTTCTGCTGGAGCAGTTGCGGAAGAATTTGCATCGTCAGAAAACCAGGTACATCCTGGCGTTACGAGCAGTGCCATCAAGGCGAGAGAAGCCAAAAATGTGCGTTTAAAAAGTTTCATAAATAAAAAAATAAAATTGAAAAAAATCAAGACAGGAGAATTTTAGGCAATTTCAAAGTGAAACACAACATAAAAAGTGCATTTGCCAAAAGAAAGTCAGCACTCTATAATAGCGTCTGCTAAAAACATCTTTTATGGATCGTCAAACCGAAATTCTCAAAGCTATTGTCCAGCATTTTACGGCCACCGCCGAACCCGTCGGGAGTAATACTCTCTTCGTCAGTTATAGCTTCAAAGTCAGTCCCGCCACCATCCGTAACGATATGGCAGCTTTGGAAGATCAGGGATTCATCTATCAACCCCATACTTCCGCCGGCCGTATCCCGACCGTCGCGGGTTACCGAAAATATATCGAAAAAATTGCCGATTACGAGATCGCTCGAGAAAAAGCCATTCTCAGAATCAATCAAATTGCCGAACAATACAAAGCTGAAAAAGTTCGTGAACGAATTTTTGACGCCGTATCGCTCCTCGCCCGCGCCACGAATAATGTCAGCTTTGCGACACTTCCCGGCAACAATCGAACTTTCTTCCTGGGACTCAGCAACATTCTCAAACAACCCGAATTCAAAATGGATGCCGTAAGTGCCAGCGAAGTCGTCGAGGTCCTGGAAAAAGGTGATAATTTTATTAAAACACTGGAATCGCTCAATATCGATAGCGGCGTGAAAGTTTTCGTTGGTGAAGAAAATATCTTGGCACAAATTCAAAGTTGTTCCATCGTCGTCACCCGCTACACCTTCGAAGGCTACACCGGATTTTTCGGACTCCTCGGCCCGATTCGCATGGATCATCCGTACAACATGGTCATGACGGAAGAAATTAAAAAACTCATGAAACTTCACTAAAATCACCTCACTATGACAGAAAAAACTCTCGAACAGCTTCAACAGGAATTGGAACAAATGACGGCAATCTGTAAACGCGCACTCGCCGATTTGGACAACTATCAAAAATCCGCATCGACTGAAATGAAAAAAGCGCGCGACGGTGGAGCCGTGACCGTTCTCAAAGAGTTTCTCACCGTCCTCGACAGTTTCGAGCGCGGCAAAGCATTTTTCGACAAACTCCCCGAAGAAGAAAAAAAAGGCATCGAGAGTATTTATCAGCTCCTCAAAAAAACCTTCGAAAAATGCGGAGTGAAAGAAATCGCAACGGTAGGCCAAAAAGTCGACACTCTCGTCCACGAACCACTCCTCCAAGGCCCAGGCGAACCGGGGATTATTCTCGAAGAACTGGAGAAAGGCTACACTCTCGGATCAATCGTTCTCAGGCCTGCGAAAGTGAAGATTGGAAGCTAAAAAAACTCTTGACCACCCAAAATTAGCACTCTATAATTCGGAGTGCTAAGTTATTGTTTAGCCTAATACTCTACATCCTAAATCCTACTTTTCTATGAGCAGAATCATCGGCATCGATCTCGGTACTACCAACTCCTGCGTCGCCATTATGCGCGGCGGCAAACCAGAAGTCATCGCAAACGCGGAAGGCGCACGCACCACTCCATCGATCGTTTCTGTGAAAGACGGTCAGCGCAGCGTCGGTGTCACCGCGAAACGCCAGGCGGTCGTCAACGCAAAAAACACAATTTATTCCGCCAAACGCCTCATCGGCCGCATGTTCGATGAATCCAAGGAGGACATCAAACGCCTCTCCTATGAAGTCGTGAAAGGAAAAAACGGCGAGGCGGAAATCATGCTCGAAGGCAAACAGCGCCAGCCAGCAGAAATTTCTGCAATGGTCCTGCAAAAACTCAAAGCCGACGCCGAAGCATTCCTCGGGGAAAAAGTCACAGAGGCCGTTATCACCGTCCCAGCCTACTTCAACGATTCTCAGAGACAAGCCACAAAAGACGCGGGTAAAATTGCAGGCCTCGATGTGAAACGCATCATCAACGAACCAACCGCCGCAGCACTCGCCTACGGCCTCGACAAAGATAAAGGCAAAGATAAAAAAATCGCCGTCTATGATCTCGGTGGTGGAACATTCGATGTCTCCATTCTCGAACTCGGCGACGGAGTTTTTGAAGTGCTCTCCACCAATGGTGATACTCAACTCGGTGGTGACGATTTCGACAACACGATCGTCCAGTGGCTCATCGACGGATTCAAAAAAGAAACCGGCGTCGATCTCGCCAAAGACCCGCTCGCTCTCCAACGCCTCCGAGACGAAGCAGAAAAAGCGAAGTGTGAACTTTCAACGCTCCAGGAGCGCGAAATCAACATTCCATACATCACCTCAGACGCCACAGGTCCAAAACATTTGAATCTCAAACTGACTCGCGCCAAGCTCGAAGAACTCACGGAAAAACTCGTCAAACGAACCGAACTTCCATGTGTGAAAGCGCTCGAAGACGCAAACCTCAAACCAAAAGATATCGATGAAGTCATTCTCGTCGGTGGACAAACCCGCATGCCAGCCGTGCAGGACATGGTGAAAAAAATCTTCGAAAAAGAACCACACAGAGGAATCAATCCGGACGAAGTTGTCGCCGTCGGTGCCGCCATCCAGGGTGGTGTTCTCATGGGCGATGTCAAAGATGTTCTCCTCCTCGATGTCACTCCCCTCTCACTCGGAATTGAAACTATGGGCAGCGTCATGACCAAACTCATCGAAAGAAACACCACGGTTCCAACGAGCAAATCACAAACATTCTCAACAGCAAGCGACAATCAGCCATCAGTCGAAATTCATGTACTCCAAGGTGAACGCCCAATGGCCGCCGACAACAAGTCTCTCGGCAAATTCACCCTCGACGGAATTCCTCCAGCTCCACGCGGCGTTCCGCAAATCGAAGTCACCTTCGACATCGACGCCAACGGCATCATCCATGTGAAAGCAAAAGACAAAGCGACCAACAAAGAACAAACCATCAGTATCACCGGCAGTTCCAAAATGACCGACGCCGAAATCGAAAAAATGCGCAAAGAAGCGGAAGAACACGCCGAAGAAGACAAGAAAAAAGCCGAAACCGCCAAGCTCAGAAACGAGTCAGAATCGCTCGTCTTCCAAACCGAAAAAACTTTGAAAGATGTCGGAGACAAAGTCAGCGAAGACATCAAAAAACCGATCAACGAAAAACTCGCCGACCTCAAAAAACTCCTCGAAGAAAAAGACCTCGCCAAAATCGACCACGACAAATTGAAAGCAGCGCATGACACGCTCTCGGATGAGATTCAGAAAGTCGGCACGGAGTTATACAAGGCTGCGAGCGAGAAAGCGGAGGCGGAGAAAAAAACGAACGGTGAAGGTGAGAAAAAAGATGAGGGAAAGGATGGACCTGTCGAGGGGGAGGTGGTGGATGAGAAAGATAAGAAATAAAGAAGAAAGTAGCAAAAATCAGCAACATGGACTTCTCCCCCATCCAATCCGCAAACGAACTCGAAGTCCTACTCGGAAAATCATCACAATACCAAGATTTTACATACACCTACGATCAAGCCACGATCAACCTCCTGAAAAAGAATTTCACGCTCAAAGACAGTCTCTACCTCATCGCACAAGATGGCGAAAAATTCGCAGCCTTCTGCGCCATAGACCGAGACTGGTGGGAAGAAAATTATTTTTTCCTGCGAGAAATTTTCGTCGACCAAGAGTTTCAAAAACAAGGAATCGGTGAGAAAATAATGGCGCAATGCATCGAACACGCGAGACAAAAAGGCGCGACAGGAATTGTCACCGAAACAGCTTTTGAAAACATCCCCATGCAAAAACTCTGCGAAAAATCCGGATTTCAAAAATGGGAAAATCCGCAGTGGAAAGAAGGAATAACCTATAAGCTCATATTCTGAACTGAAAAATACAGCCCGGAAGTTTTTCACCCGAATGTTCCATTGTCCAGAAGAGAAGAACGAAAAGTTTATATTCAACTATTGGAGTCGCTGAAATTATAACCAGTTAAAAACAAACTCCCCATGCCCTACCTCGCCCTCCTCAGAGGCATCAATGTCGGCGGCAACAACATCATTCCCATGGCGGCGCTCAAAAAGTGCTTCGAAGACATGGGATTCACCGATGTCGCCACCTACATTCAAAGTGGCAATGTGATTTTCACTTCGCCAGAAACATCGAGAATAAAACTCACGGAAAAAATCGAAAAGCAGCTCAGCAAACAATTTCATTACGAGTCGCGCATTGTCCTCATCACAGAGGCCATGCTCCAGGAAGTCATCGACCAAGCACCGCCAAAATTCGGCACACATCCAGACGAGTACCGCTACGATGTCCTGTTCATCAAAGAGCCCCTCACCGCACAAGAAGCCATCAAAAGCGTCAGCACCCGTGAAGGCGTCGACACCGCCAAAAACGGCAAACACGCCCTCTATTTCTCCCGCCTCATCAGCCGCGCCAGCCAAAGTCATCTCACCAAAATCATCAAATCCCCCATCTACAAAAATCTCACCATCCGCAACTGGAATACGACGACGAAACTTCTGGAGCGGATGAGTCAAAAAGCCGTGCTACAATCATCTCACCAAAAATAATCATCCCCGCAACATGCCCAAAATCACCCCTCATCTCTGGTACGACAAAGAAGCGAAACAGGCAGCGGAATTGTACACCTCGGCGTTCAAGGAAGTGTTCGGCGATGCCAACGGAGAATCAGCAATCAAAAATATCACCACACTCTCGGAAACACCATCCGGTGATGCGCACATCGTCAATATCGATCTCTGTGGCCAGGAATTCACGCTCATTTCCGCGGGGCCTTACTTCAAATTCACACCGGCCATTTCATTCCTCGTCGCCTGCACCACAAAAGAACAAGTCGATGCACTCTGGAAAAAACTTTCAAAAAACGGCAAAACAATGATGGAACTCGGCACCTATCCATTCAGCGAAAAATACGGCTGGACACAGGATCAGTACGGCCTCTCTTGGCAAATCATGTTCATGGGCGATCGACCTGTCACGCAAATCATCACACCGACACTCATGTTTGTCGGCGACAACTGTGGAAAAGCAAAAGAAGCCATCGATTTTTACATGTCCATTTTCCACAACACCAGCCTCGATCACATCATGCACTACGGACCCGATCAACAAGGCGAAAAAGAAAGCAACATTGCTCACGCCAGCTTCACGCTCGAAGGTGAAAAATTCGCCGCCATGGACAGTTCCGGAAAACACGAATTCACTTTCAATGAAGCCATTTCTTTCATCGTCCACTGCGACAATCAAGAAGAAGTCGACACTTTCTGGAGCAAACTTTCTGCCGTCCCGCCTGCCGAACGATGCGGCTGGCTCAAAGACCAGTACGGCGTCTCCTGGCAAATTATTCCCAAGATCATGGGCGATATGATGAAAAACGGCACCAAAGAACAAATTGGCCGCGTCACCCAAGCCTTTTTGAAAATGAAAAAATTCGACATCGCCAAGCTGGAAGAGGCATACAGAAACTGAAAACTTGCGAAAAACAGGAACAAGTGAAAGAATAAGACCTTAAAAATAACCAAAGTATCATGGAAAGAAGTAAATATCTTGAAATAGGAGGAATTGTCACCGCTAGTGTAACAATCATAACGGCAGCAAATTACGCAGCAAATTACGAAGAGGGAAAAAGTAATCGAAACAAGGAAAAAGCATGTCAAATGTTGGCTGCAGGACAAAATTTACAGGGAGGAGATTATGAAAAAGCCATGGGAGTAGCAAAAATAATACTCGCCCCTACCGGCAAAGACTTATCAGCAATAGCACAAAACTGTAGAGAACATATCAAGGCAGAGGTAAGTGAAGCATGTGTCGCAAAATCCATCGTCGCAACGGTAAAAAATGGCGGAACTTTTGGATCAGAACGAAATGTCGCACAAGCTTTTATGGCTGTTGAAAGCGGTCAAAAATGCGAAACAGGGAAATAACACCCGGAAAGCAGTAGCAAAAAAAGGAGAAATGTTTTAGAATTCGAGCCGGCTCACCGCCGTTCGTATACTTAAAAAATCCAACGATGCTCGACATCAAATTCATTCGAGAGAACCTCGAAAAGGTAAAAACTGCTTCGAAAAACAAGCGCATCCAGGTCGATTTTGATCGCCTTCTCGCGCTCGACGACCAGCGTCGAGAACTCATTCAACAAACGGAAAAAGTTCGCAGCGAAAAAAACAAAGCATCAGAAAATATCCCGAAACTTCAGGGCGAAGAAAAGCAAGCCGTCCTCGCGCGGATGAAAGAGATTTCCAGCGAAGAAAAAGCCGCCGCAGAAAAACTCAAGGCGGTAGAAGAAGAATTAAATCCCCTGCTTCTCATGGTCCCACAGCCACATTCTGACAAAACTCCGATCGGCAAAGATGACAGCGAAAATGTGGAACTCTACAAAATCGGCGACCTTCCGACCTTTGATTTCGAGCCGCTCGACCACATGGCTTTGGCAGAAAAATGGGATCTCGTCGACACCGCTCGCGCCGCAAAAATTGCCGGCGCTCGCACCTACTTTCTCAAAAACGAAGCAGTACTTCTCGAACAAGCCGTCCTGCGCTTCACCATCGACAAGCTCATGGAAAAAAAATTCGTACCATTCTCCGTCCCACTCCTCGTGAACGACGAAGCGATGACCGGAACGGCCTATTTCCCAGGAGGTGAAGAGCAAGCCTACCGCATCGAAAAAGACGAACTCAACCTCATCGGAACGGCCGAAGTTTCCGTCTGCTCCTACAACTCTGGAGAAATCCTCGAAGAAAAAGACCTCCCAAAACTCTACGCCGGCATTTCACCATGCTTCCGCCGCGAAGCAGGTACCTACGGAAAAGACACCCACGGTCTCTACCGCGTCCACCAATTCATGAAAGTCGAACAAGTCATTCTCTGCAAAAACGACGAAGTCGAAAGTGAAAAAATGTTCGCGCTCCTCCTCCAAAATGCGGAAGATGTTCTCCAGGCACTCAAGCTCCCTTACCGTGTCGTCGCTGTCTGCAGCGGAGATATGGGCCGCGGACAATACTACAAAAACGACATCGAAACCTGGATGCCATCCCGCAAGGGTTATGGCGAAACCCATTCCTGTTCCTCCTTCCACGAATTCCAATCCCGCCGCCTCGGTATTCGCTACCGCGACAAAGAAGGCAAAGTTCGCTACTGCCACACTCTCAACAACACCGCGATCGCTTCCCCTCGAGTTCTGATTCCACTTCTGGAAATCTATCAACAAAAAGACGGCACGATCAAAATCCCGGAAGTACTTCAGCCATACATGGGTGGGAGAAAATTCATCGGGAAATAATCATTCCAAAATTCAGCGTAAATTTCAAAAGACGGGGTAACGATATGTACCCCGCCTCTTTGATAAAACAAACTCGTG
>CAZFSD010000032.1:4032-11655 GCA_964521465.1 uncultured Candidatus Peribacteria bacterium | reverse complement strand
TTTGCTCCAAAGCCTTATCCAGAAGCGCCGTATTCCCGCTCACATACGCCAAAACCTGAATCAAAGTTGTACTCTCCGTCGGATGCATCTCCGCAACTTTATCTTTGTGCTTCTCCAAGTATTCCCGAATCGTCTGCTCCTGTGCCAGCGCTTCTTCCGAAGATGAAACACCGAGAAAAGCGGAAACGGACCCAACAATCGGCAAATTATTCAAAATATTTCCATTCAACCAAGAAGCACCACGGGACCAGTAACCCGTGAAATCACTGTATTTCTTCCCCTCCATACTCTTGATCAATTTCCATTCCACCGGCTTGCCCATGTCAGAACTGATCGACTGTGCCAATTTCTCATACACCTGCATATTTTCCGCACCATCCCACAACACATTCCAGGCTTTGGAAAATTCGAATGCCGCGAGATATTTGAGAAATTCTGCAAAACGACTTTCGGAAAGATCAATGTGAAGATTCTTCTTGAGCCAGCCGCGAATTGTTTCACTTCCCACGAGCTTCCCAAGAATAAAAAGACTTCCGCCACCAATCAAAAGTCGCTTTCCCCATTTCCAGAGCGGGCTATCCGGAGACTCTTTCTCGCCATCCGCACCCTTTCTCCTGCGACTTTTTCCCTCAGGGCCAAAAAGCATTTTACTCAGTTTATAAATTCCGTACGCACCGCCAATGGCAATACCCGCGGAAAGAACAGGATGCTCTTTCATCGTTTTCCAAAGGCCGCTTTCCTCCTCATGCGACTCCTGCGAAATATCTGGCGCGCGCGAAATGCTCGGCCCGTTGTATCCCGGCCGCGCCATGCGCGTGAGAGTATCCAAAGTCCCCTGCTGACTCTCCACGAAGCTTCTCCAACCACTCGTCACCTCAAAAGCTTTTGGAGTCACGGGATGGAGCACGGCGTTTTTCACATATTCAAAAGTGCGCATTCCCTGAGCAGTCAGGCGCAATTTCGAGCTGTCGAGCCCAGCCACAAAATTAATATCATTCAGCTTTTTCGCATCAACGCCACTCTGGCGAAGTTCCGCCACGAGCAATGTAAAAGATAGCACGAGCTCCCGATCATCTTTCAAATCCGCATGAACTTCTTTCGACTCCTTCAAATTCTTCAATTCCACAGCACCCCGCAACTTCGCCAAATCCTCCTTACTACCAGGAGGCGCAGATGCTGGCGCAAAAGAAACCGTCTCAGGAAGTTGCCCCGCAGGATTTTCAACCCCGCGACGCGCACCAGGACTGCCGGCACCAGGAGCACTCTCCCAGCACAATCGTGAATTGAAAAAAGAAAATGAGCGCATGCAAGAATTTTGTGTTTGTATTTTTACCGATCATACCATTATACCACAAAACCCGCAGCTTTGCAAACGCTCTAACGAGTAAATTTGAGGAACATTTCCTCGTCTTCATACGGACCAATAACCGAAATGTACATTTTCTCGCGCTTAAAATGCTCCGCCGAAACTCGCGCCACATCAGCAGCAGTAACACGATCCACCGCCTGAAGAATATCATCAAGCGTCATGGTTTTGCCGTAGAGAACCTCGTCTTTCCCGAGAAGATGAGCATATTCCTCAGAGTCTTCCAATTTCAAAATCATTTTCCCTTTGATATATTCCTTCGCTTTTTTGAGTTCTGCATCCGGAACCATCTCACCCGCAATTTTTTCATACTCCTGAACAATGGCTTCCAGAGCCATTTCAATGCGTTTCACATCCACGCCAGCATTCGTCGTAAAAAGACCGCTATCGGTAAATCCATCCACCGATGAACTCGTGTAATATGCCAAGCCTTTTTCTTCGCGCACAGACATAAACATGCGAGAGCTCATGCCGCCGCCGAGAATCACACTCAATACTTTTGAGACAAAGTAATCTGGATGGGATTCTGCGACCATCGGATAACCCACGCACACATGCGACTGCTCGGTTTTTTTCGTACGAAGGAACACGCGCTTCGCCGCAGCATACGGTTGCAAAACAGCATAAGGATAAGCTTTTTTCCGATTCGCCATTTCCGCAAAATACTGGCCCACTTTCGCCACAATATCTTCGTGTTTCACATTCCCCGCCACGGAAATGACGATATTCTCCGGCGTATACAAATCCTGCTGATACTTCTGAAAATCGGCCTGCTGCACGGACATAATCACATCCTTCGTCCCAACCTGATCCCAGCCCATCGGCTGATCGCCATACACAAGCCGTTCAAAATCCCAGCCAATCTGATACATCGGCGTATCTTGATACATGTTGTACTCCTCCATGATCACACCGCGCTCTTTATCAATCTCTTTCGGGTCATGTTTCGCATGAATCAACATATCCGAGAGTACATCAAAAATCGTATCCGTATGTGTCAAAGCCGCCTTCACATAATATCCGACATATTCTTTGCCGGTGAAAGCATTGAAATCACCGCCGATGTTATCGATCGTCTCAGAGACAGCACGCGCACTCGGATACTTTTTCGCGCCTTTGAAAAACATGTGTTCCAGAAAGTGCGAAATGCCAGAAATAGCCTTGGTCTCATACCGAGATCCAGCGCCAACAAGAATAAGAACCGTCACCGCTTGAGTGGACGGCAAGGCCTGCGTCACAACGCGAAGACCGCTAGGAAGAGTAGTTTTTTGAAACATAGGCCCGAATTATAGCACAATCCGAAGCAACAGAGGCCAAAGATATTGACAAAAAAAATAAAAGTTCTAGAATAAACCACCTGAAAACACCATCTTCATGAAACCAGTACCAGAAACACCATTGGAAAAAACACGGCAAAAAGAGAGTTTCGAAGAAAAATGTCACAAACTCTCGACTCTGCGAGAAGCAAGGAATCATGTCAGAGGAACCATTCATGCACTCGTCGATCACAGAACGGGAGAAAAGATATTCCGTAAAGTTGTAGTACATGAACTCGCATTACGAGAGACCATTGAAACGCGCATAAAAGAACTCTGTAAACAATATTCAATCCTCATAAGGATATGGGCTCAACCAGGAAAAGGAGTTGGACCGCAAACCGTACGCGTCGAAAGAAGGAGTTTTCACATCGAAAACATCAGAAAAACAAGAAGTGCCAATTCGCTCGACCTCATCGTCAACAGAACCGTGAGTATCAAAACTCAAAAAGGCGGAAGTCCGGAAGTAGAAAGAGTGCTGCAACAAGCGGAAATTCTATTACTCCTCGCAGAAGTAAGAAAAGAAATAGTCACCAAAAGCAAAGGAGAAATGTGGCAAGGAAAAAATCCAAGAATTGAAGGTTTACTCGGAAACAAACGATTGGAATTCCCCATCGTCTTCCGGGGCGGCTACGATTATTTCGATCAACCAGATCTTTTTCGCATCGAACCAGACGATCACGAAGAGCAAGAAGCGAAGGAAGCTCAGCTCAAAATGAGATAAATCCCACTCACCGACAGGGCGCACGCCACAAACTTCGCGATACCCACGGCTCCATGAAATTGCTCTCGCGGGAGTATTTTGAAAAACGGCGAAAAAACAAGGAACAGAAGAGAGAGAAAAAGTGGCTGCAAAGAAAGAACGGAAGAAACAAGCGCCACAGGAGCATCAGTAAACGAACGAAACAAAAAGAAAAATCCGGCAATTCCCGGGATAATGGATAAAAGAAAAAATCCCCATCCACGACGAAACCACGCAAACGATCCATCAACAAAAAGCTTGCGAACAGGAGAAAAAAACATCATCGGAACAATCGCCAAAAATCCGCCCACATACGACCAGGGAAGCATCAATTGTGATGAA
The DNA here is from genome assembly GCA_964521465.1 of uncultured Candidatus Peribacteria bacterium. GTDB lineage: Bacteria > Patescibacteriota > Gracilibacteria > UBA1369 > UBA12463 > JBBTWG01. Next base: position 7,889 of record CAZFSD010000032.1, on the reverse strand, counting down.
GGATAGAAGCGCAAACAGTATTTCAAAAGTACATCTGTAAGGGCAAAACCGACCACTGAAAGTGTAATCCAAAAAAACGCTGAACCGAAATGATGATGAGCTTTTTCACGCAGATGCAGAGGTCGATACACACTCAGCACAGCCGCACCAATCAGAAGTAAAACGCCCAGAAATTGCACCCACGACAAAACCTCGCCCAAAAAAACAAATGCGAAAAGATATGCCACCATCGGCTTCGACTGCGAAAAGAGAATCACCCGTGTCGCTTCTTCCACATGAATCGCCTGAATATAACAAAAAATCGGCACCAGCAAGCATGCTCCATACAAAAGCGACAAAGCAAGAATCGGAAAATCCGGAAGATGAAAACCAAACATGAAAAATGCCAATCCCGCAACCGGTAACCTGGAAAGCGTCGTGACGACAATCAGCGACAGAAAGTCTTTGGCATACTCTCGCTGCACAATCTGATCAAAAACATTGGTAATCGCCCACATCAGGGCCGTCGTCAGAGCGGAAATGATCCACGGAAAGTGCATGAAAACAAAGTAGCACACATTCCGGAAGCAGACTATAATCATCCCACATGGAACCTCGCCGCATGGAATCTCGTCGGCCCAAAAAACCAACCGACAGAAATAAAGTCATTCTCATTATTCAAATCTGTATCGTCACGATTATTGGCGCGAAGCTCTTTTACATGCAAATTCTCAGAGGAAGTCACTACGAAGCGATAGCAGCAAAAGAACATGCAGGATACACGGAACTTCCGGCTCGCCGTGGAGAAATTTTGATAAAGGATTATCACAACAATGAACTTTTCCGCATCGCCACGAACACCACACTCGACATGGTGTATGCCGATCCAACGCTCGTAAAAAATCCACAAGCGATCGTTGAAACATTCACACCGCTTCTCTTCGACGCAAAAGAGGCTCGCACACAAGATAATCAACGCCTCGAAGAAATAGCAAAAAAACTCGACCCTCTCCTTCCAGAAGAAGAAAAACAAAAAAAACTCATCCCTCTCACCGACGAAGAATTACAACAACAATTCAAAAATGACATGTCGGAACAGATCACGACGACGACACGGCCACGAATCATTCTTGCCACCGACATCGATGCAAAAATCATAGAAAAAATAAATGAAAAAGGACTCGTAGGAGTCGAAGCAAGAGATGGAATGGTAGCGATATATCCGCCGAAAATCACAAATCTCGAGTATATCGCCCAGGCACTTTCAGGACCCCTCGCAACCGCGGAAGAAAAAATTATCAAAATTATTTCCGCAAAAAATCGCTTCGTTGTCCTGAGAAAAAAACTCGCGCCCGAAATATCAAAACAGATGAGGGAATTTCTCAAAAAAGACAAAGAAAAAAAATTCGCCGGTATCGGAATGCAGGAAGAATATTATCGTTACTATCCAGAAAATACTCTCGCCGCAAATCTCATTGGCTATGTCAATAATTCAGGTAATGGACTCTACGGAGTCGAAAACAGTTTCAACGCAAAACTCAAAGGAAAAAACGGTATTTTTCAGACTCAAAAAGATAGTGTTGGACGCCAAATTACCGTCGGACAAAGCGTGATCCAACCGGCCGTCGATGGTGACGATATCGTCCTCACGATCGATCGATCGATTCAAATGGAGCTCGATAGAATTCTCGCAGAGGGAACAAAAAATACTCGTGCAGATAGCGGTCAGGGCATCGTGATGGATCCCAAAACCGGCCGCATTCTCGCCATTTCTCACTACCCATCTTTCGATCCAAACGACTACGGAAAAGTCTTCGAAAAAGAAAAAATCGATCTCAAGCCGGAAGAAATTCAAAATCTCAAACCGATCAACGAAAAAACTGGCGAATATTACCTCATCCTCAACGCAGAAACTGGTGAGCGTATCAATGTTTTCAAAGAAACAGGACCCGATGGAAAAAATGTCTACAAAAAATACAAAAACATGGTCGGGCCAGAAGCCTACCACAACAAAATCGTCAGCTGGGAATACGAGCCGGGATCTGTTTTTAAAGCCATTGCCATGGCAGCAGCCGTCGACGACAAAGATGTAACACCGGACACGCTCTACAACGACATCGGCCCGGTCAAAACCGATGAATATGAAATCCACAACGCCACAGAAAAATACTTCGGCACCATCACGATGCGCACCGTCCTGGAAAAATCCCTCAATACCGGTATGTCCTTTGTGGCACGAAAAATTGGCAGAAATCTATTCTATAACTACATCCAACGCTTCGGATTTGGCCAAAAAACAGACATCGAGCTCAACGACGAAGTTTCGGGAAAAGTCAGTCCTTGGACTAAATGGGCAGAATCAGAGCTCATTACGCACTCTTTCGGCCAAGGTCTCACCGTCACTCCCCTTCAAATGGTAAACTCATACGCCGCCATCGCCAACAATGGTCTTCTGATGCAACCCTACATCGTGGATGAAATTCGTGAAAAAAATGGCCGCATCATCAAAAATGAACCTCACTCAGTACATCAAGTCATCTCTCCGGAAACAGCACAGATCATGAAAGGAATGCTGATGAGCGCCGTGGAAAATGGTGTCGCTCGACACGCTCAAGTCGCACATCACTATGTCGCAGGAAAAACCGGAACAGCGCAAACATACTATAAGGGGAAACCACTCTCCGGCGCTGGAACCACGATCGGCAATATCGTTGGCTTCGCACCAATGAACGATCCTCAATTTGTGATCCTCATAAAGCTGGATAAGCCTCGCCAAAGCGAGTGGGCAGATCTCACAGCAGCACCCATGTTCGCGAAAATGGCAGATTTTCTCTTTGATTATTACAATATCCCGCCAGATAAAACGACCGGAATCAACTACGGGGAATCCCTCCACGAATAACGAGGACAAAATACCTCAACCGGAGTCCGTTTGACGAAAACGGAAAAAAATGATAAAATAGTATCAACAAAAATAAAAACTAACCCCTTTCGACATGAAACATCAAGTTTCTTGGAAGCACTTCCTTGCAGGATTTGCCGTCGCGACACTTGTCACAACAGGTGCCGGTCATTTTGCAGGTTACGCCAACCTTATCGGCCAAAATATGCCAGCAACTGGCACACAGCAAATGGGTCCTCAAATGGGTCCTATGAATGGTCCAGGTATGATGGGTCCACAAAATATGCAGGGTCCTATGGGTCCTGGTCCTATGGGTCCTATGGGTCCTATGAATGGCCCAATGGGTGGAATGTTCTATGGACCAAATATGTTCAATGGAACCGTCAACCAAAATAACATCACCGGTGTTCTCGAACAATGGTCAAACACTTGTGAAAACGTCCTCGACGACGAAGAGTCTGGATCACTCTTTGAACAGCAATGTAAGGCAGTCACTGACTTACAAGAAAAAGCACAGGCAGTTCAGGATGATACTGATGATGCTCGTGAAGAGATCAAGACAAAATATTTCACCGATGCTCAGGTAGATCAGAAACTCTACAGACAAGCAATGACAGAAATGAAAAAAATTGAATCAGATTTCCGCACAAATATGAAGGGTCTGGTTGCACAAGCAAAAACACTCAAGACATCTTTGGCAACAACATGGAAGAATGCCAAAAAAGCTTTGAAAGACAAGGAAAAAGCTCAACGCAAACAAATGCAGGATGAGCAGAAAAAACAAATGGATCAAATGCAACAGCAACAGAAGCAGATGATGCCACAAGACCAGACAATGCCACAAAACAAGTTCCCTGCCGCTCCAGAAACAAACGGCATGAACGGTATGATGCCACAGAACATGCCAGGTATGAACAACAACATGCCAGGAATGATGGGTCCTCAAATGGGTCCAAATGGTATGAATGGTATGCCA
>CAZFSD010000032.1:0-3932 GCA_964521465.1 uncultured Candidatus Peribacteria bacterium | reverse complement strand
AATTGGCACGGCCTGTAGGAATCGAACCTACGCTAGCGGTTTTGGAGACCGCTGTACTACCATTATACGAAGGCCGTACGCCCTCCTGCGAGCAAAGGCATGGTACAGACGACTCAGCTTTTTGGCAATCCCCTAATACACCATAGCGGAACCCTGCGAAGACGCAGTCGCATCAAAGAAAAACTGAGACTGTTTCATATCCGTCGGCTTCAAATATTCCACAATACGAAGAAGGTCACTCCAGGAGGCGGAAGATGATAAATCAGCTTCCGGATCGAGTAAAAACTCCGACAAAGTCGTCAAGATATCATCCAATTCATAAAAAAGAAAGGCGCGCTGCTGGAGAAAATACGCATAATTCGCATCGCTCAAAGATGCAGCGGGAAAAGTAAATTGCGAAAAAGTATGATATGCAACAAGAAAAGAGCTGAGATCACTTCGAAGCTGGGGAATGATATTCCTCTGCGAGAGAAAAGATTTCAACGCCTCCTCATCAATACCAAAATAATCTTCGAAAGGAAACTCTGCAAAATTCATGGACGAATCATTATACTTTTTTTTGTAAAGTTGATACGCCTCAAAAAGTGTGCCTGAGAAATATTCCGCATAAGGTTGATGAAAATCCTTATCACGAATTTTCGAAGCAATGTTTTGTGCAAAATTACGCAAATCAACAAAATTGTCAGAATCAAGATTAAAGGGCCATTGCATCTCAAGCTCGAATTGAGGCAAAAGTGGATCAAGCCGAAAAAAACCCTCCTGGGAAAGACGATCAGCATAATCAAACCGTGAAAGATCAATTCCAAAGAGTCTGAATGGCAAATTTTTTAAAATAAAATACTTTTCAACACGAGTAAGATCATCGCTTGTTAAAACATTCTCGATATACTGCCGACCAAGAGCTGTAAATTCTCCGGAATCCATACAAACCTCATCAAAAGAATACGATGAATAAGAAAGATGCTCAGCGGAAGCAGCTTCGGCAAAACGGCGATACTGATAGTCAATCTTCGAAAAAATCGTAGGCTCATCAGGAGTAAATGACTTCAAAACATCGTCGCGACGAACTTCATCACAAAGGTCGCGCAAGTGATCCAAAAGAACACTCGTCGCATCAGACATGAAGGGACGAGGAGGGACTTCTTCAAGCCCAGGAGAAGGAGGATGAGCAAGGAGCGGGAGCGGAGGGTGAAGAAAAATTCTCTGAGGAGTCGACCGATGATGCAAGCGCGAAGGAACAGGAATAGGATGAGGAGTGGAAAAACGATAAGAATCAGAGGGGCGACGAAAAAGATCACGAGATGGAGGCGAAGATGCTGCCGCGTCTTCAAAGCCATTTGAATCGGCATCGGTTCCAGAGAGAGAAGCTGAAATCCCGACAACAACAGCCATAATCAAAGCTGCGATGCGCGCACGCCCACCGCCACGAGACTCCTCAGGACGAGACGAAACGCCTTTTTTCTGTGATAAACCGGAGGAAGGAACATTTCGCTGATGCATAAGAGGGCACTTTACCATGTATCCCCTTGCGGATTCAAATTTCAAACTGGTACAATGCGCGGGCTTAGGAAGGTCATATCGATAAACAGCATACGCCGCTGTGGCTCAGTGGTAGAGCGCGTTCTTGGTAAGAACGAGGTCACCGGTTCAACTCCGGTCAGCGGCTCCATTTTCAAAAACACACTCCATGACTCCCTACGACTTCCTCACCATCGGCACCCTCGCACTCTTGGAAGGAATTCTTTCCGTCGATAACGCGCTGGTCCTGGCAATTCTCGTACGAACGCTTCCAGAAAAACAAAGGAAAAAAGCTCTCACCTACGGCCTCGCAGGTGCTGTCTTTTTCAGATTAATCGCGCTCCTCCTCGCAGCCTACATCCTCAAATTTAGCGCCATCAAACTGCTCGGCGGATTCTATCTCATCTACATCTCACTGAAACACATGTTTCTGGGATTTCTCGAAGAAGAAAAAAGAAACAGCGAAAAACCGGCTGCCAGTTTTTGGAAAATTGTTTTTCTCGTGGAAATGACCGACATCGTCTTTTCGATCGACGCCGTCACAACTGCGATTGCCTTCAGCGACAAGCTCTGGGTCCTCTGGACTGGCGGAATCGTGGGCATTATCGCCATGCGCTTCGCATCCAATCTCTTCATCGGACTCTTGGAAAAATTTCCACGCCTGGAAGATCTCGCCTATCAGTTGGTGTTTTTTGTAGGAACCAAACTGAGTCTGGAAGTTTTTGGACTGGAACTCGAAAAAGGCGTTTTCTGGATGATGATGGTCATCATCGGAGTCATCGGAGGATCTCTCATTTATCGTGAAAGCAAAATTATCGGCCACCAAAAAAAGAAAACACAAGAAATCATCCAAGATCTCAAATCAGGAAAATTAGAACTGACAACACTCCTGAGTAACGAAAAAGTGCACGCCGAACTCTATCGCGCACTTATCCGCGAAAACTTCATTCAGATGACACAGGATCAGGGTGAGAAAAAATAGCATCAAGGACAATCAAAAAAATCCTACTTCCGTACTCGTAGGATTCTTTTTTGCTCCGAGATGTCGTCTCACTTTAGGAACTGACCCCCTGGATAAACCAAAGGTGGGAAATCTCACGTTTTGGAGCAAAGTCGTAAGACAGCTCCCCAAAACAGATATTGAGATCCCTTGAAAAAATGATAGAGAGAGTAAGAAAAGTGAGGGACTCGATCATCCAAGAGATACTCTTATTGTACTCAGAGCAGCGTCTCTGTAAAGAACCCCTCTTCCCCAATAAACACACCACCAGATTTTGCGGAATAAAAAAATAAAAAACACGAAATAGAGTATGTCGCTCAACAAAAAATCGAATCAAAAAAGAAAGCAAAAACAGATCAAGAGCATGTCACGGCTTATAGAAGCCATTGATACCAAAAAATCACTGCTGGAGAAAAAATAAGCCCTTCAAAACAGCAAAAGCCGGACTCAAAACATGGGAAATAAGGGAACCGCCCGGTAAAATTCGAGAGAGAACCATGACATCAAACAACAAAAAAAGCATGGTATACAAAGAACCATACTCCAGAAATCGTTCGTAATCCTCTCTCCATGATCGGGGCAAAAACAGCAAAAGCAATTTCGAACCATCCAGTGGTGGCAAAGGAAGAAAATTAAAAAGCCCGAGCCACAAATTCACATCCAAAATCGCCATCAGAATAGCAAAAAGCCAAAACGGCATATCGCGAAATTGAGCAAGCACGGTCGCCAAAAGAAAAGCACAAACAAAATTTGCACCCGGACCAGCCAAAGCCGTCAAAACCGTCCCAAGAATCGGTCTTTTGAAATATCGGGACTGAATCTCCACCGGCTTCCCCCATCCAAAACCGCTCAAAACAAGGAAAATGGTCCCGACAATATCCAAATGATCCGCAGGGTTCAAACTCACGCGACCCTGTATTTTGGGTGTTGGGTCACCGAGCTTTGTCGCCACAAAAGCATGGGCACACTCATGAATCGTCACCGCCACAATCAAGCCCAAAGCCGCCAAAACGATTTCAAAAAAACTCATATTGATATTGTATCACAGCCAAAAAGCTTGTACCCTATGCGAAGCGTGCGCGAGCACACGGAGCTTTATAATCAAGGAGGGATCGCATAGTGGCCTAGTGCGCATCGTTGGAAACGATGTAGACTCGCAAGGGTCTCGGGAGTTCGAATCTCCCTCCCTCCGCCAGCAGCCACAAAGCGCAGCTGGGTGTCCGGGGTGCCCTTTGGGCCGGACCGAAGCGAAGCGAATGAAAGCGTCATAATCCCGGAGAGATGGCCGAGAGGCTGAAGGCGCTACTCTCGAAAAGTAGTAGACTCGCAAGGGTCTCGAGGGTTCGAATCCCTCTCTCTCCGCCAGCTGAGAAAATATATTTACAAGAGGTATGCTACAATGCAACCAACCATT
>CAZFSD010000031.1:0-12282 GCA_964521465.1 uncultured Candidatus Peribacteria bacterium | reverse complement strand
CTCGGGGTTCTTTTTGCTCCGGACGCAGGGAAAAAGATGCGTGAAAAGATGAAATCCGAAATGAAAAAAGGTGGCACAGGACTCAGTGCACTCAAAAAATCTTTCGTCGACATGGGTCACGACATCCTGGAGACCGTCGATGATGTTCGCAGTAAAATGGATTCGCAAGACGAGGAGCAGGAGGATGAAAAAGGCGTCTCTTTCAAGAAAAAGCCAATTCACAAATCACGAAAGAAATGATACACATTGCAGTCCTCGGTCCCAGGGGAACCTTTAGCGATCTGGCAGTCGACGCGCTCGACATCGCTTCAATCGCTGCGAACAAAGAGAAGATTTACTGCAAAACCATTCGGGAAGTCATCGAAAAAGTCGCAAAAGGCGAAGCGAAATTCGGACTCGTTCCTTTTGAAAACAATCTCTACGGCACCGTTCGCGAAACGGAAGATACACTTTTCGAATACGCGCCACACATCCAATGCGCCCTCGAAATGCCAATCCATCACGCACTGATGGCCATCGATCCCATGCCACTTGAACAAATTGAGAAAATTTTTTCCCATCAACAAGGGATTGAGCAGTGCAGTGAATTCGTCCAAAAAAACTGCCCAAAAGCACAAGCGGTCATCGTGAACTCGACCGGACTTGCGCTTGATGAGATTCAGAAGGAGAGGGGAAAAGCAGCCGCCATCGGCTCAAAAGCGGCGATAAAAGACAGGCAGTTTACGATACTCGCGGAAAATATCGAAAATCACCCAGACAATATGACAACATTTTTCCTTGTGACGAAAGATGTTGGAGTCATGACGGCTACGCAAAAAACCAGAACACTGATCGTTTTTTGGTTCAATGAAAATCAGCCAGGAACTCTCCACGAAGTTCTCGGTATTTTTGCAGAAAGAAAGATAAACCTCACAAAAATCGAATCCCGACCATATCCGGCACATCCCGGAGAATACATTTTTTTCCTGGAATTTGAAGGAACTCTTGAAAAGGAGTCGGTCCAGAGCGCCCTTCAAAACATACAAAAAATCGTCGCCGGCCTCAAAAATTTCGGCAGTTATGAGGTGTTACGCTCCACGAAGTGACCGCATCATATCCACCCGCTTCTGAATGAGCGCCGCAGTACCAATGTCGCGTCGATGAAAAACCGGACCGGTAATCGCACAAGCCGCTTTTTCTGCAACTTTCTCCGCCTCCTCGAGAGTATCTCCAATACCCACGACGGCAATCGCCCTCGAGCCACAAAGGAAAAGTCCATCGTCTTTTTGATCGACAGAGCCATAATAGAGTCGAACATGGTCAGGAATTTCGCCGACCGTTACTTTCACATCCTTCACCGAAGCGTCCGGGTAACCCTGCGGAACGACATATTTGCAGACCGTTGCTTTTTCCGAGAATGAAAGGGGAACAGTGTTGAGTTCGCCCTTCAGAATCGCCTCACAGACATCCACGAAATCCGTCTCGAGCAGTACGAGCGCATTCATCGCCTCCGGATCACCAAAACGGGCATTGTATTCGATCAGTCCCACGCCGTCTTTCGTCGCCATAAATCCGCCATAAAGAATGCCTTTGAAAGGCGCCCCCGTCTCTTTCGCAAGTGCGTCGCACACCTGCTGATTGATCGCCTGCGCTGCAGCAATGTCGGATTCACGAAGGAATGGGAGAGAGAGATTGCTATCAGAGTATGTTCCCATGCCGCCGGTATTCGGCCCTTTATCTTCTTCATATGCGCGTTTGTGATCCTGAATTGCCGGCATATGTGCTGTATGGGTCCCATCGCAGAAGCTCATGAGAGAAAACTCCTGACCAACAAATTTCTCTTCCAAAACCACACGACCATCTTTCGCGACGCATTCCTGCGCATAGGCAAGGCCTTCTTCCGTCGTCGCAAAATGATCGCCAGAGACCTGAACGCCTTTGCCGGCGCGAAGTCCATCGGCCTTGACCACAAAATTACCGCCGCAGGACTCGGCGAACGCCGCCATACCATCGACCGCAGGAAAAACCTGAAACCGTGGATTCCCTGGAATGCCATATTTTACAAGTAAATCACGTGTAAAAGCTTTTGAAGATTCCAGTCGCGCACCCGTTGCAAAAGGTGCCACGGTCGGTATATTCACGGTCGCGAGAGCGTCAGCCACCCCAGCAGCAATGGGATCTTCTGGCCCTACCACAGCAAAATCCACTTGCTGCTCCACGGCAAATTTTTTCACATGTTCGATGTCCGTAAGATTCCCCAATTCATACACCTCACAAAGCTCAGCAATCCCAGGATTTTTAGACTTTCCATAGCACACAAGAGATGGTTCGCGAGGACTTCGTTTCAAGGTTTCAGCGATCACATGCTCACGAGCTCCATGACCGATGACAAGAATTTTGAGAGCCATAGAAAAGAGGATTTAGGATGTAGACGATCAGGAGAACAGTATACAGCTTTCCTCAAAGCTTGCCAAAAATGATAAAAAATGGTAAAATACCATAATAGAAAAATAAAAACACGAATACCGAAATGACTTTCTCTTTCAAAACCAGCACCCACCATGGGAATAAAAAGGCCCGCATCTTTAGCTGGATGGCGCTCGTGAGCGGAATTGGTTTTTCCAGTTTTGTGACCGTTTTTTCCGTGGCGTTGGAAGAGAAGCTGCAAAATGAAGTGCATGTTGGTTATTATCTGGCTATTACAGCATTTGTCGCACTTCTCACATCACTCCTCAGTACGGTCGTTCTCAAAAAAATTCCAAAAGTACTCGTCGCAAAAGCTTCACTTTTTCTCATCTGTGAGGCATTTTTTCTGTTCACGATCGCGGCAAGTATTTGGCAGCTGCTCATTTTCGATATGATTCGCATGATCTGCGTGACGATGTTTCTCATTACACTTGCGATGTTCGTGCGTGATAGCGCAGAGGAAAATCAAATCGCCATCGCTGAGGGGAAATATTATTTTTTCACGAATATCGGTTGGATGATCGGACCGTTTGTCGGCGGCATGCTCGCAGGAAGCTTTGGAAATGAAGCGACCTATATTTTCGCCGGAATCATGTATCTCATCACACTGTTCCTGCTCGCCCATCAGCACATGATTGTCAAAAATCCATCGCTCGAGAGCGAAAAAGAAGAAATCACGCTCACGGAATTTTGGTACAATATCAGGGATTATTTTCAGAAGCCGCAGCTCATTCGATGCTTCATTATAGGCTTCGGTATGTACTTCTGGTGGTGTCTCTACAAAATCTATATTCCACTCATGGTCACCGATCTGGGCTTTAGCAAAGGAGTGATGGGGACGGTGCTCTCGCTGAGTATGATTCCGCCCATCGCACTCGAACTCTGGATTACCAAAAAAGCGCAAAAAAAAGGAGTGAAAAAATATCTGATCTTCGGATATCTTTGGCTCGCTCTTTTTGCGATTCTCTATGTATTGTTCAAAATTCCGATCGTCATTCTCGGCGCCATTATCCTGGCCAACATTGGAATTGCTTTCGTGGAGCCGTTAAGCGACGCAAATTTCTTTCAAACCGTCGAGAAAAAAGATGAAGAAAAATTCTACGGAATCTATAACACGGCCTATCCGCTCAGTAACATTGTGACACCACTCTTTGGATCGATGGTTATTGCCCTCGTGGGCATCAAAGGCATCTGGATCATCGCCGCAATAGTCTTCGTCTCTGTCGCTGCTCTGGTCGCAAAAACAAAAAAAGCACTTCCTTCAAAAAACTAAATCTTATTTCTTTATGGATTTCCTCACAGTTCTCGGCGCATCCGGCGCAGCCCTCATCCTCGTCGCCTTCATCATGAACCAGAAGCATCTCTGGAAAGATGAATATCTCGTTTATGACCTCGTCAATTTCGTCGGCAGCGCACTCCTGGTAACCTACGCCATTCTCCTCAAAAGCTATCCTTTCCTCGTTTTAAACGGTGTCTGGGCACTCGTCTCGCTCCGCGACATCGTGGCCGACTTCAAAAGAAACGGCACCAAGAAAGGAGGCGGTTTCTACAAAAAATGGATGCAGTAAAAAGCGCCGCGCCTTAAACCAAAGTCAAATTCTCATCCTGGGATACATCGTCACCAGCACTACTTTTATCTTCTTTCGAAGGAGTGTCGCTGCCTTCGGTATTTTTGCGATAGAGTTCGCGAGCAAGTTCGAGTTGATTCAACATTTTCTGATTCACCTCTTTGGTCGGATATTTGCCGTCCATACACGCTGCGCAGAAATTGGAAATCGCAGGATTTCCAGCATGAGCCGCAGCTCGGAGGTCTTTGAGTTCTTGATAAAAAAGTCCGTCCACATTGATGACTTTGGCGATCTGCTTGATGCTGAGTTTATTGGCAATAAACTCCTTCTTGCTCGGCATGTCGACGCCATACACACAGGCGTAACGCAGCGGAGGGCAAGTAGAAGCAAAATAGACATTCTTCGCACCGGCACCGCGCACCATTTCTACAATTTTCTTGGAAGTATTGCCGCGAACGATACTGTCGTCCACGAGGAGAACATTTTTATTACGAAGCTCCAGAATAATCGGATTGAGTTTGTAGCGGATGGATTTCTTGCGAATCTCCTGACCCGGCATGATGAAGGTGCGGCCAATGTAGCGATTTTTGATGAGGCCCTCGCGATACGGAATTCCCAGCGCCTCTGCCAGTGCCAGTGCCGCCGTGCGAGAAGAGTCGGGGATCGGAACGACAATATCAATCTTCGCGCCCTTCTTCATCGCATCACGAATCTGATCCGCGAGCGCCACGCCCATACGAAGTCTCGTTTTGTGGACACTGACTTTATCCAGTACTGAATCCGGGCGGGCAAGGTACACATGTTCGAAAATACAAGGAGCCCACTCTTTTTTGACAATCTGTTTGCGATGAACATTGCGCTTCATGTCGATGAAAATCGCTTCCCCGGGCTGCACATCGCTGTCCACGATATATCCCATGGTATCCACCGCAACGCTTTCCGAAGCGATAATATATTCCGGCATCAGTTTGCCACTCTGACGCTTGCCAAGAATCAAAGGACGAATCCCATTGCGATCACGAAAGGCTACGAGTCCATAACCCGCAATCATCATAATCACCGAATAGGAACCTTTGCATCGTGCATACACTTGCTCCAGAGCCTTGAAAATATCGGCAGGCTTGAGCGTTGTTTTCCGAAGATTCAAAATTTCGTTCGCAATCACATTTGCCAAAATTTCCGAATCGGAATTCGTGTTCAAATGGCGGATATTATTCTTCATCACTTCTTTTTTGAGCTGTTCATAATTCGTGAGATTGCCATTATGAATCATGGCAATACCAAAAGGGGAATTCACATAAAAAGGCTGTGCCTCAGCGGCGTCATAACTTCCCGCTGTCGGATAACGGACATGTCCAATGCCCATCGAACCCTTGAGGCGAATCATGTTTTTTGTATGAAAAACCTCACGCACGAGTCCATTGCCCTTTTTCAAATGAAACCGGTCATCATAGGTCATGATACCGGCCGAATCCTGTCCACGATGCTGAAGCGAAACCAGACCATCGAAGAGTTCCTGTGCCACGCCGCTATTCCCGAGAATGCCAAGAATGCCACACATAAGGGAAAAAATGGTGATGGAGTAGTCGAATTCTACTGGAAAAAATGGGAAAAAGCAAAGCAAAAAGACAGCAAAATCACTGTCTTCTCGCCGCCCGAACGACATTGTCCATCAAGCATGCGACGGTCATCGGCCCCACGCCACCCGGCACAGGAGTTATAGCACTCGCTTTTGTAGAAACGCCCTCGAAATCCACATCCCCACAAAGCTTCCCATCCGCCAGTCGATTGATGCCGACATCAATCACGACCGCACCCTCTTTCACCATATCCGCCGTGATCATTTTGGCTTTCCCCACAGCAACGACGAGAATGTCGGCACGCTTCGTGTGACTCGCCAAATCGACCGTTTTCGAGTGGCAGACGGTCACCGTCGCGCCGCGATTGAGCAGCATCACCGCGAGCGGTTTCCCGACGATATTGCTGCGACCCACGACCACTACTTCTTTGCCGGAAACATCGATATTGTAGGCTCCCAGAATCTCCAAAACCCCACGCGCTGTGCAAGGGACGAGATCTTCGAATTGCTTTTCCAGAAACATCTTTCCCATATTGTATGCCGTAAATCCATCGACATCCTTCGCCGCAGCAATGGCCTTGAAAACCAGGGGAGTGTCGATATGTTTTGGGAGTGGCGCCTGCACGAGAATGCCCGTCACAGTCGAATCTTCATTGAGCGCATGAACTTTTGCAATCAGCTCGTCCGTGGTCATTGTTTCAGGAAGATGTTCATGAACACCCTGAATCCCGGTATTTTCCGCCGCTTTCAACTTCTGTCGAATATACACATCGCTCGCCGGATCATTGCCAACTTGCACAATCACGAGCTTCAAAGGCTTACCCAATGCCGAAACTTCGCCAGCAACTCTGGTAAGAACCTGTCCAGCGACCTTTTTTCCATCAAGAAGAATCATAAACAGAGAATATCAGAATTTAAGAACTTTGAGAACCTGTCAAAAACTGCTTCACCAAGCCGTAAATCATCTCTGAAGTCACTTCCCGTTTCGGCGCCACTTCTAAAACCTGCCATTGATATTCCCGCGCGAGTTGCAAAAAAACTTCGCCCGTTTTCATGACCAGTTCATCATCCGATTCATGGAGATGTCCATCTTCACGGGCTTTGATAAATCGCTTCCCGGTGAGTAGAATCGAAAGATCTTCCTTCCGAAGGCCGTGATTAAGATTCTGAAGCCATTCCATCGACGCTCCTTTTGCCGTACCCCAGGCGATACCCGTACCAACATAATCCTCCGCAATCACAATTTTCCCTTCGGAAAGCCACTTCTCCAATGTCGGCTGAAATTGATAACGATTCAAAGTGAACCACATTTGCAGCTGCTCCTCCGAAATTTTTTGCGAAGCCTCACCACTGCGCAAAACTTGATCGAGAAAAGGCCCCGTCGGCGCCAGATCATAAACAGGATATTTTAAACTCACGGCGTCATACCCCTCGCGACGGAGGCGTTCAACGAGCAGGCGAGCCTGCGTCGTTTTGCCAATATTGTTGATGCCGTAAAGAGTAATAAATGAGCCCACGAAGAAAAATTAAGAATGTGTATATCCACCCGTGCTGCCAAATCCGCCACGACTCGGTTTTTTCATTTCTGAAACTTCTTCAAATTCAAATCGATCCACGCGCACAAAAACACCCTGCGCAATTTTGTCGCCACGATGAATCGTTATCGGCTCCTGCATAAAATTGAAGACCTGAATTTTGATTTCATCCTCCGGCCCACAATAATCCTGGTCAATAATCCCGAATCCATGTGGCGTGAGCAGTCCTTTCTTTTTTGGCATGCTACTGCGAGAAGCGACGGCAAGCATGTAACCCTCCGGTACTTCCACGATCACATTGCCCGGCACAAAACCCAAAGTTCTTCCCGCAATCACCACTTCCTCGCGCGCCACAAAATCAAATCCCACAGAACCAGAGGTCTCATATTGCGGAAGAGGAAGAGCGGGATCGACACGTTTGAGAGCAACTTTCATCGCCACAAGACTACAGGAGAAAGATTTCGAAAATCAAGAAAATGAAGATATAATGGAAATCTCATCATCTTCATTTTCTATCATACTGATTCATGTCCAAAATCGATTTTGCTCCCGGTGGTCAAGCCGTCATTGAAGGTGTTCTCATGCGATCCCCAACGCACATCGCCGTCGCCGTACGCAATCCAAAAGGCGAAATTGTCTTCGAACGAAAACCATTCACATCACTCACGCAGCGCGTCAAAATACTGAGTCTGCCTTTTATTCGTGGCATCGTCGGCATTGGCGAAATGATGGTCATTGGTTTTCGCGCCCTCAATTTCTCCGCCAACATCTTCGCCGAAACGAGTGAAATCGGCGCAAAAATGCAACAGGAAAAAGCCGCACCAACAGACTCCACACCAGCGCAAAAATCAGGAGCCCTCGAGCAAGTTTTTTTCGTCCTGGCAATCGCCGTATCGCTTGGCATGAGCCTCTTTTTCTTCAAATTCCTCCCGCTTGCCGTTGCGACATTCTTCAGCAATCATATTGAATTCGTCAAAAATAACTTCATCATTTTCAATCTCATTGATGGCGTGACCAAGATGGGTATTTTTGTCGGTTACATCGGACTCCTCCTGCTCACGAAAGACATGCGCCGCGTCTTCCAATATCACGGCGCCGAACACAAAGCCGTCTACACGTACGAAAAAGGTCTCGACCTCACCGTAGAAAACGCTCGACAGCAATCTCGACTCCATCCTCGTTGCGGCACGAGTTTCATCATGCTCGTCATTCTCCTCAGTGTGGCAACCTACACCATCCTTCCTCGCGGCGACGGATTTCTCCAGAACTTCTTTCTGCGCGTGGCCTGGCTCCCCATCATCGGCGGTCTCTCGTACGAACTCCTCAAACTCAGCGCCAAAAACATGGACCGCGCCTGGGTCAAAGTCATGGTCACTCCCGGCCTCTGGATGCAGAAAATGACGACTCAAGAACCCGATGATCAGCAAGTAGAAGTCGCACTCAAGGCACTCGAAAAAAGCCTCCCGTAAAGAGAGGCTTTTGAAAATCGAAAAGAAAGTCGGAATTATTTCTTGGCCTTCACTTCTTCCATCACTTTCGCGAGGTCGAGTTTGATGCCAGGACCCATCGTTGTTGCGAGAGCAGCGTTCAGCATGTAGTTACCCTTGATGCCTGTTGGACGAGCGTCCATGAGAGCCTTGAAGAAAGTCTTCAAATTTTCGACGAGTTGAGCCTCAGAAAAAGAAACCTTGCCGAATCCATTATGGACGACACCGAGCTTATCAGCGCGGAATTCGACCTTACCTTTGGAGATATCTTGAATAGTTTCAGCGATCTTTTCCGTTACGGTACCAGCCTTTGGGTTTGGCATGAGACCTTTTTGACCGAGAGTTTTTGCAATTTTACCGAGATTCTTCATGATCGAAGGATGAGCAACGGCAACATCGAATTCGAGCCAGCCCTTGTTGATTTCTTCAATAAGTTCTTCGAGACCAGCCTTTACAGCGCCGGCACTTGTTGCTTCTTTCATCATGTTTTCTGGGACGAAAGCAATAACGCGAAGCTTCTTACCAGTACCATGAGGAAGGACAACCGTCGAACGAACAGCCTGATCAGATTGTTTGACGTCGATGCCCAACTTCACATGAACTTCGCAGCTCGAATCAAATTTTGTGGTTGCAGTTTTCTTGAGAAGTGCGAGGCCATCCACGAGACCGTACATCGGTTCTGTAATGAGAGCTTTTGCAGCAGTGTATTTTTTTCCGTGCTTTTTCATATGATGGAGAAGGCGGCCACGGCCGCACTTGAAGAAAGGAAATAAGTTTAGAGAGTAACTTCGATGCCAAGGCTTTTTGCTGTACCGGCAACAATTTTAATACCAGCTTCGATATCGTTTGCATTGAGATCAGGCATTTTAACTTCGGCAATCTTTTTCAATTGTTCGCGGCCAATTTTTCCAACCTTCACTTTATTCGGAGTTCCAGATCCTTTTGGAAGACCAAGAGCTTTCAAAATAAGAGAAGCAGCTGGAGGAGTTTTGGTGATGAAGGTAAATGTTCGATCTTCAAAAACGGTAATTTCTACCGGGACAATACTATCGCCCAGAGTTTTTGTACGAGCATTGAATTGAGTACAGAAATCTTGAATTGGCAAACCGTGCTGACCGAGAGCAGGACCGATTGGTGGAGCGGGATTTGCTTTACCAGCAGGGATCTGAAGCTTCACGACGGTTTTGATTTTCTTTGGAGCCATGGGAAAATGTATCGATTACTATAAAGAATGCGGAGTATTTTTACCGGAAAATGTCCTACTTTGCAAGCAAAAGTGTCAAACTTTTGTAAAATTCATGGCTGACTTTGGGATAGGAAAAGCAAAAAATATGGTTTCGAAGCCGAAAAGTCAGAAAAGCCGTACTCGGTCGGCTTGAATCATTCATGAAAAAGGAATTCTGTCCGTATTGATTGGTCTCATTCGGCGTTACGCGAGGAGAAAAAGCACCAACTTTCTGCTTCAAATCGGCATAAAAAGTAAGGGCTCGCGGTTCATCGACAAACTCGAATTCCGTCAAAATTCCGAAAGTATTTTTCCCATCCGTCATGGCCATGCGGGAGGCAGCAAGATTTTTGACGGGAGAGACATCGAGAAGCTGAAAAATCATATCGTCAAAAGGAATTTTCGTGAGTTTCATGGAGCGAAAACCAATTTTTTGGAGATCCTCTCCCTTGACCGATTCGATGACAAATCCGGTTTTTTCAAGAAAATCGGAGACTGAAGAATGATCGAGCGAAGGAGATGATGCCTCAGGAAGAGGGGAAAAAGCAGAAATGTCATCCGAAGATGGGGCGAGAGGAGAACTTGCCGCATTGAAAGAAGGATCAGGAAGATCAGAAACTCGAAGAGTATCACCGCTTCGCGCAGGAGTACCTCCGGAAGGGTCGACTTGCGGCGCACTCTGGTGAAGAACCGTCGCTTCCGCCAAAGCAGCATTGAGCTCATCGTCAGAATCAAAAGGTCTCTTGATCAAAAAGTCTGCAACGACAAGCGTCACAAAGAAGGTAATGAGGACGGTAAAAAGAGTCGTTTTTTGCATACTGAAGTGAGGAGAACAGAAGCAGCGCTATTCTACTCTTCATCAAAGCTGAAGTCCAATCGTCACGAAAATTACTTCTTGCGAACCTGGGTGAAATCAAGTTCCACCGGAGTTTCACGACCGAAGATGCTGATGAGAACTTTCACCTTGCCTTTCTCTTCATCAACCGTGGTGATAAGACCATCGTAGTTGATGAAAGGACCTTCGAGAATGACAACATGATCGCCCACGCCAAAGTCGATTTTGAATTTTGGCTCAGCCTCGCCCATGCGTTTTTGAATGACTCTCCATTCTTCTTCGGAAACAGGGATCGGCATGGTACCTCCAGCTCCCACGAATCCCGTGACATTCGGAGTATTGCGGACCACATACCACGATTCATCAGTCACAATCATATCGACGAGCACATAACCTGGGAAAATACGCTTTTTAATCGTCTGCGGTTCGCCTTTTTTGATCACGATAGAGGTTTCATCCGGAACCATGACATCGAAAATAAAATCATGCATCGCAAAAGTCTCAATACGCTGAAGGAGCGCTTCACGAACGGCATGTTCATAACCAGAATAGGTGTGAATCACATACCAATGACGACCGGTGTGCTGAGCTTGTTTTGCCATAAAAATTGAAAATTACTGACGGGAAAGATATTTATTGAGCGAGTGACAAGAGGTACTGATATCCTTGTGAGAAGATAAAATCCAGTAAACCCAAGAATGCAGCAGCAACAAAAACGAATGAAAGAGTGATTGCTGCAAGCTGAATTGCCTGATTTTTCGTCGGCCAAGTAACTCGTTTGAGTTCCATCCAGCTAGAAGTGAAATAGTGCGTAAGAGCTTTCATAGGATAAAATGTGAGAGATTTGAAGGAAATCCTTCGAAAAAAAGCCTTTCGGCTCGAGAGTCAATATACAAGGAAATTGAAATGTCCGCAAGGTTTATTTTTGGCGGAAGGCTTTTTGGACCCTATTTGGAAAAATTCTCACAAGTCCATCACGCTCTGTCGTTGCACGAATTCGTTCATTCAATGCCATCGCAGGATTGCGTAAATGATATCGGGTGTAAATGCTCACGAGAGGATTGCCGGAAGATTCATCGACATCGCCGTCTGCAGGAGTGAACCACGAATCATGTAAAACCTTCAGAGCGGTCTTTTCAGTTCGCAAACGAACAGTGGGAACCGTTGAGCCTGGATCACGAGGGAGTATTTCGGCAAGAGTATGGGACGCTTGAGGTAAGAAGCCATAATGTAGAAGAAGTTTTGCAATAAGTGGTTTACGAATAGTGCTCGTCGTAGGGGGTAGGTCAAGAACTTCAGCAATGCGAAAAAAAGTCTCCATCAATATTCCGCCGACGCCTT
Organism: uncultured Candidatus Peribacteria bacterium; assembly: GCA_964521465.1. Classification (GTDB taxonomy): domain Bacteria; phylum Patescibacteriota; class Gracilibacteria; order UBA1369; family UBA12463; genus JBBTWG01. Next base: position 267 of record CAZFSD010000031.1, on the reverse strand, counting down.
GACCACGCATGTGTTCCGGAACGAAAAGTCCATGGAGAAGAAGAGCCTGCTCACTTTTACCTTTTTCAAGAACGCCTAACGTAAGAAAAGGGGCGGTACCATCTTTTTCATAAGAATGACCCTTGCCAGAGTGAAGAAATACTCTCCGGGTCGAAGAGATATAATGGGAATCCGGCTTTGACGGAACAGACTCAAAGGAAAAACCAGGAGTTTCAGCCTTGGGAGAATGAAAAGTCTCTTCAGAAGAACGGCGATGCCGATAAAAAC
>CAZFSD010000030.1:10974-12910 GCA_964521465.1 uncultured Candidatus Peribacteria bacterium | reverse complement strand
ACGAAATGACGACATTAAAGTAAACTTTATGTCACATCGTATAGCCGCGGCCATTAGATGAAATTGTCTTTGAATTTTTGAAAGACTTTTAGGCTACGCCTGTTCTTCCTCTCCTCTTCGCCACAACACGATTTGCAAGTGTATCCCATTTTTGAGGGGGTTCGTCACCCCATTCTTCCAATGCCTCACTCGCTGTAACAGTAGAAATCAAACCGCGGCAAGCTAACTGAGTCGCATGTAGCTGCCACGCCACAGCATGGTACATTGGTATGTGCAATAAATCATCCATGTGTTTAAAAACTTCATCACTCGCCCCATCAGCTAAAAGCGCGCCTAAAACGTCATGAAAAACAGACGTAGGAGCAGTGGATTCCAACAGCATATCTCTGTACCTTTCTTCAGCAGATTTCATATTAAATTAGTTAAGACGCTACTTTAGCACAAATCGCAAAAAATTCAAATCCAAAATCGCCTAACAGCAGTATATCTGGCTCGGACTCCTGTTGAGCTGGCTTCCAGCACAGCTCAAGTCCTCGCCCAAGTGGTGAACTGGTGTTTCGCTTACGCTCAATTATGAAAAGAACAAAGCCATTTTGGGTAAACATGGGTTGCCACCCAATGCTACTTGGCGACAAATAATGTGCGCAGAAACCAACTTACCTCCAGATACAGATTCTGAACAACTCGTACAGACTTTTATTCAGTTTAAAAAATTAGATTTAACAGACAGTACATCATTACAAGAAATGTTGGATAAACCAGTAAATGATACTGAAATTGGCATTGAATCAACTAAAAAATTAATTAGAAGACTGCTTAGAATCGATGATAAGGACTCGAGACTTTAATAGAATTCAAAACAAGCACGCCGCCTAACAGCGCATATGCAGTTCACTCCCTGAAGTCACTCGCCCAAATTGTTGCGCGATGAAGCGCTCCGCGCTAAATTGTACCGTGCAACAACTTTGCATATGCGCGGGCGTTGTACGAAATCATAAAATCCATGAATCGATGATACTTTGGAAACTCTACATGATCGCTCTCCCGATATTTTTTGGGATTGATATGGTGTGGCTCGGACTCATTGCCAAAAATTTTTATGCTCAACGAATCGGATTGTTAATGAAGCCGGATATCAATTGGCCGGCAGCGATTCTTTTCTATCTGCTTTTTATTATTGGATTGGTGGTATTTGCCATCATGCCGGCTTTCGAAAAAGGTTCATGGTTACATGCTCTCTCGCTGGGCGCGCTCTTTGGCTTGATCGCTTATGCAACATATGATCTCACAAACCTTGCCACTCTGAAAAATTGGCCATTATCAGTGACCATCGTGGATCTCGCCTGGGGCGCAGTATTGGGTGCACTCGTGAGCGGGGTGACTTATACTATCGCCGATAAAATGTTACGATGAATCATCTGCAGCAGCAAAAAAAGATCGTCGTCGTGAACGATAAAATGCAGAAACATTATCGATACCTCCTCACGGAACCAGAGGGGAAAAATTTCGATCCTGAATTTCGACCAGAGCTCACTCCAAGGCAGATGTTGGAATTGGGGGTATTTGGCGGAAAATACATGACGGACTGCCAGAAGGAATTTCCCGAATCCTGGTACAAAAAAGCAAAACTCTGCAGCGAGTTTCACGATCCAAAGTTGAATTTTTTTGGTGTAAACGCTTCGCAGCCATTATCGGTATGGATCAAAAAAGAATGGATTTATCCGGAAGACCCGCGTGGATGGTTCCAGTGGTACTGTCGGTATTTCATGGGGCGCCGATGCGATGACGACGCACGCCAAATCAAACGATGGAAAGCCTACAAAAGGCACATATCCCAAATACAAAAAAATTGCATTCCCGGAGACCTTTCCTGCAGGCCAAAGCAAAGGCAATCACTCCTCCACTGGGCCTACGACGCCAGAAAAATTTAATCTGA
>CAZFSD010000030.1:9670-10874 GCA_964521465.1 uncultured Candidatus Peribacteria bacterium | reverse complement strand
ATCAAAAAGCCCCGCATTGCTGCGAGGCTTTTTTTGGAGTTCGTAAGAAAACGCTGATATTACATATCGTCGCCACCACCGAAGTCGTTGCCGCCACCGAAGTCGCGACCACCACCTTGGCCTCCTCGGCCACCGCCGAATCCGCCACGGTTTCCGCCGCCGAAGCCTCCTCGGCCACCGCCGAATCCGCCACGACCGCCACCAAATCCACCGCGTTCGCTGCGTGGGCGTGGAGGTTGAGCTTCGCTCAACTTGAGTTCTCGTCCATCAACTTCTTGACCCTGGAGGGCTTCTGTAGCTTTTTGAGCTTCTTCTGGGGAAGACATAGTAATGAAAGCAAAACCTTTGCCTTCTGGCTTATAAGAGTCCACAACCGTGCCATGCTGTGAAAAAAGATCCACGAGTGTCTGGATCTGTGTTGCGTAAGCGACATTGCCTACGAAAATTTTTGGATTTCCCATGAGGAAAAAAAAGAGAAAAGAGTTAAAAATGCACGCCTTCCTTAAGCTTCGAGGAGACATTCTAAGCTTTATTTTTGAAGAAAGCGTGAAACCTAACCTACGAAACAAACGAAAACAATGCCAATACACCGTACCTCAAAGAAACCGCAAAAGCAAGAGGATAAATTTGTCAAAATGGCTTCCAATTGATAAAGTCACGATACTTCCATGCGTCAAAATGTATTCATCTTCGGAGCAAGCGGCAATGTCGGCCGAGAACTCATCAACCAAATCGCGGCAAAAGATGTTCCAGAAGCGAAAAGAAATAAGAATCCCACCGTCGTCGTGGGCCTCGCAGACAGCAAGGATTACATCGTAAATCCAGCAGGATTTTCGCAAGAAGTATTAAAAAGATTCACAGAAACCAGAATGAGTGTCGCTCAGCTTATGGAGGAATTAGATATGCCAAAAAATCAAGAAGAGGAAGGGTCACCTGTGTGGGATCGTGCCCATGAATCAATGCAAGAGCTGGGATTCGGAAACGAGCTCATTTATGTGGATGTCACCGCCGCAAAAGAAGAGGCATTGGCATTCCACAGAAAAATCATGGAAGAAGGAGGAAAAATAGCAACAGCCAACAAAAATCCGATTGGCCTTTTTTCGTACAAGGATTATCAAGCACTCACTGCCGATCCGAAGAGATATGGCTACAGGTCAACCGCCATGGCAGGACTCGGCGCCGTCCCATGGATCAGTGAAAGAGA
>CAZFSD010000030.1:4366-9570 GCA_964521465.1 uncultured Candidatus Peribacteria bacterium | reverse complement strand
GTGTCTCGCAAAAATAGAGACTGAACTCGACGAACAAATGGCAACAAAATACAGCGTCGCACTCGAGAGGGGAAAAACATTCAAATATCTCGCAACGATGAAGATCGTGGACGGAAAGCCCGTCATGAAGATCGGACTGGAAAAAGTTGATGCCACCAGCAGTTTTGGCACGCTCACCGGCACCGCAAATCACATCGAAGTGGTCACCGACATGCACAAAACCGACAATCCCTGGAAACTCTCAGGTGCTGGCGCCGGCCTCGAAGTCACGGCCTCCAATGTCCGTGTCGACATCATGACGCTCCAGCCAAAAGTCGAACGATTTTGGAACAGAGCGTGGACGAGAGTGAAGCAAGTAATGGAAAAACTTGCTGCCTAAATCCTAAATCTTACCTTCTTCATCCTCAATGTCTTCTTCATCACAAAACATCGTCGGCGTGCACAAAATCGGCGGCGCCAACATGGAGCGCCTCGACCAGGTCAACGGCCTCATGGATATTCTCGCCAAAAACGACAAAGAAAGAGTGTTGGTCGTTTCCGCTTTCAAGGGTGTCACGGATACGCTTTTTGCCGCGATGGATACGCTCAACGGAAAAGAATACACAGAAGCCAGCATCGACGCAGCATTTGCGGAAACGAAGAGAAAGCACGAAATAGTTATCGACAAATTTTTTCAAAACAAAAACGCCGCACGCGAAACATACGAAGCCGGCTTTGCAGTGGTAAAACAAGCCCTCATGACGCATCAGTCCGTGAAAGGTACGATTCTCATGTCCGTACCAGGATCGTTCGAAATTCGCGACCAGGTCATCGGTTTTGGTGAAAATATGGCAGCACTCCTGCTCGCTCAATATCTGCGAGAACAAGGAAAAAGAGCGCACGCTTACGAAAATGTCACCGCTGATACAAGTGAGTTGAATGGAGAAGCGCACGGCGAACATGGCAGCACGGAAAGTGGCGAACAAGTGATTTCTAATAGAAAATTGCAAAAAGCCATCCAGGGCGGCGTCAAAAAAGCGCTTCGCAAAAAGTCGGAAGATGTCGAGAGTGAGACCATCCAGATTTTCGGCGGACATATCGCAGGAACTCCTCGAGGCATGGTGCCGCATCAGGGTCGCGGATACAGTGATATCACGGCCGTCGATGTTGCCGCCGCGCTCCAGAGTGAAGGCAGAGTAGTGGATGGCGTCACATTTTGGAAAGATGTGGATGGTTATTACACGGCCAATCCAAAAGAGCTCGGAGAAGATGGAACCAGAAAAGTGCATCATCATAGAGGTATTTCCATTCACGAAGCGCTTGAAACAGCAGCAGCGGGATCGCAAATCCTCAATGTCAGCGCTCTCTCCCGTGCGCGGCAAAGTGATGTAAGTCTCGAGGTGAGAAACATCGAGAAGCCAGACGGGATTGTCTTCACCAAGATTGGAAAAAGCGATGTGATTACCAATCACGCATTCAAAACCATCGTCACGAATTCTCATATCGACACACTCACGGTCGAGATTCCAGAGATGGCGGACCAGGATGGATTCATGAGCACCATCACGGAGATATTCACAAAACACGGAGTGAGTATCGACGGTATTTTTACAGAAGGAACGAGTATTACCTTCTCCATCCCGATGCCGCGAGACAATTCAGAAAAAGAAATGCATCGCGACAAAATTCGCACCATCGAAAATGAACTCAAGACAGTGACGGTAAAGGATGAGCGATATAGTGTTGATGTAACCGCCTGGAGTAAAGGAGAGTTTGCATCACTGTCTCTCGTCGGTCGAGAACTTCGCGATAAAAGAGGAATTTTGGGATATGCGAGCGGAATTTTGGGAGCATTCGGAATCAATATCCAGGCAATTTCCCACGGCGGTTTACAAACTCGCATCAGTTTTCTCATCGACGAACAACACCGCGAAAAGGCAACGCAGATACTTCATGCCGTGCTCGTTGAAAGAGATTCAGCGAAAATCGCAGAATACAAAGTAAGGCGCGACGCCAGAGAAGATGAACTCAGTAAAAGCTTCGAATCACTCTAATTCCTCAAGGTCTTCAAATACTCCATCGCCCGCTCGAGTTGCGGATCGCGATTTTTCCTGGCGTCCTCTTCCGTGAATTTCACTTCGATGTCAGCAGGAATTCCCACATGATCGATACCTCTGCCTTTTGGTGTAAACCATTCTGCGATCGTCATGCGGAGAGTGGATCCATCGGATAATTTCTGAACCTCCTGGACACTGCCTTTGCCAAAAGTTTTTTCTCCGATAAGGATCGCTCGTTTGTGATCCTGGAGTGCGCCCGCCACAATCTCGCTCGCACTCGCACTTCCATCGTTGACGAGGAGCACAAGCGGCATATTTTTGAGAGGGGCATGATTGCCAACCGCAATAGTATCGGAAGCATCGCTGTTTCGGCGAATTTGTACTGCAGCTCTTTTGCCATCCAAAAACTCGGACAAAATATCTACCGCCACATCCAGATATCCACCGCCATTATTTCGTAAATCCAAAATAATCCCCTTCCCATTTTTCTCGAGAATTTCCTGAGCGATAGCGGAAAATTCTTCTGGAGTTCGATCAGTGAATTGATGAAGAGTGACATGGTAAAAATCCCCAGTCTTTTTTTCGACCGTGACGCTTTCGAGATTGATTTTCTGTCGTGTGACGATGACCTCAAAAGGCGTGCCGGACTTCTTCGTCGTGCCGGACTTCATCACACCCGTCGCAGCAAGTGTTGTTTCGCGAAACAGAAGGAGTTTTACTTGCGTATTGGGTTTTCCACGAATCATACCGACAGCATCGTAAATCGACATTTCAGAAGCGTCTTTGCCATTAATCTCGAGAATAATGTCTCGTGGCAAAATCCCTGCTTTTTCCGCCGGAGATTTTTTGAGAACAGAGGCCACGACAAGATTTTTATCTTTCACGGTAAGTTCAGCTCCAATGCCACCACGAAGTGTTCCGTCAAGATCATCACGAAAATCTTCACTCTCGGTTGGTGTCATATAGACGGTATAGGGATCACCAAGAGCCGCAACCATGCCTTTCGTAGCGCCATAAACGAGCTTTGTCGTATCGGCATTTTCTGCGCGGAGATATTCCGTGTGAACCCGTTTCCAGACTTCCCAAAAAGTCGATAAATCAATCGCCGACGGATCGAGAGAAGTTCCTTTGTTGGCGAGGGCGTCGATTTGTTTTTCGACAGAAATGTTTTTGGAAACGGTCAGTATTTGCCATCGAGCGACCTGAAAGCCAAAAAGAAAAAAGAGAATCCCAAAAACGGGAAGTAAGAAAAAGAGTGATTTTCGATTCATACGAAAAACAGTATACCATGTATAATACTGCCAATGCACACCTCACTTGAAAGTCTCACATCGTGTGACACATCCGTCACGCGAAAAAATCAGAAAGGCTTCACGCTTATTGAAGTTCTGCTCACGGTCATGATTATCTCGATCCTCTCCGTCGCAGGATTTTCGTCAATCATTCAAATTCAGAAAGGCGCCAAAGTTCGAGAAATCCGCGGCCGCGTGATGAATATCATCAACCTTGCACGAAGTTATGCATTGAACGGCAAGACGCAGGAGAGCTGTAGTTTTCTGGAAAAAGACGACAACGGAATTCTCGCACCCGCGAAAGATAGTCAAGGCAGCCTTATTCCCGGCGTTCCCGAGCACTACGACATTCGGATCTCTTCATCAGTCATTCGCGTTCTCGCAAAGGGCGCGGGCTGCGGGCCAGATACAAGTGCAGCGGATGCGAAAAAATTCCCGGGTCTCCAGGACGATCGACACCTCTATACTATTGACGATCCGCGATACGAATTTCAAATCAACGGGCAGTCCATCGCAAACACCACGCCAGAATTGCAATACTTCACTCCCCTCGGCAATTTCGCGACGAGTGGCATAGCAGCAAACCAAAAGGCACCAGGCACGATCACGATCGACATCTACGACAAAAATGCAAAAGAAATGCAGCAACAAATAACTCTCTATGCCACCATTGGAATCCCAGAATAAAATATCGGGAAGCGCAGCACAATCGGGAGCAGCGCAGCAAAAAAAGCAGCGTCGCCGCGGCGAATCGCTCGTCGAAATCCTCGTCGCATTCCTCATGCTCGCAACGACCAGTGGCGCCGCCACGATCCTCATCACGCAATCCGCGCGTACGAGCGAAGCAGTGCGCCAGCGCGTCATCGCCGAAAGTCTCGCGCGGGAAGGCCTCGAAGCATTCAACGCATTTCGCAACACCAACTGGCTCAAGTTTCAGGACAAAAAATCCTGCTGGGATGTCACCGAAAGCACCACGAAATGCCCATCGGTCGGCGCGCAGAAGATTGTATCGTCAGGAGCAACCAACCCGCAATACTTCATCCTTTCGACCGAAATCAACAGTATGCGCCAAACATTCGAATTTATTGGCAGTGACGATGGAACAAAGCTCGATCTCCAAAATGCCACGAATCAACAAAATAGCCCCTATGCCATTTACGAAGCGGATAATTCTACCAGTAAAGGAGTTCTCGTGAATTTTACAAAGGCGGCGCCGCCTCCAGCGGATCAAAAACCCGTTTTTTATCGCATGATTACCATCCAGCGTGCGCCAGAAAATCCTGATAATATCATCAAAGTCACGAGCGGAGTGGAGTGGAAATCCGCAGGAAATATCAGTAAAGCCACCCTCTCGAGTTACTTCACGAATTACTAATTTTCTATTCGCCTTCAGCTATTACCTCATCTCAAGATGCGAAAAAACCGCAACAAAAAATCAGGATTCACGCTCGTCGAAATGCTCATCGCAGCGTCACTTTTCGCCGTCATTGGCTCGATCACGCTCAGTATTTTCCTCTCGATGAACCGCTCCCAGAGGACTTTCACAACCCGTGAAACGCTCTACGACGACGGACAATTCATCATGAACGAACTGGCCCGCAAAATTTCAGAAAACGCCATCGACTACGAAGAGTATTTCAATCGCAGCGTGATCGACGGGCAGTACGGTATGAATTTTGGGTATTACGCGGCCCAATTTTACAACGATCCGCAGCAGTCCAGTAGCGGTGCACCAAACATCTGCAATCAAATCAACAAAGATAATCCAGGAGGAAAACCGATTCCGACAAATTGTATTAATACCGGACAAAATCCGCCAAAAGATAATCTTCTTTTCGCACCGGATGGCAATGCTTTTATGTTGCCGGGAATGACC
>CAZFSD010000030.1:0-4266 GCA_964521465.1 uncultured Candidatus Peribacteria bacterium | reverse complement strand
GCACTCACGCTCGGACAAATTTCCATGAATCAGATGAAAGAAGTTCCGGGACTTTTTTCCTGTCCGGAAAAAAGTCCATGTATCAATTCGTATCCAATCGCACAGACAGATCTCATCAATCAGCCAATAGCCCAGCAAGGAACCCCAATTCCAACATGGGCCACCGTGCCGAAATATAATTTCGAATCAAATGCCAGCAAAACATACGAGAATCTCGCCAGCGGAGCGCAGACATCAGGAACCGACTTCAGCCCCATCACGCCTTCTCGCATCAGTGTCAAAGCAAAATTTATCATCACGCCTGTCGAAGATCCCCACAAGGCATTCTCCGAAACCGAACCCGATCAATCCGGTTACCCTCTGCGCCAGCCATATGTGCGCGTGATTCTCGAGTTGCAGCCAGTAGCTGATCTCATCAAAGGAAAAACTGATTCCAAAGTCACTCTCCAGAGGCAAATCAGTCCGGCTGTCGCCGGTGAAGTGAGGAGCTACCCGCCAAAAACCACATGCAAGGCAAAAGCGGACGCGAGTGGATGTTCGCTCCTGAGAAAACAGTAGAAAGCATTTTTTACATGCGTTTGTGAGTTCAGAATTTTGTAACAAAGATGTTAATTCTTGTTCAGAAGCGATTGATACAGTAATCGCGTACCGGACAGGAGTTCTTTGAAAACCAGCAAAAGAAAATCCCGATACTCTCAATTTTTGCTGGCATTCAGAGGCAAATGAAAGGTACATCTCAACATCTTTACCTCAGGAGTTTTATGTACAAACGGTCCATTCCGTCTTCGCTGATGCTTTTCATCAGCTTCCTCATCACCATGCTCGTCACGGTCTTCGGGCTGCACGCCTGCATGCCCACGGACGACGACACTTCCCAGACTCCCCATGGCATAATCTGGGGTTCGACCATGGTCGGCAAAGATGCAACCACGGAAGGTCTCCAAGGTAGCAAAACGGATATTCTCAGTCCCGCAGATGTGAAACAGGGCACCAAGCCCGACATCAAGGCTTCATACGATGCCAAAGACGCAAATATCGGCGTCGCGCAGTGGCATCCGCAAGACGCCAGAATGCATCAAGACCAGGGTCAGAAGTTCGTCAGCGAACAGGCTCAGCGGGAAAACTCAGAAAGTCAGACAGCAGCGCCAGTCGACATCAGTCAGCTGGACGACATTCAGGAGAATCAATCTTCAGAAGTTCAGACCTCGGACACATCGTCAGCAGAAACGGATTTCGTGACCTACCAAAACACGATCAACGGTTTCATGTTCGACTATCCGAAGTCGTGGAAGAAGCAGCAAGATGAAGAAGGGAGTGCTGTGTTCACCGTGGAAAAGGTTGCGCTTCCGGAATTTTCACAAACTCCAGAAGTGGCAACGATCAAGGTGACATACCTTCCATATCAGAAGAAATTTTCGAGCTACAAAAACTGGGTCTCGAAATTTCCCCAAGGCAGCGAAACGGTGATCTCGGAAGATGGCACGAGTTACGCACTCATCGACATCGACAGTGAAGCGGCATTTGTCCGCGAGTACTACAAAACCATCAAAGAAAACCAGCAAGGCATCGTTCATTTTCAACTTTCGTTCCAATACAGTCATCCACCCGTCATGGAGGATCAAACTTCAGGCGACAAGGAATATCGCGAAGCAGCGCATGAATACGCGCAGGAGGTGAAGCAGCAGTTCGTCGAAGTGATCGATAGCATCAAGCAACTCCAATAAAGAACAGGACAAAGGAGTAGAGCGTGAAAAAGTACATCAAGTGGCTGTTTATGATGTTGTGGATGGCGGAAGCCACCACGGCACAGGCACAGCAAAAGGCAAACAAGGTCGTCTTCACGGACTTCCTCTACGAAGACTGGCAGCAGAAGAAGGGTGAATCCTGGGGAACCACGGCACTCTTCGATCAGCTGCCGGGAAAGGGCGTCATTCAGGATATCTGCGGCGTGAGTCCCGGAGGACTTGGCCGCGCCTACGACAACCACAAAGGCTGGGATCGAGACATTCCCAACGATCACGGCAAGTATGTGGTTTTCGCTGTCGCTCCTGGAACGGTTGTCGACACGATCGGGACCTGTACTTCGGGCGATTCTACCTGCGGCGATGGCACGGGAAACCGCGTCATCATCAATCATGGTCAGGGTATCGTGACGAAATATTTCCACGCCGACAAGGGCAAGATCCTGGTCGCTACTCAACAGTGGGTCGATCGGCATCATCCGCTTTTCATCGGCGACAGCACGGGAAATTCAGACGGTGCTCATGTGCATTTTCAGATTGAGTACAATGGCGTCCCTCTGGATCCATTGGCATCATTCGACCTCACGATTCCTGCCGCATGGAAATTCCCGCCAGAGATCAAAATCGGAAATTGTACCAAAGATCCGATTCACGGACTCGTCGATCCTTTTAATCTCTTCGAAGATGTAAGTGAGAAGATTTCGGAAAAGACGGGGTTCGTCGACGACATCAACGGGAAGATGGCCTGGATGCTCAGTTCCGGCGGAAGCAATCTTGCGGACATCGTCATTCAGGAGAATGAATATGATGGCTCAGCGATCGTATTCGATCTCATCGGTAACGCTCCACAGGCAATTTACATGCCACAGATCGTCGTCGATTATTGGAAAAATCAGGTCGGCGGTCCATTAGGCGTTCTCGGAAAACCGACAAGTCCACTCTACTGGATCAACGGCGACTGGGAGCGCATGGAATTTACTGGCGGCGCACTTCTCTACGGTCCGCTCGGCGAAACCGTCTATCATGAAGCAACCGGCACAGCTCCAGGAATGTATGAAAACGGCATCTGGAAAGGCAGTAAGTCCTATGCATTCGTCGCGGCATATCTGAAAAACGGCGGCGCAAAAGTCATGACGACTCAGACCGGCGTCAAAGATTGGGCAGGATACGATGTTCAGAAGTTCACGGTAGAAACGCAAAATGAAACCGGAACGGGTGTCATCATGCTGCTCCCAGCACAAGACAATTTTGTCGCCTACTACATGTCACCAAAGTTTTGGAATGTCTACACCGCTGCCGGCTATGGGTTGGGCTATTTCGGCGCACCCAAAGGCGACAGCTACTACGACTCCAAGGCTGGCATGAAGCGACAAGATTTCGAGAAAGGCAAGACAATTCTGGAAAACGGCATGGTGGGAGAAAGTAGCACGGTCAATGTGCCTCCACCACAACCACCGATTCCGAATCCACCGCCTCCACCACAACCACCTCCCGCGCCAAAGTGCATAGCAAAAACAGAAGTGTGCAACGGAGTCGATGACGACTGCGACGACATGGTAGACGAAGACCAGGGTACCACACAGTGTGGACTCGGCGCGTGTCTTCACATTCAGCAAAATTGCATCAACGGGGTCGTCAAGCAGTGTAACGCATTGCAAGGAGCGAAGCCGGAAGTCTGCAACAAGCTGGACGATGACTGCGATGGACTCACGGACGAGGACGACATTTGTCCGAAGCCATGTATTCCCAAGCCAGAAGTGTGCAACGGAGTCGATGACGACTGCGATGGAAAGATCGATGAAGATCAATACGCGACACAGTGTGGACTCGGCGTGTGTAAACACATTCAGCAAGATTGTGTAAGCGGCGAAGTCAAACAGTGCGATGCGCTCCAAGGCGCACAAAAAGAAATCTGCGATGGTTTCGACAATGACTGTGACGGAGAAACCGACGAAGAGAACATCTGTTGCAAAAATAACATCGAAATCTGTAACAAGATTGACGACAATTGCAATGGACAAATCGACGAAGGTCTCAATTGCTGTATTTCCAAACCGGAAGTCTGCAACAAGCTGGACGACGACTGCGATGGACTCACGGACGAAGCAATGGGGAAAACCGATTGCGGACTTGGTGAGTGCCTCCATGTCGTCTGGAATTGCGTGGACGGCATTGTTGGAATCTGCGACCCATTCAAGGGAGCATCGACAGAAGTCTGCAACAAGCTGGACGACGACTGCGATGGACTCACGGACGAAGAGGATGTCTGCTGTAAAACGCAGGTCGAAATTTGCAACGGTCTTGACGACAATTGCAATGGACAAATCGACGAAGGCGTCAAAAACGCTTGCGGCGGCTGCACGACACTGAGTAGTCAACCCGGCGCTTCGTGCGGGAATAACGGAAAATACGCCTGTAACGGTCTCGAAAATCTGATCTGTGCCGGCGAAACCGTTCCTCCCCCACCACCTCCCCCTCCGACCCCAACCCCGACCCCAACCCCACCTCCCACCCCACCTCCCAC
>CAZFSD010000029.1:10043-13495 GCA_964521465.1 uncultured Candidatus Peribacteria bacterium | reverse complement strand
CCCTTGCTTCCCCATTAGCAGAATCACTTGCTGCAAATTTCCCCCAATACGTAATAATCTCAAAATTCAGCGGGACCAGTAATGGCATCTTGGAATCAAACCGAGTACCTTTTTTAACATTGATATCTATTTTTTCAAGAACCTTAAAAAGACTTAATGTATTTGAGGTACTATCAATCGAGCTTTCTTGGCAAACAATAGACCAAAGATGCCGAATTTTTTTCATGTGAATTGAGTTGTTAAAGTTTTTGTTAAATATGAAGTTCCTGTGTTGTTGCAAGCCACCGGAGTTATGCTAGAAGTAGAAATTTTCAAGGATGGTTCGGCTATAAAAATATTTACAACAGTTGGCTCTTGGACAAAAAAAGAGAATTTCGGAGCCAATAGCTGAGTATCCAATGCCTCCGCAATTTTTTCCAAAAAACTTAGACTTGGAAGGTTCTGACCATTTTCCAATCGCGCAATACTTGGTTGTTTCGTATGTACAAGTTTTGCAAGCCCCTGTTGGGTGAGTCCTTTTAGAATCCTTGCTTCGACAACCATCTGCCCTATTTCAAAAGCCAAATCATATTTCTCATATTCTTCTTTGAATGCCACGTTTTGCAGTGCCTTATTTTTAAATTCTTTCAAATTCATAAGATGGGGATATGGGAAATAATTCTAGAGACTGCAGTTTGCAGATGTTTGTTACGAGTTTTTTGCTCTTTCTTGATAAAGGCATGCACCAGGTAGCAAGTTGACCCATGAATGCTACAGAGTATCCGATACTGGGTCTTATTATACAGAAGTTTATATTCGTATAGTTTATATTTTTCATAGCCTTTCATTTTCTTCAGGACTTCAGCCTGTAGCAACATTCCAAAGGGATACTTTTCTATCTTTTCTTCAAAATCTCTAAGAATTTTTTTATGCGCCTTGAGATCGGTAAGCTCTTGGAGAAAGTCAGACACGGGACTATTGCCATCTTGCATTTCCAGAAACTCTACTTTCATGTTGAGGCGCAATTATTATAACAAATATGTTATATACTACCAAGAACATTTTTCAAAGTCAAGAAAATATTGTGAAATTCTTCAATGATCATACCTCCCCGTATTGATCCTTTGCATGCGCTCAAAAGCACCCGCAGCAACACCCCTCACAACACCCCTCACAACGCCCTGCGCATCATCAAAATCCATCTCCATCGGCTCCACCGTGAGAGAAGCGTTATTTCGCAGTGACGTCATGCGTTCGAGCCAGAAATTCACACGGGCCCGAAAAGCAGGATCCTGGTGACTGATCGGATTCGCCTTCGCCACAAAGTCCAACGCCTGAAAAGCTTGAGGGTGAGCGATGATGCTCTCCGCAAGAGGGCGAAAAGATGGCTCAGCCCAGGATTCGTTGCCAGGATAAGGCTTCACGACCTGCGGACGAATCACCGCATCGTATTCATCCTGCATCCGGGCACAGAAATCATGTGTCAGTCGCAAAGAATCTTCCGTATCGGCACCCACATGGCCAAAAACCATAATAACCTCCGGCGTCATGCCACGCTCGCGGGCTTGACGAACCGCTTCAACGCACATCTCTGTTTGGGTAGCGGCGTCATTCGGATGAAGCATGTCGAAAAGATGACGGATCTTCTTCCCGGGAACGAAGTTGTGCTTTTTCCCCGTCGCCTGCCACACCGCAGCGGTCATGCCATCAATGCCAAAACCCACGGTATGAAATCCACTGCGCACCGCGTTCTCAACCACATCAGAATGCTCTTCACACGCGATCAGAAATTCACGAACCGTCGAAAGCCCGCGCGTGCGAAGTGAAAACGACTTTCCATCAGCACCGATATGATCGTTGCTCACGCGCTGCACACAATCCGCAAAAGCATTGAGCATCTGCGGCGTCTGAAAAGTATCCAGATTCGAAAGATAAAAAGTCAGTTCTCTTTTTTCGAGCTTGCCCGCAGTAAAAAGTTCCTCAGCTTTTTCCACGAGCCATCGCAGATCCGCTTCCACGAGATCTATATCGCGATACTGCTCCATTTGATTTTTCGGTGCTGGGCAGAAGCTGCAATTATATTTGCAACCCTGGCCAAGGTAGAAAGGCATTTCATGGCGCAAATATTCTTCCAGCATATCAGCAGGAATTTTTTCAAGCGCGGCAGTCATCGAAGTTTTTTCCGGCGCAGGAAATGCGCGAACATCGACACCCATAAGGCGAGCAAGTACGGAGTCAGAATTGCCATTCAAAAACTTCCCACCAAAAAGCGTTTTCGATTCGTTCGCAGGAAGTGTACTCAGCAGCTGGCCGCCCGCAAGAAAAGTACGATCGGAGGACGCGCGAAGCACTCTCTCCCGAAAATCAAAAGCCCCCGGCACCGAAGGCGCTCCCACAAGCCCCACGCCAATACTGCGAGAAGAGCCATCGTACGGCCGAAAGTTTTCATCAAAAAAATTCGTCGAAATCCCCGCGACTTCCATCCGCGCCTGCGCCACGAGATTCGAAACCGGCATGCAGATATGGCCTTGCTCTAGAGGATCTCGCGGAGCGTAAATATGGCGCAAATTGACGATGTCGACGGTATTCATGAAGAAATTGACATGATGAGAATAGAGGGCATAATCGTCTCAAGAACATTATTTGTCAATGAACTAGAAACATGATAAAAATGCTATTGAAAAGCCATAATTTAAGCTTTAGAATCATTATTGTCGAAACTTCACCGACAACACATTCGTCCACAATAACATTCCAAAAACACCCATGATCGAGCAAAAATTGCAAAAAATAGGCCTTTCACCGAAAGAAATCGCCGTCTATCTCGCAAGTCTTCGTCTCGGCCCGCAAACCGTGGCCGTCATCGGCGCCAGAAGCGGTATTTATCGAACGACGGTGTACGATATTTTCAAAGACCTCATCAAAAAAGGCCTCGCCAGCAAAAGCGAAAAAAGAGGCACGACATACTTCCAGGTGCTCGATCCGCAAAATCTCGTGAGCTATCTCGAGCGCGAAAAAAATGAGTACATCCGCAAAATAGAAAAAGAACAAAAAGAAATCGCAGAGATTATTCCCGCTCTCAAATCACTGGAAAATCCCGCCAGCACCAAGCCACGAGTAAAATTCTTCGAAGGCGAAAAAGGTGTTCGGCAAGCCTACGAAGACACGCTCACTTCCAGCGAAACTATCCGCGCCTACGCCAATGTCGAGGAGATGCACAAAGGTCTCCCGAATTTTTTCCCAGAATATTATCAGCGAAGAAAAAAAGCCGACATTGCCATTCAAGTTATCTGCCCTGACAATGAAGATTCAAAAAAGCGACACGAAAAAGACAGCGAGGAAATGCGGGAAATGAAGCTCATCCCAAAAGAAAAGTACAATTTTTCTCCCGAACTCAATGTCTACAACGACAAAATCCTCATCGCGTCCTGGCAAGAAAAAATGGCCATCATCATCGAATCAAAAGAAATCGC
>CAZFSD010000029.1:0-9943 GCA_964521465.1 uncultured Candidatus Peribacteria bacterium | reverse complement strand
CGCTACAATACGCCAGCTATGGCAAAAATTTTGACGAAAAAATCACTGACGCAACCATCGCGCACCGCCGTGAAAAAATCCACCCGCACGCGAAAACCTCGCCCCCTGAAATATCTCATCACGACCTTCGGGTGTCAGATGAATTATTCGGACACGGAGCGGCTGGAAACCGTGCTCAAGCAGCTCGGATACGAGAAAGCGCAGCAGGAAAAAGACGCGACACTCATGATTTTCAATACGTGTTCGGTGAAACAAAAAGCGGAAGATCGTGTTTTTGGGCAGATGCGGCAGATGAAAGAGCTGAAAAAGAAGCAGAAAGATCTCATTCTCGGCCTCACCGGCTGTATGGTGCGAGCATCGTCATCGCAAAACACGGACGAAGATCTTCAGGATGACTTGCTGAAAAAAGTGAAAACGCTCGATTTTGTCGTACGCATCGAAGACATTGGAAGCCTGGGAAAAATTCTTCGCGAGCTGCAGCCAAATATCGCCCTTCCGGAAATCGCAGAGGCGGAACTCGGCGATTATTTCAGCATCAATCCGCATATCACCTCGCAAAAACAGGTCTTCGTGCCCATCGGAACCGGCTGCGACAAGTTCTGTACCTACTGCATCGTGCCGTTCACGCGCGGTCGCGAACGCAGTCGAAGCATCGACGAAATCTATGAAGAAGCAAAACGGTTCGTGGAAAACGGCGCCATCGAAATTACGCTCATCGGACAAACGGTGAATTCGTTCGGCCTCGCGCGCAGCGACAAGGGACATTTTGACAACATCACCCATCCTTTCACCGCGCTCCTCCACAAAATCGACAGTCTCCGCGCGCTCGGCCTCAAGCGCCTGCGCTTCACCTCGCCCTACGCGCCCGATGTCACTGACGAAATGATTGATGCCATGGCCACGCTGCCCACGCTCATGCCATATATTCACTTACCCATTCAGTCCGGCGATAATCGCACGCTGCGCCGCATGAACCGCAAATACACGGTGGAATTTTATCGCGACCTCATCGCCAAAATCCGCGCCAAAATCCCACACATCGCCATCTCAACCGACATCATCGTGGGCTTCTGCGGCGAAACCGACGAAGAATTCGAAAATACCTGCAAGTTCTACGAAGAAATACAGTGGGATCAGTGTTATCTCAGTCAATATTCCACGCGCACCGGCACCACCGCCGAAAGATTTTTCAAAGATGATGTCCCGCCCGAAGTGAAGCGCGAGCGCTGGCACAGGCTCAACGATGGTATTATGAAAAAAGTCGCCGCCGCAAAAACAAAACTCCTCGAAGGAAAAATCGTCAAAGTCCTCGTCGAAAGACAAAAAGGAAAAATCTGCCACGGCCGCAGCGAAGATTTTCGGCAAGTGTCATTTCTCAGCGGCCGCCGTATCATCGGCGAAATCGTCCCCGTGCGCATCCTCAAAGCCCGCGAGTGGGTGCTTGAAGGGGAGATGGTGTGACGGACCGGATAAAAAGGAAAGAACTGATCTATGAAAGGGCTTCCTCTATCATTGCTCGGGTTTCAGTAGTGACTGTCCGAGAAGAGGCGCCGTCTTGCACAGTGAGGTCGTCGATGGCAAGAGGAGGGCCAGAAAATGGACACTCAAGATGGTCGCCAAGTGTTACGGCTGAATATTTACGCCCGTTATTATGCGAGTCACTTACACCAAGTGTTGAATCATAATGGTTGACGCTGCTCATAAAAAAGAAAAAAGAGAATGGTAAAGAAGGAAGAACGAAAGCGGCGCGCATAATAACAAAAACAACAAAAAAGTCAAACGCGCCACGATCGTGAAAAAGAAGCCTCATGAAAGCTGAATCCCTTACGCCACGCAATCTTTCAACCCATCCACCACGGCCTTGATGCGTCGAACGCCGCTCGCCACCGCCTCTTCTTTCAGAATTTTGAAGCCTTTGAGAACTCCCGTGTGCTCCACATGCGGGCCACCACAGACTTCACAGCTGTAATCACCCATGAAGTAGACTTTTACCTTGTTGCCGAGTTGGGCGTATTTATCGTCGAAAAGTCCGATCGCGCCGCGCTTTTTCGCTTCCTCCACATCGAGAACCTCGAAATGAACCGGCATATCGCGTTGAATCTGTTTGTTGACAATCGCTTCTACCTCCTTCACCTGTTCCGGTGTCATTTTGGCAGGATGAGAGAAATCAAATCGAAGGCGTTCCTTGGTGATGTTTGAACCTTTTTGAAAAACATGAGGACCGAGCACATCGCGCAAAGCCTGATGGACAAGATGCGTCGCCGTGTGATGCATTTTGCATTGTTCACTGTGATCCGCGAGACCACCGGCAAATTTTTGACCAGCACCAGCACGAGAAAGTTCTTGATGTTTTTTGAAAGCGGCGTCAAAAAGTTCTGGATGTGAAAGAGAGAATCCTGCGGCGCGAAGTTCTTCTTCGATCATTTCTCGAGGAAATCCATAGGTTTCAAAAAGCATGAATGCTTCAGCACCCGACAAAGACTTTTCACCATCATTTTTTCCCTCCATCAAGCGTCGAAGTTCACGAAGACCTTTCTCCAAAGTATTCTGAAACTTCTCTTCTTCTCGCTTGAGTTCGTCCAAAATTTTCTGTTGATTCTGTCGAAGTTCCCCATAGACATCACCATAAAGATCAATATAGATCTGGCCAATGAGATGAGTAAATGCTTGTTCAATGCCAATAATTTTCCCATGTCGAATCGCGCGACGAATCAAACGGCGCACGATGTAGCCTTGATCGACATTCGATGGAGAAACACCACGAGGATCGCCGATAACAAAAGTTGCCGCGCGAAGATGATCCGCAATGATGCGAAGTGATCTTGATTCGAAAGGAACTTCTTGACTGGTCAACGACCGAATTTTCTCAATAGCAGGCAAAAAAAGCTCGGTCTCATAGTGTGATTTTTTGCCCTGCAAAATCGCCGTCATGCGTTCCAGTCCCAGTCCAGTATCCACATTTTGCTGTTTCAAAGGCTCGAAAGTGCCATCAGCCTTTTTGCTGTATTGCATAAATACATCATTCCAAATCTCCACATAACGGCCACAGTCACAGTTGGGATGACACTGTCCAGGTGCGTAAGTCGCACAGTCAATTGGTGGATAAGGATCAGTCGCCGTACCACTTGCTTGAGCACTTCCAGGCTTGTGGACGCGAGGATTTTCACCGTGCATCGTGTCGTAAAACATTTCAGTATCCGGACCGCATGGACCGGTTTGACCAGCCGGACCCCACCAGTTTTTTTTCTTCGGATAAAAGAAAATACGTTCCGCAGGAATACCAGTTTTTCGCCAGATTGCAGCAGACTCTTCATCGCGAGGAGCATCTTGATCACCCGCAAAACAGGTGACTGAAAGTCGTGCAGGATCCAGTCCAAAACCACCTTTGTCGGAAGGCCAGGTCAAAAGTCCGTAACTCATCGTAATTGCCCCTTCTTTGAAATAATCGCCGAGTGACCAGTTTCCCATCATCTCAAAAAAAGTGAGATGCGTGTCATCGCCAACTTCATCGATATCGTCGGTACGGAGAGATTTTTGAGCATCCGCGAGTCGCTTGCCCATAGGATGAGGTTCACCCATGAGGAAAGGAACGAGTGGATGCATGCCGGCCGTCGTAAAAAGAACGGTCGGATCATTTTCCGGAATCAAGCTTGCGCTCGGAATTTCCTGATGCGCATGATTTTTGACAAAGAAGTCGAGAAATGTGCGGCGAAGAGTATTGGCAGTCCAGTTCATGGTCGCATTATAGACGAAAATCGTAAAAAACCAAAGCGAAGCTGGGTGCCCGGGGTGCCCTTTGGGCCGGGCCAAAGCGAAGCTGGGTGCCCGGGGTGCCCTTTGGGCCGGGCCAAAGCGAAGCTGGGTGCCCGGGTGCCCGCCTGTTGGCGGGCTCGGGCCAGAATCAAAAGTTTTGAAAAGCTGAAATGCGGCACTTTTATAGCAAAAAAAAGCGAGCGAGAGTAAAATTTCTGCATGGCAAAAAAACCTCAATCATCCAGTACATCCAAAAAAAAACCAGCAAAAATCGCAACGAGCGAGAAAAGAAGTGAAAAAATGAAAGTGGCAAATTTTTTGACCAGTCGAAACGGTTTTTTTCTGATTCTCGTGATATTTTTCGGCGTTATCACTCTCACATTCTGGTATCTCCTCGCTCGCCCAACGCCAGTCGCTCACTATCTTCCGGCACACACGACGCTGCTTACAGCAGAACTGAATACCGATTTCGACCAGCCACAGTGGAAGAACTTCTTCAAGATGTTCCAGGAAAATCAACTGCTTCAGAAGGAGTATTGGCAGCAATATCTCAAAGGATACAGCGGAATTGATTTTCAGACGCAGATACAACCATGGATTGGCAGGCAGGTAGGAGTAGCATTTCTCAATGACTTTACGCCAATTATCTTCATCGAATCGCGCAGCCAGTCCAAAGCGCTCGAATTTCTGAGTCAACTGAAACTCAGCGGCATCGAAGAAAAACTCGAAGAAGGAAATGAAAAAGGGCTTGAAACTTACGCATTTCAAATCGGAAATGGGATGACAATGACATTTTTTGGAAAATATCTTGTTATCGCGCCTGATATCAAAACATTGAAATTATTACAGTCGGCGCAAGATGAAAATGGCGGAACACTGGCAGAAACAAGTCAGTATCAGAAAGTCCAATCGATGCTCTCCTCAAGAAATCAGGCGATGCTTTTTGTGAACGCACAGGCATTATTTCAAAAAACAATGGGAGATACACTCGATGATCAAAATCCGCTCAATGTTTTACATCCGGTGCTTCAGGTACTGCAATCACAAGGTTGGGGGATGCATATGACGGAAAGTGGAGTCCTGATCGAAAGTGCTTTGGCAACCCAGGCGCCAATCGTGGTCTTTCCGGAAAGTTATAAAGCTCAGTTGATGTCGGTATCGCCAGAAGAGAGTGAAATGTTTTATGGCGGCAAAAATCTTCGAAAAGAAATTGATCAGATTGCCACATTGATCGGCAGCAGTGTCGCGGAAACACTGATCAAAAATGAAATCAAAAAATGGCTCAATGGAGCTGTAACAAAAGATCAACTTCTGGAGCTTTTCCAGAATGAATATGCGTTCACTCAAAAAAATGGGATGACAACGCTCCTCCTGGAACTCAAAAATCCGCAAGAGCAAGAAAAAGTGCTCAGTGCAGCGCTGAATGGAGCCCAAGAAGCCCGTGCGATGTTTGAGCCAAAGGTTCAAGATGGAATCATGAGCGGAAATGCTACGCCACTCCAGCGCGTCAAAAAACAGTATCGAAACATTGTCGTGAGTGGACTCGAAGCCGAAGGGAGTGCTTGGGCGCTGTATTATGCGGTCATGGGGAATATCGCCGTGATCAGTCAATCATCATCCGATCTTCAAAGGAGTATTGATCTCTGGCTTGATCAAAAAGGCAGTCTGGCTCAATCGGAAAATTTTCAAAAACAAAGGCAACTTATCATGGGCGAGAGCGACGAAGTGACATTTTTGAGTGAAGACGGATACAGAAATATCATTCCGGAATTCCTGAAAAAATGGCTTACAGGAGTCAAAAAAGCAGGTATTGGCTGGAAATATGACCAAAATGGAATCAAAGGAACTATTCTCCTGAGCCCACAATAATATGCATATCATCGATCTTCGAACACGAAAAATTCACCAAAGGATTACAAGTCCCAATACCGTGACAGACATTGTTGCACCGCAAAAGGATATTCAAGAAAAAACAGTTGTGGTCGTCGAGAAAAATGAAAAATCAAAAGCAAAATTTCTCACCGCTTTTACCGCTATGGGCCTGACGGTCGTATTCATGATCAATGTGATGGCGACGCTCGGAAAGACAACACGCCTACTGACCACAGTTTCTCATTCCGCAGAGCAGGGCTACAAAGGACTTCTGAGTGGGAGTGAAAAAATAAAACAGGGAAATATCCTTTCTGCTGAAAACATTTTTGAAAAAGCGATACAAGATTTCAATGTCGCGAGCGAATCTGTTTGGTTTTTGAAGAACGATCAGCAATTTTCTGGAGCTGCAGGCGCGCTCGAGGGCGGACAGGATCTCGCAAAAGCGGCGATCATTTTGACTGATATTGCTGCCAAAAAAATGAATATGAACGATCCGAATATTGGTGAAAAAATTGAGGAGATTGCACCAATGCTCGACGAGCTGAATGAAAAAATCCAAAGCGCCGCACGGCATTTTCACGATGTGGATCCCAATATCATTCCGCAAAAATTCCGTGAAAAATTTGCCACCGGCCTCGCACTGCTGCAGTCCGTCGCACAAAAAGCGCAGCTCGCCAAAAATCTACTTCCCGGCATCCTCGCAATCATTGATGCAGGTGGAAATGGAAGTGATGATACGGAAAAGAAATCCAACATCTTGCTCGTCTTGCAAAATAGCGACGAAATCCGGCCAACCGGCGGATTTATTGGCAGTTACATGAATATCCAATTTGATCATGCGAAGCTCGCAAAGACCGATCTCCACGATGTCTATAGCCTCGATGATCCTTTCAGGAAAACGCAGATGTCGCCCATCGAACCTCCGGCAGAGATAAAGAAGCTGAGCAATGCTTGGTTTTTTCGCGATGCAAATTACTCTGCAGATTTTGCGGTGTCGGGAGAGAAGCTTCTTTGGTTCTATGAAAAAGAATCGCTCTTTCACGAAAAAGCAGCAGACAGGCCGGAAACAGTGATTGCGATTGATCATAATCTTCTCGGTCGTCTTCTCGAAGTTACGGGGCCGATCGATGTTCCAGGTCTCAAGGCGGGAGTGACCGCGAGTAATTATCGTCAAATTCTCACCTATGTGATCGAGTCGAAATTCACAGGATTGGAAGATCCCAAAAAAATCCTCAAAGATTTTGCCCCGATATTCATCACGAGGCTCCAGGAGAGACTCTCGGACAAAGAGTCAGCAAGAAAAGTCGCAAAAATCCTCCTCGAAGAAATAACCGAAAAAAATATCCTCGGTTATTCTCGAAATCATGAAATCCAGAAATTGTTTCAGGAAATTGGTATGGACGGAATGATGAAAAAAACAGGAGAAAATGAAGATTATCTCAACATCGTCCAGAGCAGTTTCAGCGGGAATAAATCCGACGCTTATATGAAACAGAATGTGACGCACGAAACCGCATTTGATCTCAGTGGAGTCGTAGTAGATCAGCTCACAATCGAGCGACAGCACACCTGGAATCAGGATACATTTCGTTCCTGGAAAGAAGTGGCTCGACAGTTTGGATACGACAGTTTTCCGCCACATATCATGAATATCATCGGCCAGGGCGACAATAAGGTTGCTCTGCGTATTTATGTTCCCGATGGGAGCGTGCTCCAAAGCGCAGAGGGTATCGATATCAATAAAGTCGCGACTCTCGTCGACTCTGACAATGGCCGAACCTATTTCTCTCTCGATTTTATTACGCCAAGCGGTCAAGAAAAGGCGATTTCATTAACCTATGTGTTGCCGTTTACGCTGGA
The DNA here is from genome assembly GCA_964521465.1 of uncultured Candidatus Peribacteria bacterium. Lineage (GTDB taxonomy): Bacteria > Patescibacteriota > Gracilibacteria > UBA1369 > UBA12463 > JBBTWG01. The sequence goes on along the minus strand of CAZFSD010000029.1, from coordinate 2,458 downwards.
TCCAAGTCCGCTCGCTCCGTATCGTCTCCAGGTTCAAAAGCAAGCAGGCGTCGCTCCATGGACGCTCAAAAAAATCATCCACCCGGGAGAATCCTACAAGCTCTACGACGCTTTACCGCAATCGCTTATTCAGGGAAAAACCGCCGACGGAAAAGTGAAAATCAAAACTGAAATCAGCAAAGATGTTTCACTCGCCACGCTGTGGGGCGGAAGGTAGAACGATATTATACGCTTGCATCGCCGGCTCTTCATACGGATGAATTTTTTTCACCGCATCAAAAACCTCAGCGATGCGATCTTTCGGACAAATTGTTTCGATGCGTTCCTCGGCAACTTCTTCGATGGTTCCAAGAGCTCCAACAAAAGGCTTCGCGCCTTGCAGTGGCCGGAAACGACCAGTGCCTTTCACGGAAAAAGAACATGAATCATAATCCCCAATATGCCCACACCCATGGGCGGACAATACTGCACGCACACGATCAGCATGTGATTCTGGAACAAAGACAACAATGGTAACGAAAGAGGTGCTCATCATTTTGCATCTTTATCATCCTGAATCACGCCGAAGATATTGCCTTCGGGATCTTTGAAATAGGTGAGCCATGCCATGCCCGGGATCGCCATTTTTGGGACAGCGATAGTACCACCGCTCGCAAGAATTTTTTCCGTACTCTCTTCAAGTGATTTTGGTGCATACATGGTACAAACAAAGGCATTGACCGCAGCAAAGTCAGCCGCTGGAGTCGGGCAAGGACTCTTGAGAAGCCCGCCATTCACACCTTTTTCACCTTCTTCGCCGGCATACACGACCCAGTATTCCATGGGACTTCCTTCCCATTTTTGGAATCTCCAGCCAAAAACATCGCCATAAAATTTCATTGCACGCTGGGGATCCTGTGTGTGAACTTCAAAATGTACAACCTTTGCCATAAATATCCGGGTTAAAAAATGAGGCGGTGAGAAGTCGCGTGAGGGACAGTCACTCTGCTGAAATGGAGCCGGAAATGAGAGTTGAACTCACGACCTCTCGCTTACGAAGCGATTGCTCTACCACTGAGCTATTCCGGCACCTTGCGTTGATTTCAAAGATTCTTCAACGACAGCGCCGGGATTGTAGCATAGTGAGACGAAAAAAGCTTCATTTTTTGTCGTTCGCGACGAGGTTGAAGCAGAAAACGGCGTCGAAAAAAGCGGACAGAGCGGTGAGTGAGAGATGTTCGACGAGAAAATTCCGGGAGAGTCAGGAGTTTCATGGAAGAAGAATAAGAGATAAAAAATGGAATAAGAGAAAGAAGGAGTGCAAGGAACATAAAAGATTGCCTTGAGAGCAAGCCTCAAGAAGAAGTTATAAAATAAAAGTTACTATCGAATGTGCTGGAGCTGCTACCGCCGATTCTTGTACATACGAATGACGGCCGTCACCACTCCCTGAATTTCGAGGGAGCCCTCCGGATAAATGGGTTTATAGCGATCATTTTCCGGCTGGAGGTATGGACCCTGGGAACTCTTCGCGCGATAGGTTTTAACGGTATTCATGCCGTCGACAAGGGCAATGACGACATCATAATCTTTCGGAGGAAGTGTGCGGCAGGCAATCACCAGATCGCCTTCATAAATTCCAACATTCACCATGCTGTCGCCTTTCACGCGGAGCATGAAAGAATCTTCAGGTTTGTAGACGATATCTTCGCCAACAGTCATCTCTTTTTCGATGTGTTCTTCGCTCATCACGGGACCACCGGCCGGAATGGATCCGAGCAGAGGAATTTTGACTTCTGCAGGGCTTTGAAGACGGTTTTTCACGCTTCCAAAAAGTCCAATGCCACGAGGAATATCTTCGCGTCGAGTGATGAAGCCTTTCTTCTCCAGTGCATCGAGATGTTTGATAATGCTGTTATCGGAAGAAACGGAAAGTGCACCACACATCTCGCGAATGGTCGGAGAAGCCCCATGCTCCATCTGATACGATTCGATAAATCGATAGAGCTCGGTTTGTTTCGGCGTGAGAGATGCAAAATCGAGAGCCATGGAAAGAAAAGTAAGAGGATACGCACCTATCATAGGTGAGTTCCCACTCACCGTCAAGATAATTTTTGATAAAGTTCAAAATGTCTCTTGCTGCTGACCTTCCAAGAATATTTTTTTGCCTGCTCAAGACCATGCTTCGAAAGTTTTTCGCGCAATAAGCGATCATGCCAGATTTTCTCCATTGCTGCTGCAATTTCAAATTCACTGAGAGCATCAACAAAAAAACCTGCCGATGAGGCAATTTCACGATGAATATCGGTGTCGGAAAGTACGACGGGTGCACCAGAAGTCATCGCTTCTAGAAGAGGAATATTGAACCCCTCATAGGAAGAGAGATGAATAAAAAAACGACAAAAGCGATAGAGGACCGCGAGTGACTCTTCGTCCAAAAAATCCGTACGAAAAACATTGCGAACACGCCCGAGAGATG
>CAZFSD010000028.1:0-14025 GCA_964521465.1 uncultured Candidatus Peribacteria bacterium | reverse complement strand
TCCGTGTCCGTAAGGAAACTTGCGGGAATTTGTTCCTAGTACGAGAGGACCGGAATGAACGAACCTCTAGTATATCAGTTGTCGTGTCTAACGGCACAGCTGAGTAGCTATGTTCGGTCGTGATAACCGCTGAAAGCATCTAAGCGGGAAGCCGTGCCCAAGATTAAGTTTTCCCATAGCCTCCATGAAGACTACATGGTTGATAGGTCGCAGGTGTAAGGTTGGCGACAACCTGAGCCGAGCGATACTAACAGGCGATTGAACTTTTTTCATTAAACATATTTTCTCGGTATACAGGCAATTAGTGAAAATGAACAACAAGATCGAATTCTTCTGGACGGTGTCCCTTAAAAGACACTGTTCTGGCAGCTCTCGAGAGTGAGTCACACCTGTTCCCATTCCGAACACAGAAGTTAAGCCACTCTTCGCCGATGATACTTGCACCCTCGGTGCTGGGAAAGTAGGGCGCTGCTGGAACAGTGTTTTTTAAAACCTTCAAAGACCTTCCTTGAAATTCAAGGAAGGTCTTTTTGGGAATTTTTTTTAATTCTTTTCTTCTTCGGTTTGAATTGCCATTTCGTCGAGCTTGGTGATCTTTTGATTTCGAGCACTGATGGGGTTGTAGGCACCATAGAAAAGCTCGATCAATTCTTGTGTTTGCAGTTCTGAAACCTTGAGTCCAACATTTTCAAGACCGTTTTGAATGACGCTCGTTCTTTGGCTTAACCCTTTTTTGAGTTGTTCGAATTCTTCGTGACGGTGTTTGACTTCGCTATAGGTTTCTTTGCCTTGAAAGATCGAAAGAATGCTGTCGAAAAATCCTCTTTGTTCTGCGCGTGGTGGATTGTAAGGGACAATCACCAGAAAGTCTTTTTCCATGATGTCGGCGTATTCTACGAGCCTGGATACAAAGTCGGTGTATTCGAAAGTTTCTTTTTGAAGGAGGGGATTTGTCTGTTTTGCAGCAATTCCTTTCATGCGGTCAACGTATTGATCTACATCAAGCTTTCGTGATCGCACAAGGATCTGAATGGGGAATTCGAGTGTATTGAGAAATCCCTGATATCCGACAATGAGTGCATTTTGTTCTTGTTCTGATTTGAGGTTGAAGTTGATTGGCGTGACACGAAGGATTGATCGGACGCCGCCGTTTTTCAAAACAACGGTATTGTCGCGAATCTCTGCAACACGCATGTGAATTTGAGTGCTTTGTGCAGGATTTTTTTTGTTTTTTCCTTCGCGTACAGTGTCTTTGGTGTCCATGACAATGGGGAGTAGAGGATAGAGTATTTAAGGATTTCTTTTTTTGTCGACTATTTTGACGAGATCAGCAATATCCTTGAGAGATTTTTCTTTTGCTTCTTCTCGCTTCTCTTCTTTTTTCTTTTCTTCTGAAGAAAGTGGTTTTTGAACTTCTGCTGCTCCTTGAATCCAGATTCTTTTCCTTGGAATGAAGAGATATTGCATCATGCAGATGCAGTATTGAAAGAGTGTGAGACTGTGAACTTTTGCAAAAGTAAATCCGATGGTGAGTATGACGATGAGTGCTGTTGGTGGAAGCCAAATTTCCCAAGTATAGATTTTCGCGAGTGTCGTATAAGAGATATACGCGAATCCACCGCCGATGGCGACAACGATCAGTTGTTTCATGGTGAGCGGACCGACGATCGTATCTGCTCGCTGTACGTCTTGTGGAACTTTGAATTGCATCATGACATTATACCATGATCTGGAGCTTTGTTCAAGGCTGGAATGGAATTTGAATCTCAGGGGTTATTCTTTTTTCAAGATTGCCAAAAATGCTTCTTGTGGCATTTCGACGCTCCCCATCATTTTCATACGCTTTTTCCCTTCTTTTTGCTTCTTGAGAAGCTTGTCTTTGCGTGAACGGTCGCCTCCATACAGCTTTGCGGTGACATCTTTGCGGATGGCGGAAATCGTTTCGCGGGCAATGATTTTTCCTCCGATGGCAGCCTGGATGGCGATTTCGAAATTCGCTTTTGGGATGAGTTTTTTCAGCTTTCCGGTCATTTCTGCTCCGAGACGCTGTGCTTCGCTGCGATGCGTGATGAGCGAAAGAGCATCGACTTTTTCACCGGCGACGAGAATATCGACCTTTACAAGATCTTCTTCGCGATATTCGATGAATTCATAATTCATGGAGGCATAGCCGGCGGTGATGCTTTTGAGCTGATCATAGAAATCGATAACGATCGCGGCGAGTGGCATTTCAAAAGCCAGAATGACGCGTTTTTCGTCCATGAACTGCATGTTTTTGTGAATACCGCGTTTGTCTTGGCAAAGACTCATGACGGCGCCGATACTTTCTTTGGGCGTGACGATCTCAACTTTCATCCATGGCTCTTCGATGTGTTCGATAATGGATGGATCGGGCATTTCCGATGGACTGGAGATGATTTTTTCTTCTCGTTTTGTATCGACGATTTTGTAGGAAACGCTTGGGGCCGTGACGATGACATTCATGTTGTATTCGCGCTCGAGTCGTTCTTGAACAATATCGAGATGGAGAAGTCCCAAAAAACCGCAACGAAATCCGAATCCGAGTGCTCCTGATTTTTCCGGTTCGAAGGTCAGTGCAGAGTCATTGAGCGTGAGTTTTTGAAGGGATTCTTTGAGCGTTGCAAAATCATCGGCGTCGATCGGAAAAATACTGGCGAAGACAAACGGCTTGACGACTTTGTATCCTGGAACGGGTGACGAGTTTTTTACTTCCTTTCTTTCTTTTCCTGATTTCCAGATAGTGTCACCGACGCGCGCTTCGCTGACATTTTTGACGCCTGTCACGATATAGCCAATTTCACCACATGAAAGTATCTCTGTTGGTTGGTATTTTGGCTTGAAATAGCCAACTTCAAGGACATCAACTTCTTTTCCGTTGTGCATGAAATATACATGATCTCCACGCTTGACGGATCCCGACATAAGACGGACATAGGTGACCACGCCCTTGTAGGTGTCGTAGGTAGAGTCGAAAATCAGCGCCTTGAGTTCATCTTCGTCCGTCTGAGATTTCATGCTGCTACTTGGTTTTGGTGCGGGGATTCGCGCGATGGCGGCTTCGATGACTTTTTCAACATTTGTTCCTTCTTTTGCAGAAATGTGAATAACTTCTTCGCGTGGAATGCCGAGTGTATTCTCAATTTCCAGTGCTACTGATTGAACATCTGCTGCCGGAAGATCGATTTTGTTGATGACAGGAATGATGGTGAGATTGTGTTCCAGTGCGAGGTAACAATTTCCGAGCGTTTGTGCCTGGATACCCTGAGTGGCATCGACGACAAGAATAGCTCCTTCGCATGCGGCGAGACTTCGTGAGACTTCGTAGGTGAAATCGACATGGCCTGGGGTATCGATGAGGTTGAGCACAAAATTCTCTTCTGTGCCGGTTTCTGCGTTTTTTTGCTTCCAGTTCATGCGCACCGGAGCCAATTTGATGGTGATGCCGCGTTCTTGTTCGAGTTCCATCATGTCGAGCATCTGTCCGTGCTTCATTTCGCGTTTTTCCAGCGTCCCCGTGATTTCCAGAAGACGATCGGCTAATGTCGATTTTCCGTGATCAATATGCGCAATAATGCAGAAATTTCGAATGTGCTTGAGATCCATAGCTGCGTACAGGAATTTCTTTGAGTAGGCGGCTTTGATTCTACGGGTTTCATGCTTGTCTGTAAAGCTGTTTTGTGGTATAATGGCGTGATATCACAAAATTTTTAAAGAACTCATGCGATTTTTTTGGAAAATCATTCTTGGGACTTGCTTCTGCCTTGCTTTCATCTTCGTGACGGTGCAGCTTCTTTTTCCTGATTTTTGGAATGTGGGCAACGCTCTTTCTGATTCTCGCGTTGTCGTTTCGCATGCTGAGTCGAAGAGCGTTCCTCGCATTGCGGTCGCCTTTTCACAGGAACCTTTATCACTTGAGCCGACTTCACTTGATCCTGCGATTCGTAGCCGACTTCTTCAGATATATGAGCCGCTTGTTCAGTTTGATCGATACTATCAAATGACTCCTTTGCTCGCTCGTGGATTTGGGCGTTTGAATGATTTGGAATGGGAGTTTACTTTGCGATCTTCGGTAAAATTTCATAATGGGAAAATTCTGGATTCTTCCGATGTACTTGCAAGTTTTCAGCGTGCAAAGAATTTTCGATCTTCGGATCTCAAGAACATTTTTGCTGGATTTGATATGGAGGCGGTTGATGCCTCTACTCTCCGCGTTCTCACAGATCGTCCGGACCCTTTGTTTCTCAGCAAAATGACGCAGCTGCTTATTTTTCCAAAAGAGTATGCAGACCAGGGTGTTTTTACACCTGTTGGGACCGGTCCATATCGTTTTGTGGAATGGAAACGAGGTCAGCAGATGACTTTCAATCGATTCGCTGATTATTGGGGCGCAGCTCCTGTCTATGAAACGGCGATTTTGAAAACGATTGTGAACAAGTTTGATCGCGTTCGTGCTTATACTTCTGGCGATGTGCAAGTTTTGGCTTCTGTTCCACCAGCGAATGCTGAGGAATTGGAACGATTGCATTATCCTGTTTTTTCTTCTCCTTCTCTGGAATCAAATTTTTTTATTTTCCGAAGTCTTGGTAACGGAAGTGTTTTTCATGATCGTCGTCTGCGTGAAGCAGTTGTTAAAGCTTTGAACCCTCAGGATTTCCTTTTGTTCGTCAATGGATTCGGGCGTCTTACGAATCAATTTTTGCCAAATGATGTCCAGGGGTTTGATCCACATTTCTCTTCTCTTTCTTTTGATACTGCTGCAGCGCGACAGGCCGTCCGCTTGGTTTCCCCTATTGATCTTATCCCTCTTCGCATTGGATTTTTGAAAGGATTCGAACAAGTGGGGGATTATGTGGCGCAGCGTTTGAGCGAAATTGGCTTTTCTGTCACACTTTCGTATTTTGAACCTTCTGATTTTTCGCAAAAAGTTCACGATGTCGATATGTATTTTTATACTTGGAAATTCGATTTTGCTGATCCTGTTGATTTTTTTGAAACCGTTATTTTTTCAAAGGGTTCTGAAAATTTCGGTTCATATGCAAATTCTGATGTGGATTCTCTTATCTTGCGGCTTCGTAAAACTTTTGATCAAGATGAAAAAAATCGCCTCGTCCAAGCCCTCATAAAACATCTTGCTTCTGATGATCTTTACGGTGTTTCGCTTTTTGAAACTTTTTCTCTTGTGGCCGCATCTTCAAAAGTATCATTTGCTCCGCGTATGGATGGGCTTTTCCTTCTTCAGGAACTTCGTTAATCTTTGTCTTATCTCATGTTTTCTCTTCGCACTAAAATCATCGTCGCTCTCGCATCATTTGTTCTTATTCTTTTGGGCGTTTCTGCTACTGTTTTCATTCGTGAAAAACAGCAAGATGTGAGTGTCTCTACTTTCAATAATGTGAGCATTTTCGCTGAAATTGTTTCTGACCATATTGTGCGTGATTATGAACAATATCAAACTCAGAAAAACACCCTTCTTTTTGAGAAGAATGTTCGATCTGTTTTTTCTAAAAATACTGCCGTTCAGTCTCTTCAAATTTTTTCCTATGATGGAAAAAGTCTTTATTTTGTTGATCGAGATGCTGATATTTCCCGTGGTGCTCTTCAGAGTCATCAGGATGCTTCGAAAAATCCGATGCTTTTGTCTCAAATTCAGGCGCATTTTCCTTCAGCCTCTACTTCTCAGGGGCGCGTCATTTTTTTGAAAAAGAATTCTCAGGATTCGTATGATTTTATTGATATTGATGAGCGGCCTATTTCTTCCCTGGGAAGATCTGAAAGAGTTCAGGTTTTTGTTATCCCTGTTTCTGAGCGTTATAGCGTTGCCTATACGTTGTCGTATGATCTTTTGGATAGTGATATTCAATCCATTCAAACGAGAATTCTTTATTTGGCTCTTTTTGGGCTTCTTCTCGGCATTGCTTTTGCCGTTTTCTTTGCATCTCGTATCCATAAACCAGTACAAGAGCTTATTGAAAGTTCGACAGTTATTGCTCAAGGCGATTTGAAGCATCGCGTTGATATTCATAGCGGTGATGAATTTGAAGTCATTGGCCGTGCTTTTAATAGCATGGCGGAAGGTGTTGAAAAAACATTGAAAGATACCATGTATCGTGAACGCGTTTCGAAAGAGTTGGAACTTGCGGCACAGATTCAGGGTGCCATCGCGCCGAAAAATGAGCATGTCCCTGCTGATCTCGATATCTCCGCCGGCCTTTTGCCGGCGCTCGAGGTTGGTGGTAATTTTTATGATTTTGTAGAAGGTCCTGGAAATACATTTTTTATGTACATGGGTGATGCCACAGGGCATGGTGTTTCGGCGGCAGTTCTCTCTGCTCTTTCCGATAGTCTTGTTTCCGCTTTTGCAACTCTTCCTCCGGTGAATGCGCTTGCTGAGGTGAATAGAATTTTGAAAACAAAAATTCCTTCAGATGCTTCTGTTTCTCTTGGTCTTTTGCTCTGGGATGGGAATAAAAAAACCTTGGAATTTGTGAATGCGGGCCATCAGCCTCTTTTTCATTTTCATGCAAAGGATGGGAGCGTGACCTCAACTGCCGCAAGCGGGGTGGCTCTTGGGCTTGTGCCGGATATTCAAAAGCAGTTGGTCTGTGAACCGGTCGCTCTGGAATCGGGAGATGCGATTCTGCTTTTTAGTAATGGCCTTCCGGAGGCTTGGAAAAATGAAAAGGAGAACTATGGATTGGCTCGACTCAAAAAAGCTTTTTCTCAGCATGCTCCTCTTCCGTCTGCGCTCTCTCTTCGAAATGCCATTCTGAGTGATATCAAAGAATTTACCGGTTCTTATAAGCAGCTTGATGATATGACACTGATGATCGTGAAGAAAAAGTAATCATCAGTGTCATATATCCTTGTTTTTAGATTTTAATTCCTGGTACTGGGAATTTTTTGCAAAGCTCTTCGACATTGGCCTTGATTTCTGCGAGTTTTGCGTCGTCCTTGAAGTTGGCGACGGCTTTGTCGATGAATTCGACGATGGTTCTCATTTCTCCTTCTTTCATGCCACGGGTTGTGATGGCTGGAGTTCCCAGGCGGATGCCGCTTGGATCCATGGCGCCTCGTGGATCATCGGGAATCATGTTTTTGTTGAGTGTTACTCCGGCTTTGTCGAGTGCTGCCTGCGCTTCTTTTCCGGTAAGACCTTTTGTCGTGATGTCGATGAGCAGGAGGTGATTGTCTGTTCCGCCGAACATGATTTTGTAATCTCTCTTTTTAAACTCTTCCTCGAAGACTTTTGCATTCTTTTTGATCTGTTTTGCGTATTCCTTGTACTCTGGCTGAAGAGCTTCTTTGAATGCGATGGCCGATGCGGCGATGTTATTTTCGTGTGGTCCTCCTTGAAGTCCCGGGAAGATGGATTTGTCGATTGCTTTTGCAAATTTTTCTTTGCACATGATCATGCCTCCACGAGGTCCGCGGAGCGTTTTATGTGTTGTTGTGGTGACAACATCAAAAGACGGTACGGGATTATTCATTTCTCCTGCGGCAATGAGCCCGCCGATATGAGAAACATCGGCCATGGTGATCGCTCCCACTTCTTCAGCAATTTTTTTGATTCGTACATAGTCAATTTCTCGTGAGTATGCGGAGTATCCGACGAGAATAATTTTTGGCTTGTTTTCGCGAGCTACTTTTTCGATTTCATCGTAATCGATCTGACCGTTGTCGGCGCGTGTTTTGTATCGAATATAATTGAAAAGTTTTGCCATCCAGGTTACGGGGTGTCCGTGGGTGAGGTGACCTCCGTGAGAAAGATCCATACCCAAGATGGTATCTCCTGGTTGCATCAGGGCGAAGTAGACGGCGACATTCATCGGTGCGCCTGAAAGTGGCTGAATGTTGACATGCTCTGCACTGAATAATTTTTTTGCTCGCTCGATGGCAAGTCCCTCAACCACATCAATGAATTGGCATCCTCCGTAGTAGCGATTTCCAACATATCCTTCGGCATATTTATTGGTCATGATAGAGCCGAGTGCTTCGAGGACTGCCGGGGAGACATAATTTTCCGATGGAATGAGTTCCAGCCCTTCCCATTGGCGATGCGCTTCGTTTTGAATGGCATCATAGACCTGTGGATCGAACTGTTGCATGGATGTTGGCATGAGAGAAGGGGTTAGAGAAATAGGATTTAAAAGACTTGGTTTTGGCAATCGATCATTCTTTCTTCTGTGACAATAAAATTCACCGGTTCGTCATGATTTTCCACCGGGACACTTTGCACGATTTGAAATTCGTAAGCAAGGGCAACCGCCGGGCACTTTCTGGTTCGCGTTTTTCTGAGAAGTTGATCATAAAATCCTTTTCCCATGCCGATGCGGTTCCCATGATTGTCGAACGCTACTCCGGGGACGATGAGACAATCGATTTTTTCATCTTCTTCCATTTCTGTATTTTCATTTGGTTCATGAATGCCGAATGTTCCTGGCGTGAGGTCGTTTGTATTTCTTATTTTTCTGAGTGTCATTTTTCCATTTTCTATTTTTGGAAGGAGGATATTTTTTTCTTGAATATATTTTTTGATCAGTTCGAGTGTTTCAACTTCTCCTTCTTCCTTCATTGCTGCATAAAAAAGGACGGTTTTTGCCGTCCTGAAGGGTTCAAAATTTTCTAGTCTTGTATAAATTTTTTGCTCTTTAATTTCTTTTTCGATTTGGCTTTCTGCTGCGTGCTTCTTGCGAAGGAGTCGAATATGGTTTCGAATGTTTTCCTTGGTCATGCCGGTCATATTCAATCATATTTTTTGCAACGTCGCAATTCCAACTTTTTGAATTTTCTTTGTTTTTGAGTACTATGGAGGATGCTCCTTCGCCGGGGCATTTTTAAACCTTTTTCATACATATATGACGAAAAAAAATCTTACCTTTCTTCTTACTGCTTGTTTTATCGTGAGTCTTTTTGGCGGATTTCTCGGATCGCGCTTTGGATCGCCTTCTTCCGAGAATGTTTCGTCCATGACAAATACTTCCCAGAAAACTTATGTCGAAGAATCATCTTTTACTGAAGCCATTGAAAAGGTGAAGCCTTCGGTGGTTTCTCTTATTCTCACAAAAGATTTGCAAGTGGCGCGACAGCAGGTGATGCCTTTTGGGATTGGACCTGATGACTCCAGCGATCCTTTCCAACAGTTTTTCGGATTTCCTTTTGGGAATCAGAATTTTCAATTTCGACATGTGCAACCTCAGCAGCAACAAAAAAATACTCAAAAACCTGAAACGAAGAAACAGCGCATTGGTGGGGGAAGTGGATTCATTGTCACGGAGGATGGCTTGGTGATGACGAATCGTCATGTGGTTGATGATGATACGGCGGATTACACCGTGGTTCTCAATGATGGACAGGAATTTCCGGCAAAGATCGTGGCTCGTGATCCTCTCAATGATTTGGCTTTTGTAAAAATTCAAAAGAAGGGTGGTAAAAATCTTCCAAAACTTGCTCCTGTGGTTTTTGGTGATTCTTCTGCCTTGAAGGTGGGTCAGCGAGTGCTTGCTATTGGAAACGCGCTTGCGGAATATCAAAATACGGTGACGGCTGGAATTATCAGTGCGAATGGACGAAGAATCGTGGCGGGTGACGGTCGTGGTGGTTCGGAATCTTTGTCGGGACTTCTCCAGACGGATGCGGCGATCAACCCGGGAAATAGTGGTGGGCCGCTCGTGAATCTTGCGGGGCAGGTGATTGGCGTGAATGTGGCGATCGCGGCTTCTGCCAATGGAATTGGTTTTGCGATTCCTTCGAATGACGCGAAGGGTGTTCTCGAAAGCGTTCAGAAAGAAGGGAAAATTGTTCGTCCGATCATTGGTGTTCGCTACATGATGATCCATGAAGATCGTGCGAAAGAGCTGCAACTCAAAGGCGTTACCGATGGAGCACTTCTCGTTGGCAATGAGGAAAATGGTGAATTCGCCGTCATTCCTGGTGGTCCTGGAGAAAAAGCGGGTCTGAAAAAAGGTGATGTGATCATTGCCGTTGATGGGAAAAAAATAAATGAGGATTTTACCCTGCAGGACAGCATTCGTTCTCGAAGACCTGGTGATACCTTGCGTCTTACGGTCTGGAGCAGTGGATCTGTCGTGGAAAAAACTCTGAAACTTGGCCAGGCGGAGGATCAATAGACTGCCTCTTGTCATTTGGGAAATGTTTCAGTATATTTTCCTGGCACATCTTGCCGGGATGGCGAAATTGGCAGACGCACTACCTTGAGGTGGTAGCGCTCGAAAGGGCGTGGAGGTTCAAATCCTCTTCCCGGCACCAGAATGCACTCTGAAATGGAGCAGCTTGATGGAGCTTCGCTTCAGCTTTGATTGTTTGATTTTCAGCTTTGCTTTGGACGATTAGCTCAGTTGGTTAGAGCGTCTCGTTTACACCGAGAAGGCCAGTGGTTCGAATCCACTATCGTCCACCAGACTCCTCTCAGCTTGTCACAAAGCTGTTTTTATGATAGAATGGCATGATCCATAAAAATATCAATACATGCCTGGTTCAAGTCCTGAAATGAAATCGCAGATTGATCGACTCCCGTCTCAAGAAGAGATGAAACAGGGTGTGCTCGACTGTAGAGCGGGAAAAGAAATCCTGGCTCGTTTTGATCGTGTGGGGAAACAGTTGGAGGGCATAAAAAATTCTGATCCGGCGGGTTACGAAAAGGGGACAGAGACCCTTCGAAAACAGGTCGCTGAGTATAAGAGAATCGTTGCTGCATACAGGCAGTGTCGTAATGATATTACTGGTTCGTCTGATGCGAACAAAGTTCCAGAGAAAAGTGCAGAAAAAAAACCTGAAAGTCAGGAAAAAGTTGTCGCTTATAATGACTTTACTCTTGATACGAATGTTGGTCTTGTTCGCTTTCGTCTGCCACAAAATGATTTTAAAACCTTGATGGTTTTTGGTCCTGGTGATGGCGGCAAAGGACATAGCTATAATATGGATAAAAAACAGAATGGGCTTCCGGTGGGTCTCGCAGTGGTGCACGGTGTGAAAAATTCTGGCAGTGGAAAATTCGATGGATTTACTCGTGAGTCTTTGGCTCGCATTGCTGCGGAGGCGGAGAAAAGAGCCGGTCATCCTTTGTCGCTCCATGTGGCTGGTTACAGCCGTGGAGGTGATCTCGTTGGGCGAACGATGCGTGGTGTGAAAACGCCGGAAGAGATGAAGAGATATGTCGCACAGGTTCCGGAAATGTCTCTCATGGATACAAATTGCTTGAATTATGAAAATGTGGTTCGTTATATCGAGGCGGGCGGAAAAGTGAATATTGGCTCTATCAAAGGCAGCATTGGTGATCGAGGTGCCGTGAAAATTATTAATCGTTTCAAGCTTTCGCAGGTGAGTCCTGGTGTCTATCAAAGTGCTGATGGAAAAGTTCGCGTGGAATGGGGTCGCGGCAATGGTCGTAGTGCTCATGGCACCGTTCCTGATCAGTTCCTCGCCAAATTTATGCGTGAGAGTTTGAAACATGTGGGTGCTGATGTGCCGGCGACGATGGTGGGTGGACCTCCTTCCGGTGAGCGACCTCCAAATGCTCCACCTTCTGCTCCACCGGGTGGCGAAATTTCTGACATCGAGTCGAGTCCAAAACTTTCACCGGGTATCGATGTGAATGATCCGGTGTTCAAACAATACATCGATATGCTCAATGCGCGACTTCAGACGCCGGAAAAAATTGCGGAATTTCAGAAGTGGGCGGAGTCACAGACGGACATTGAAAAACTGCGTCGAGGTGGCATTACGGCCATGGAAAATGCGCAAAATCCTTTCGAAAAACACTTGCGACTTTCATCGTTGTATTTGAAGCAAGATGCGGCACAATTCGGGAGTTTCAGTGTTGATTTCAAGAAGCTTCATACCGCCGAAAAACGCATCGGCGCGGGACATTTGTTGCCACCGACGATCAAGGCGATTCGCGTGTTTGATGAACATGGAACTTTACTTTTTGATCGTGCGGAGCGACGCGTGGTGAATGGTCGTGTGGGATATTTCGTTGCTGGAACGGATCAATATGCTTTTATTCACACGGGTTATCGTATTGATGTTCTGGAAACGCAGGATGTGAAACATGAAGAAACGCAAAAAAGAATCGCGGAAGAAAGCTCTCTTTTCGAAAAAGAAGAGCGAAAAATTTATCTGAAAGACGCTCTTCGCAATTATTTGACGAGTAGCGGTGTCGGTGAAGACGTGCTCGTGAATGACGATTATTTCACGGGCCAGCTTGATAAGACTTTTGATGATTTGAATAAAGTGTATCCAGGGTGGTGGAATGATCTTTCTGCTGGGAAATTGGATACGGCGAAATTCAATCAATTCCTTTCAGCGGTAATCAAGCCGGAAGATCTCGTGATGCTCAAGAATCTCTCGAAATTGTGGAAGAAGAATTTCGGACAGCCTTTGTATATGAGTATGTTTTTGACGGTGAAGGATGATCCTTCTTTTGCGGTCTTGAAAGGGCGTGAACTTTCGGAGAGTGAACTTTCGGTCTACGAAAAAGATCTTCTTCGTGAAGCGCCAACAGCGATGGATATGATGATTTCTCAGAAACTTTTTGAGATTACGGGCAAGATGTATCAACGGGGTGCCGGTGAATTTATTCGTGGACACTGTGAACAGGCTTCCGATGTCTATACTCGCGCGATGCTCAGTCAGTTGGGCGAGAAGGGGTATGGACTTAATTTCAATGCTCCTGTTGCCGAAAAGGCCACACGATTTTTGCGCGGCAAACGGGTGAGTAGTTTGACCTATGCTGACTTGCGCTCCGTGCGTCCGGGGATGGTGTTTTTTGTGAATGGCACTCGCGGTTATGGCGATAAGCTTCAGCCAGGAACGACGAATCGTTTACCAAGAATTCCCGGTTCGGATAAAGACGGTCGTCATTGGTTTACCTATCTCGGCAGCAGTAAGAACGGCGAGCCCATCTTTGCGGACAACTGGGGTGCCCGTCAAAGCCTGGAAACGGTCCAAAATATGGTGGGAAATCGCAGTGTGATCAATATCCACGATCCATATGCAGATGTTCGAAAGAAGGCGGGGGCGTTGGTGTAGGTTTGTGACTATGAAGTTGTATTTTTTCCTTCAAGTTTGGTATTCTTCAGATATATTTTGTGGAATGAAGTTCTTATGTCCCAACTTCTCCTTGTTCAAATCATCACCTCGTTTATCGTTGGGGGCGGCTTTGTTGCTTTTTTGAGTTTTATTGCGGAGCGCGCTTCAGAAAAAATTGCCGGAATTATTATTTCGCTTCCATCGACCATTGCCATAAGCCTTTTCTTTATTGGATGGGCTCTTTCGCCTGAGAAGGTCGCTGAAGTTGCACATCTTCTGCCTTTTTCTGTTGGTGTCGTCATGGTTTTTGCGTCGATCTACATTTATCTTTCAAGAATAAAACTTCCCAAATTGTGGTCGATTATTTTTTGTTCTACGGTCAGTGTTTTATTGTGGTTTTTGATTTCTCTTCCTTTGGCAATTTATAAATTCTCGAATCTTGGTTTATCAATTGCAGGGTATCTTTTTCTTACTGGCATCGGTTATTTTTTTCTCACCATGAGACCGCAAGAGCATTCTAAGCATGTGCTTTTGAAATATTCCTCGACTGAGAAATTTATTCGTGCTGGTTTTGCTGGCTTCTTCATTGCCTTGGCAGTGTATTTATCCAAAACTTCTGGTCCATTCTGGGGAAGTGTTTTTAGTGGCTTTCCTGCCGTTTTTCTTTCAACGCTTATGATATTTCATTGGCACTATGACAGTGCTTTTCTTTTTAAAATTTATAGAAATAGTCCTCTCGGATCTCTTCCACTTGCTCTTTACCCCATTGTTGTTATTTATACTTTTCCTCATTTTGGAATTTTTTTGGGAACTTTCCTTGCTTATACCGCTTCGCTTTGCTGTTTTTTTGCTCTCAAGGCTTTCAAAAACAAGGCTTGATGTTCTGGTTCTTCGCTTGCTACAATCAATGAGCTTTATTCTTTTGGACGATTAGCTCAGTTGGTTAGAGCGTTCGAT
>CAZFSD010000027.1:0-14220 GCA_964521465.1 uncultured Candidatus Peribacteria bacterium | reverse complement strand
AGAAAGCGTTGAAGGTTTGTGCGAGTTCGTAGAGGTATTGGCAGAGGAGATTTGGCTTGTATTCCTGCGCGGTTCGGAGGAGCGCTTCTGGAAATTGAATGAGTTTTCTCAGGAGTTTTTCGCTGTGTGCGGCGCCGGCCTGCTCGGTGGACTGCCCTGCTTCGTCGCTTTCGATGGCTTGAAAAAGGTCAATCTGCCTCTCCCGATCGATTTTTTTATCTTTCCATTCTTCACTTTTCTTGAGGATGCTGCGGCTGCGGGCGTAGGTGTACTGGATGTAGGGCGCGCTGTTGCCTTCGAGCGAGAGCATGCGATCCCAGTCGAACACGATGTCGGTGATGCGGTTTTGCGAGAGGATATTGTATTTCACGGCGCCGACGCCGATGGCTTGGGCGAGGAGGGGATTGGCTTTTTTGGTTCCGGTGTTACCACCGTCTTTTTCGAGAATGAGAATCTGTGCGCGTTGGACGGCTTCTTTTAACACTTCGTTGAGGGCGATGATGTTGCCTTTTCTCGTGGACATTTTTTTGTCGGCGAAATTCATGCGGCCGAAAGAGACATGTACCAGCTCTGTTTGGTTGATCGCGCCGGTTTCGTCATGTGCGGCGAATTTTTTCATGACTTCGAAGAGTTGCTGGAAGTGGAGCGACTGAGCGACATCGACGACATAGAGGATTTTTTCTGGACTCCAGGTTTTGATGCGATAGTGCATCTGCGCGAGGTCACGAGTGGCGTAGAGCGTGGCACCGTCGGATTTTTTGATGAGGAGTGGCGGCATTTTTTCGTTTTCAAATGGCGCGATGAGTGAGCCACCTTCTCCGGTTGAGAAAATCTTTTTGTGAATGCCGCTTTCGATGATGGCGTCCATTTTGTCGTTGTAAAAACTTTCGCCCTGCGTGTAATCGAAGGTGATCCCGCCGAGGGCTTTGTAGGTTTTTTCGACATCTTTCATGCTGATATCCACGACCCATTTCCAGAGTTTTTTGATTTCTTTGTCGCCGTCTTCGAGCTGTTTGAAAATCAGGCGCGCTTCATCCTCGAGGTGAGAACCGCTGCCGTCAGGCTTTTCTGCCTCTTCGTGAAATTTCACGTAGAGTTTGAGAAGCTCGTCGATCGGACTTTTTTCGATGATTTTTTTGTCGCCCCAGAGTTTGTACGCGACGATAATTTTGCCGAACTGTGTGCCCCAATCGCCGATGTGATTGATGGAAATGGCGTCGTAACCGAGAAATTTGTAGATGTTGTAGAGCGCCTGGCCGAGGATCGTCGTGATGAGATGGTGGGCGCCGAGCGGTTTGGCGACATTTGGCGAAGAATATTCGACGATGATCGTTTCGCCTTTGCCGTAACTGATGCGGCCGTACGGAGATTGTCCGCGAATGATTTGATCGAGATTTGTTTCGAGATAGACCTTGCTCATACGGATATTGATGAATCCTGGTGGCGCGAATGTGAGCGACTCAACCTGTTCGATGGTGTCGGCTTTTTCGATGATGGTGTGGGCGATTTCTTGTGGTGCTTTTTTGAGTGTTTTTGCGAGCACCATCGCGATGTTAGTCGCGTAATCGCCGTGCGAAGAATCTTTTGGCTCGGCGACGGAGAATTCGGGGAGTGTGGTTTCTTCTATTTCGGAATATGCCTTGAGTGCGGCATTTTTCAACATGTCATGAATATGATCGATGACGAGAAATTTTTTCGCCGGCTTTTTTGGTTTTGGAGGTGGAATTTCCGCTTTTTCTACAGCCGCTTTGATGGCGGGAATTACGGGCTTTTCTTCGATTTTCTCTTCTGGTTCCGTGATTTTTTCTTCTGGCATGATGGGTGCGGCAGGCGTGACTTCTTTTTCTTTGGTGGCCTGCGCCAGGACTTTTTGATGAAAGAGAAGACTTGGTGCATTCTGTTTTGGTTCCGCCTCGCTCGCATTTCCGAGACCAGCAACTCCGAGATCGACTTCTGAAACGCGATCGCCGAGGATGTGGATTTCGATGCTACCTTTGCAATATTTTTGCACCGTCATACCGATTTCTTTCATAATATCCTTCATTTGTTCGTATTTGTAGAAACCGAGATTTTCGACAACGAAAATGGCGTTTTTTGTTTCTGGCATTGGAGCGGTTCGCTCACATTCTTGCGCATTCCACATCCTGGAAAGCACGCCGGCTTTGTCCCGATAAATAATTTCCTGGCTTTCTGGATGTTCCAGCTTCATGGAACCCTTCTGGCGAAAAGATTCTCCGCCATCGGCATAGCCCAACTCAATATCTCCAAAAACCTGATCCAAATCTTCACATCGCACCGGAACTTCATGGCGAAAAGCGCCGTAGAGCGCAATATCTTCGATGGTTGTCCCGGATGGGGGCATAACCCCTTTTTTGGCATCATCTAATACTTTTTCGAGACGAGATTTCTCTTTTTGCACTTCGTGCCAGAGTTTCAAGGCTTCGCGCTGAGGCTGCTTCGCGCACTCACGCTGGCGGGTTGCAAGCGCACCGCGCACCAGCTGCTGCATGGCAGAAAGTCGTCGCGTGTTATCGACGCCTTTTGCAATCACAATTCCCACGAGCAGATGCGGAAAATGATGGAGTACCGGAAGTGTGATTCGTAATTTCATATCTGTGCGTCAGCTTAACAAAAAATGAGAAGAAAGTGAAATTGATACTTTTTCGACTAGTCAATTTCGCCTTTTTCCCTCCGTTTCGCCATTTCTTCTGGTCTTGACCTTTTTGCATAAATTTGGTATAATTATATGAACGCTTTGAAAGCGGGTCGCAAAAAAATAAACACCAATAATCACTTTCTGTATGTACATCCGCCGTTTTACTTCTGTTCTGATTCTTTCTGTTCTTCTCGCCTTGCCGATGAGTGCTTTTGCGCAGGCTCCGGCGAACACAGACACGACGGCTCCGAGTGATGTACTGAAGCTTTCGGGAACGCCGGGTAATGGAGAAGTTCTCCTAAAGTGGGACAGCGCAACTGACAATGAAGCGGTGAAGGGTTATAAAATTTATTCCGGTGTGAATTCGGTGACGGTCGAGAATACGGCTCGCTATTCACAAATGGTGGATGCGGGGGATGTTCTCGAATTTCCGGTTTCTGGCCTCAAAAATGGAAAAACCTATTATTTTGCGGTGACGGCGTATGATGCTTCGGGCAATGAAAGCGAATCCTACAGCCCTGAAGTCAGCGCAACGCCAGACACGAATCTGGTTGCCGCTTCTGCCCTTTCACAATTCAATAAAACTTCCACTTCGGTTGCGGGTGATACAAAAGATCTGACTGCCAGTCAGATTGCCGCTTCTGCTCCAAC
This sequence comes from uncultured Candidatus Peribacteria bacterium, assembly GCA_964521465.1. Classification (GTDB taxonomy): domain Bacteria; phylum Patescibacteriota; class Gracilibacteria; order UBA1369; family UBA12463; genus JBBTWG01. The sequence continues at coordinate 10,913 of CAZFSD010000027.1, read as the reverse complement.
CATCGTGAATGCGAAAGCAATGGATAAAGACACGGTCTCTGTTGTTTTTTCTCAGGCGGTGAAGCTTCCGGAGACTTCTCCTGCGGCGTCGTTTGTGATTCAAGACAATTTGACACTCGAAAATCTGACGGTGAGTAGCGCTGCGCTTGATACAAAAGATCAAACGGGCAAAACCGTGATTCTCAAGACGGATAATCAAATTCCTGGCACAGAATATGTGCTCACCGTGACCGATGTTGCAAGCGACAAAGGCGACCTCATCCTCGCAGGCAATGGCGATTCCAAGATTTTTTCTGGAGTTTCCGGGCCGGTTGTGGACAGCGGTGCGGTCGGTGGTGATGGAAAAGGTGATAGCAAAACCCAGCCAACGATGAATGCTGCTCCTGAAGGTTTTCGCGTGGCGCAAGTGGAGTCCCTGAGCGATACTACGGTTTCACTCACTTTCTCCAAAGAAGTTGTTTTGAGTCTCGATCCAAAAGAACATTTCAAAATTCATCTCAAAGGCGATGAAGAGGGCCCACTCGAAATCACCGGGGTCGATGTCAATGATCAGGGAACTGTTGTAACGCTCACTACTGCGACCCAGGGTCCTGTGGCCTATACGCTGGAAATGAAAGATGTTGCTGATATCGATGGAAAAATTCTTTCTGGCGACGATGCCAAGGTCGACTTCAACGGTGCCGGTGGCGCTGCGACGGCCGATACCACGCCTCCAGAAGATGTCACGAAACTTGCTGCAAAAGCTTTGAAAGATTTGCGCGTGAGACTCAGCTGGAAAGGCAGCGTCAACAATGCTGGCGACCTCATGCAATATATTCTGTATCTCAGCTCTGATTCCGGAAAAAATTATGGAAAAATCGTTGCTCTCGGAAAAGATGCTTTGCAATTCGAAAGCGGCTCACTGACGCCGGGCGATTACTTCTTCAAGGTCGCAGCACAGGACGCTTCGGGCAATGAAAGTAGTGGCGCTGTGACGAAGATTCGTCTTGTAGAAACGGGCCCTGGAATTGGACTTCTGGGTCTGACTTCCGTGGGACTGGGACGGGTGTTTGGGCGCAGGAAGAAGGCTTCAAGAAAGGCTTAAGCGGCTTTTCGCTCTTGACTTTTTTTATGGAAAATTGTATTTTGTGGCACTTCCTGTGCCACTTTTTCGTAGACGCTTCTCGCAATTCCCATGAATCAACCATCACCCCATTCATCTTCATCTCAGTCTTTCGTGAATGAACTTGCTCAAATACTCGTTGAGCAAGGAGATGCACGAGGACTTTTGGCAGTTTTTGATCGGTATGATGCCTCCTCTATACCTTTTGAGACGATCATTGCACTTGCACGGGTCCTGGGGCAGAGCTACATCCACTGCGGCCCTGATGTTCGAGGAACATATATCTCCGATGATGCGCCAACTCTTGATGCGCGGGCGATACAGCATCTTGCAGTTCAATCGGTATTGAAGGACAAGCCATCTTTCAATACTGAAGCGGAGCGAATTTTTGATGCCCAAGGCTCATCGGCGTCCCCTGAGGCGCTCCGTGCCGTTGCTTTTCACGCTGCTGCTGCGAGAGATCGTGTCGCACGAGTCCTTGATGGGATTTTTTCCTTCGGACACCTTGCATCTCCGGAAAAATGCCTGCATCACAATCCCGCCCCCCATGTTCCGCTTATTGCCTCCCGTGATTCGTCCCTATCGACTCTCTCTTCTTCGGTATTTTTTTCCGGAGCAACTGCTTATAATGCTGACGGTGACCAACTCGTACATTTTGACCCTCACTTCCAGCCTGATAAAGCGCTCCTTGTACCGCCGGTTGATTCTCGGGAGATGGAACAATTTCTCCAAAAAAAACTTCGCCATGTACCATATCTCGATGTTCGTGGCCTTGGCAACCATGGCCGTGAATACGATATTCTAAGAGATGGCGTGGCGCTGGATTTTCGTTTTTTGCGCATGCTTCCGGGCCGCGAATCTGCTGATTTCGTTGCGGCTGCGGCACATGCACGACATCAGCAACATCACCGGGAGAATGTTCGAAAGACCGGATTCGGCAATAACTTCGGTCGCCTGAAACTTTTTGATAGTCGTTTTGTTCGTGGTGAGAGCTCCACGGGCAATGGCGATATATCTTTCCAGAAGGCTCTTGAGCGGCGCTATGACTTCATGGATTTGCCCACATTTTTGGAACTTTGCAGCTCGCCGGATTATGACAACCTTCGTCAAAATACTCATCCCGTAGCTCTGAATCATGTTCTTCCGGATGGATCTTTTGTCCAAGCCATGTGGGGATCTGACAAGCTTATTTTCCGCTCACAAAATCCCGAAAATTCTTCTTTTCGAGTCTTTCCAGTTGTTTAGATTTTGTTCAGAAAAATGTTCAGAATCGTTCATGTCACTGTGCTAGAAGTGGCGTATGACTTCGTTTCGTACTGTACTTTGGTGGTGGGCTACCGTGGTGATTGTGCTGGGATTTTTTAGTTTGGATTTGTTAGGGCAGTTGCCGGATGGGCGACTCCATATTCTGACGCTGGATGTGGGACAGGGAGATGCGATTTTCCTCAGGACGCCGCATGGGAAAACAGTCATGATTGATGCGGGGAAGGGACACAGTGTCATGAATCAATTGCCGCAGGTTTTGAATTTCTTTGATCGGAAAATTGATATTGCGATTGTGACGCATTTTGACAGTGATCATGCGGAGGGGTTTCTGGATGTACTCCGATCATATCAAGTGGGGCAGATTTTTCTGAGTGGGGCGCTGAAGGGAAGTCCGCTGGAGAATAAGTTTTTTCAGGCGGCGAATCAGGGGCGAAGTGATGGTCGTGCGGGCGGCGATGATGCGGGCGGCGTGCCGATTGCTTTTGTGCGCAGCGATCGTGATATCGAACTGGAGCCGGGCATTTTTCTGGATTTTTTGTATCCGTTTCAGCCTTTGACCAGCCAACATTTTGACTCACTCAACGATACGTCGGTGACGCTGAGGCTGGTGGTGGATGTAAGCACGGGTGAAAATACTTCTGTGGGCCAGCGAGTCACGCGGAAATCTCTACTTTTCAGCGGCGGCGATATGGGCTTTGATTTGGAAGATCTGCTCATGAAATCCGGTCAGGATTTGCGTGCGGAGATTTTGAAAGTAAGCCACCATGGGAGCAAATACAGCTCCGGTGTGGAATTTCTGCGTGCAGTGGGTGCGAAAATGGCGCTGATTTCCGTGGGTGCCAAAAATCGCTACGGCCATCCGACTGCTGAAGCTCTTGGACGCCTACAGGATGCCGGCATCACGAATGTGCGACGAACGGATCGCGAGGGGAGGATTGATGTGGGGTTTTGATTTTTGTGATTCGAATTCTCGAATTATGAAAAAAATGAATCAATCCGGAAATGATCTCCCCACGGCGCCAGGATAGAGTTCGTCGGGATCAGGCTCTCCTTCTGGGAGAGCTCCGTCGGCATAGGGATTTGGTGGTTTTGGAAATTTCCATGCGTCGTCTGGATCTGGACCAATGCCAGGTTGAAATCCACTGCCTTCAGTCCTTTTTGCATCTTTCCCTCTCGGCGATGCACTGACAGCACCAGGATGAAGTTCGTCGGGATCAGGCTCTCCTTCTGGAAGAGCTCCGTCGGTATAGGGATTTGGTGGTTTTGGAAATTTCCATGCGTCGTCCGGATCCTCACCGATTCCGGGCGCGAATCCATGGGACACCCTTCCTCTTGTGTCGCTGATTGCGTCAGTGATTGCCGGTGCTCCTGCTGCGCTGTTTTTTCTTCTCGCGCCACCCTTCTTGTGTCGCGCTTCTGACCCTTCCGGTGCTCCTGCTGCGGCATTTTCCTTTCCTGTATTTGGATTTTTTGGCATGTGCGGAGTAATTATTTTGATTGTGTCTTACCCCTCCACCCTGCGAATATCCGCGCCCAGGGACCTTAATTTTTCGTCGAGTTTTTCGTAGCCGCGGTCGATGTAGACGATGTTCGTGACGGTAGTTTCACCTTTGGCGGCGAGGGCAGCGAGGACCATGGCGGCGCCGGCTCGGATGTCGCAGCTGGCGATTTCGGTGCCGCGCAGAGGAGTTCCTCCGACGATGATGGCTTTTTGTGGGTTGAGAATTTCGCTTCTGGCTCCCATTTTTTCGAGTTCGAAAAGATAACTGAGGCGGCCTTCGAAGAGGGTTTCGAAAATTTTGCTGACGCCTTTTGCTTGGGTCATGAGGACGGAAAATGGGGCCTGGAGATCGGTGGGGAAGCTTGGATGAATGGCGGTTTTGAGCTCACTGATGGGCTGAATTTCGGTGACGCCGTGAATGCGAACGCTGGTCTGCTCTTTCTCGAAAGGAATTCCGGCTTCTTCGAATTTCTGCCAGAAACTGTCGAGATGCATCATGGGGAGTCCTTTGATCGTGACATCGCCTCGCGTGATGGCGGCGGCGATGGCGAATGTCCCGGCCTCGAGATAATCGCCGGTGACTTCGTAGCGCACGCCTTTGAGATTTTTCGCACCGGTGATGATGAGATGATGGGTGCCGATACCTTTGATTTTGGCGCCCATTTTCACGAGCATGTGACAAAGATCTTGGACATGAGGTTCGCAAGCAGCGAGAGTGATTTCGGTGGTTCCCGGCGTTGCAGCGGCGACCATGAGGGCGTTTTCGGTAGCCGTCACGGAAGCTTCCGGCATCATAATTCTGGCGGGAGAGAGCTTTTTGGTACTGAGTTTGAAATTTTTATGATCATCAAGAACTTTTGCGCCGAATTTTTCGAGGACAGAGGTGTGAGCAAAAAGTGTTCTTTTTCCCAGAACGCAGCCACCAGGAAAAGCCATATCAACCTCGCCGGTGCGCACGAGGAGAGGAGCGGCGAGAAGGGCTGAAGCTCGCATTTTTTCGATGAGTTCTTTTTGTGGTCGAATGGATGTGATTTTTTTCGGGTCGATGGTCGCTTTTGATCCTTCACGAGTGACTTTGACGCCAAGTTCTTCGAAAATGGCGAAGAGTTTTTTCACATCGTCGATGTCGGGAACATTCGTAATCGTGGAGGCTTCCGATGTGAGGAGTGTGGCGCACAGAATCGGGAGTGCGGCGTTTTTGGAACCGCTGACTACGATCTCGCCGTGGAGCGGTCTTCCGCCTTGGATAACGAATTTTTGAAGCATGAGCGCAGTATAGCACTTTTCATCTCTTGAAAATATGGATTTTCCGTTCACAAAAAGTTCATATTTTTGACCGATTTTTGTAAGAAAAATGTTCAAAATTGTTCATGTGGGACTGCTATGGTTTTCGCATGCCGGTTCGTGTTCTTTCTGTTTGTCATCAGGGGCTTCGTACTTCTACTACTACTGTGGAAGTGGATATTGCGCAGGGACTCCCTGCTTTTGAGATTATTGGCCTTGCTGATGCTGCGCTTCGAGAAGCTAAGGAAAGAGTACGGTCTGCGATCCGCAACAGCGGCGCCCAATTTCCCATGCAACGCAAGACGGTGAATCTCGCGCCTGCGGATGTAAAAAAACATGGGCCGGCATTTGATTTGGCGATTGCGATGGGACTTTTGATGGCGTCGGGGCAGGTGCGAAAGGATGCTGACGGAACGAGTGCCCATACTGGCGTGGCGAGTGCTGATGCCGGGGGGACGGGGAACAATCCTGGTGGCGTGTTTTTCTTCGGCGAACTTTCTTTGGATGGGCATGTGAGACCTTTATCGGGCATTATTCCACTCCTTCTCCATGCCAAACAGGCTGGAGCGAAGGCGGTTTTTTTGCCGCAGGGGAATTTGCGACAGGCGCATGCTGTTTCAGGATTAACAATCTATGGGGTTTCACATCTTCGCGAATTGATACGACATTTTTCCGGCGAAGATGTTGTGACGGCGCAGATGACTCAGGGCTTTCCTGTTTCTGCGTATCGCGATACATCCGCTTGGCGCGCAATTCTGGGTCAAGACATGGCGAAGAAAGTCCTTTTGGTGGCGGCGGCCGGACATCATCATATTCTTCTTCAGGGTCCTCCGGGTGTGGGGAAAACTTTATTAGCACAGACTCTTGCTGGACTTCTTCCGGATCTTTCGTATGAGCAGACGCTGGAGGTGAGCAGCCTCCACTGCCTCCACGGCTTATTGTCTCAAGAAATGCCCATTATTCATCTCCCGCCGCTGCGAAAAATTCATCAGACGATTACTGAGCGAGCTTTGATTGGAGGAGGAGGCGACGCCCTTCCGGGTGAGATTTCCTTGGCGCATCATGGTGTACTCTTTTTTGATGAAGTGACGGAATTTCCACGGCGAATACTGGATCTTTTGCGACAGCCACTGGAAGACGATGTCGTCACTATCGCACGAGCGAAAGAACGGATTTCATACCCGTGTCGCTTTTTATTTGTCGGGACGATGAATCCGTGTCCTTGCGGTTTTTCTGGAGATTTGCAGAAACATTGTATTTGCAGCGAGTCGGATCGCATGCGATATATGCGTCGTATTTCTGGGCCGCTTTTGGACCGAATTGATTTGATGGTCATGATGCAGCGGGAAAATATTCTGGAGCCCCGCCGAGGAGGCGGGGCGACCGATGGGGTTATTACGGATTTTTTCGTGGCGCGCCAACGCGTTGAACAGGCTCGCAAGAGACAGTTGGATCGACAAGGAAAATTTAATGGCCTTTTGACTGCTGAAGAGATTCGCAATTTTCCCCTGAGCCCTGATATTTCATCGCTTCTTTCTCTGCTCACGGAAAAACATCAGATGAGCGGGCGGGCGATCCACAAGATCCTCAAAATTGCACGCACTCTCGCTGATCTCGATGCGAGTGACACTCTTCGTACTGCCGATATCCTTGCGGCATTTCACTTTCGCAATGGCGAAAAAATTACCTGTTGATGTTTGTGTAGTGCTTTAAGTACCAACGAGAATTTCTTAATTCAATTATAATGGCATCTATACGCCATTTTTTGACGCTGTACTGCTCCATGTAGAGCCATGCTGTTTTTTTTATTTTTTGGAGTTTTGCGTGCGTGATGGACTCTTCGCCGATGCCAAAAAAACGACCGTGACGCGTTTTTACTTCGCAAAAAATAGTGACACCATTATGTTCTGCGATAATGTCAATTTCGCCGAACCGGCTCCTGTAATTCTTTTTTAAAACATTATATTTATTTGTGTCAAAATATTTTTGTGCGAGACGCTCTCCAAGGGTACCGAGATGTTGTGCCTTCATGGAGCGATTGTACCTATCGGTTGTGAACAAGCTTTAAACAAATCATGAACAAAATATTTCTTTTTTTTAAAATATTTTTGAAAAATTCTTGAAAATTTGTCATGGTGTTTGTCCATTGAGTTGAGTTTTTCTGACACCATTTTCTTATGAACGATCATCGCGCATCACTTCCGGGACTCAAAATTCCACCTCACAGTCTTGAGGCGGAAAAATCGGTTTTGGGATCGGTTTTGATTGATAAAGATGCGCTTCTCAAGATCGCAGATTTTCTCACGCCAGAGGACTTTTATCATAACATTCATGGTCTTGTTTTTCGTGCGATGGTGGATTTGTATGACCGCCGTATGCCGATCGATGTCATCACGCTCACAAATTATCTCGAAGATCGCAATCTTCTCAATGATATCGGAGGTATGTCTTTTTTGGCCGATCTTTCGACGGAACGATTCACTTCGAGCCATGTCGTGCAATATGCGCTGATTATCAAGGAAAAATCCACTTTGCGAAGACTCATCAAGGCTGGTGATGAAATTATTGCCCTGGGATATGAAGAAACGGAGCCACTGGAAAATCTTTTGGAGACGGCAGAGAAGTCACTTTTTGGCGTGTCGCAGACTTTCTTGAAGGAGCGATTCGTTCATATTAAGGAGGTATTGAACCAGACTTACGAAAAAATTTCGAATCTTCATGACTCCGAGGCGAAGCAGCAGTATCGCGGTGTTCCCACGGGTTTCCAGGATTTGGATAACATGCTTTCTGGCTTGCAACCAAGCGATCTCGTAATTCTTGCTGGTCGTCCGAGTATGGGTAAGACTGCCTTTGCTTTGAATATCGCTCAGAACATCGCGAAAAACGGGAGCAGTGTGGGTATTATTTCTTTGGAAATGTCTAAAGAACAACTCGTGGAACGCATGTTCTGTTCACTTTTGAGCGTGGATTCATGGAAACTTCGCACGGGAAAATTGGCGCCGGAAGACTTTGCGCGCATGGGTCCCGTGATGGACGACCTGAATAAAATGAAAATTTATATCGATGATTCTTCCGGAAGTTCGATCGCGGAACTTCGCGCAAAGACGCGACGACTCCAGATGGAACATGGTTTGGACGCTCTCGTGATTGATTACTTGCAACTCATGAGTAGTGGAAAATCGAGCAATAATGCTATGACGAATCGTACGCAGGAAGTTTCTGAAATTTCGAGGTCGCTGAAATATCTCGCGCGCGAACTCCATATTCCGATTATTGCACTTTCGCAACTTTCGCGCGCGGTGGAGACTCGTCCGAGCAAAATTCCGCAACTTTCCGATCTGCGTGAATCAGGAAGCTTGGAACAAGACGCCGATATCGTGCTCATGATTTATCGCGAGGACTATTATGAAGAAGATACGGATCGCAAGGGCATCACGGATCTCTTTATCCGCAAACATCGTAACGGTCCGATTGGTCGCGTGGAACTCGGATTCCGCAAAGAACAGATGACATTCGTCACGCTCGAGAAGAAGCGCAAATATGACGATTACGCGATGGAAGATTAAGCGATCATTTCCTTTTCTTCCGTTTTTCCTCCGAGCTTTTCGCAGACTTCGCTGAGTGCTTTTTCGATGAGCTCTTTCCTCGTTTCGCTATTGCCGTCGATGAGGACGAAGACTTTTTTTGTCTTTTCGTTCACGGTTGGGAGGTCACGGTGATTGTAATCTTGGCGCACGATGATGCCTTTTGCATCACTGTAGACGAGTTCGCCTTTTTGGATTGTTTTTCCTTCGAATGTTTCGCCGTGCTGGGTGAAGCGCAGCGTGAGCGGGAGCGCGATTTTTTCTGCGTCGAAAACGCTACAAGAGAGCTGATATTTCATACTCATGAGATTTGCGACGTCGACGACGGGATTTATATGCTGAAAATCTTTTCCGTTCACGAGGCGGTCGATGAGCGCTACAGGATTTGGTTTTCGCTTGGTTGGATCGACGCCGAATTTCTTGAACATCGCTTTGTATTCGGCGAGGATTTTGGAATTTTTCTTCAGATCCTTGAGGTTCAAGCTTGCGATGATCTCTTGAGCGAGAGCCGAAATTCCTGCTGATGCTCCGTTTGTATCTTCATTTCCTTCTGGCCTTTGAATCATTGCCGCGCCCCATTGCAGCTGCGGAAACATTGCTTGTACTGCTGGATCGATACGCAAAAATTTTGTTTCGATCAACTGCAGCTCTTTTTTCTCTGGCGCTTTCAGGGCCGCGACGGCGCGAAATCGTTCAATGACAAATTTTGGCTCCAGAGCTTCCAAAAACCATCCTGCTTGTGGTCCGGAGCTTTTCCCGATGAGCGCCATGTAAATCGCACCAAAGCCTTCACGAGCTTCGAGCGTGGAGGATTTTCGATGTTCGTGAATTTTGGCGTGGAGAGCTTCACCACGAGCATTTCCCGTGAGCTTGTTTTCTTTTTCGAATTGCTCGAGAAGATCTGCGAGTTCGTTCAAAAATTGTTTTTGCTCCGACGAAAGTTCTGCTGCTTTTTCTGGAACTCGCTCTTCGAAGACTTTGAAAATTTGGCTTTCCGTTGCGTGTTTTTCCAGCCATTTGATGGCGTATTCACTGCGGAGTTTCGCTTCTTTTGTATCATCCTGCGTGAGCGGTGCGCCTTTTAATTTTTCTACTTCTGCGATCATGTCGAGATGCGGAATTTGCACGAGAAATGCGATGCGAGAAAATCGTGGAAAATATCTTTTGCGAGCGCTTTCTTCGTTGACGCAGGTGAAGTGGAAGAGTGTTTTATTATCGTCGTGTCCTTCTTCTTCGCCGAAAAATACTCGCGCGACTTTGTCGTAATCATCGAAGAGACGAGGGATGGTTTCGCCGTCGGCGTTGAAATTGATCGGTGTTTGTGGCTGTGATTTTGTCAGCAAGAAGCGCAAAAGTTCTGGTGGGATCGATTGTGACATTTCGTGTGCGGTGGCGCCCATGCCTTTGCTGGAGCTCATCTTGGCACCTTCGAAGAGGAAAAATTCGTACGGAATGTTGAATGGCGTTTTGCCGCCGAACACTTCTTGGCAAATACGATCACCGACATCGTGAGATCCTCCTGCGGCGCAGTGATCTTTTCCGGCACCTTCAATGCCTACTCCATAACCCAACCATTTCACCGGCCACTCGACTTTCCATGGGAGTTTTCCGCGACCGCCTTTACTCCAAAATGGCGACATTTTTCCTTTATAATCGCATCCTGCTGCCCATTTCACCATGTCTGGCATACAGTGATAGGTGACCTGCTGTCCGTCAAAACCGGTGACTTTCGTCGTGCCGACTTTGCCACATTTTTCACAAATGACCTGGAGAGGATACCAATCTTCTGGCTTCTCTGAGCCGCTCACTTCGCGATAGATGGTGCGGATTTTTTCTTTACTGAGGAGCGCTTTTTCGATCCACTGGTCGTAGGTTCCCTGCGCATACTGCTGCGAAGCGCGAACGATTTCCGGATAGAAACCAATCATGTTGATCACTTTCAAAAACTCTATGCCGTAGTATTCTGCATAATTCCAAGGGCCTTTGTGGCCTTCTGGAGCCTCCTGTGGTGCTGGGACATCTTTGAGCGGCTTTCCCATGTGCTGGCGATAGACTTTTTCATCGAGGTACACGGGAAGGCCGTCCATCGGATCGGCGTCGTTGAATTCGAAAAGGAATTTCGCTTTTTTTCCGCGTTCGTTGAGAGCCTGCGCCACAAGTCCGTGGATGACGACGC
>CAZFSD010000026.1:2769-14711 GCA_964521465.1 uncultured Candidatus Peribacteria bacterium | reverse complement strand
TTAAGGTTCGATTCTCACCTCTTTTTATACTTTTGTCAAATTGCTCTAAGCTGCTATCAGCTTCATCCAGCTTTGCTGTTATTCTTTGTAGCCTCGTACGACGGTGACGATGGTTTTGAGGATGATACGCAAGTCGAGCCAGAGTGACCAGTTTTGGATGTACCAGGTGTCGAGTTGGATTTCTTTGGTGAATTCGAGGTCGCTGCGGCCGTTGATTTGAGGGAGGCCGGTGAGGCCGGGTTTGATTTCGAGGACGAATTTTTCGTGGCTTGCATATTTGTCAATTTCTTCCGGGAGATGAGGGCGTGGGCCGACGAGGCTCATGTCGCCCTTGAGGACATTCCAAAATTGTGGAAGTTCGTCGATGCTGAATTGTCTCAGGAATTTTCCGACTCTCGTGATGCGGGGATCGTTTTTGATTTTGACGAGAGGGGAGCCTTTGCGGAGATTTTTTTCGGCGAGTTCTTGCGCGTATCTGCGGGCGTGTGCGCCGTCCTGCATGGTTCTCAGTTTCTGGCAGACGAAAAATTTTCCTTTCTTCCCCACGCGCAGTGCCGGTTTTCCGTTGTCGAGGGTGTTGAAGAAGACTGGGCCTGGTGAATCGATTTTGATGGCGATGGCGGCGACGGTGATGATGGGTGCTGAAATGATGAGTCCCACGATGCTGCCAAAAATATCCATGATGCGTTTCATGACGCTGCCCCAGCCATCGAGTGGCGTGGGTTTGAGTTTGATGAGGGGAATTTTGTCGATGCTGCTGATTTCAATGTTGGCGCGTTCAATCTCGAGAAGGTCGGGGACGAAACTGTAGGCGATATGGTGTTCGCGGCAAAGTTGGACAATATGTGTATCTTTGAATTTTTCCAGATTTCCTTGGGTCTGAATGATTTCTTCGATTTTTTTTGTTTGGATCAGCTGTTTGAGTTCATCAATCGTTCCGAGGAAATTTTTTCTGTCGGTATGTTTTGCTTTTTCGGTAATGAATCCGATGAGTTTGTAACGCGGATTTTTTTCGATGATGCGCGTGATGTCACGAGAGAATGTTGATTCACCAATGACGGCGACACGGCGCTTGCCGATGCCGTTTTTCAGGAGTATGTATTGGATGAGTCGTATGATTCCGCGACCGGTGATGACGAAAATGATGGTGAAAATCCAGCTGTATCCCAGTGCGAGACGAGAGAAAGGAAATTCGTGTTGAATGAAAAAGTGCGCGATGATGAGCATGATCCATGCGGCGCTGAGGATGAATGTTTTTTTGATTTCGCGGCTGAAACTGCTCGTGGTGCGCAGACTGTACATTTCGTTGAATGCGAAGAGGAGGATCAGGCCTGTGCTGCACCAGAAAGCGAATGTGAAATAAGACTGCGTCGTTGGAAGTCGTGAAAAGTCGAAGGGGAATGTGATTCCGGGAATGAGGTCGGTGATTGTGCGCGCTTTGTAGGCAATGAGAAACGCGAGCAAGGTCATGACGAAATCCGTGGGAATTCGTAAAATGCCAAAGGTAATTTCTGATTTTTTCATCGGAGCTAGTCTACCAACAAAAAAGCCGTCGGGAAAGCGACGGTTTGACTTCTGGCGCGCGGCGCCGAAGTATCGTTTCGATCCAAAGGAATGCCTTGTAAGCCGAGTTCTGTACGGTTTTCGCTCGTTTCGCTTGTGGCGAAACTCGCGGTCCGGACGATCATCTCTCTAGGCGTTTTCTCGCGAAGACGCTCATGCAGTGGGCGACAGGTGAGTTTTTCGGAACCGAAAAGCGGTTTCCCGCCATCACCCGCACCATCCACCTTGCACCACGTAGGGTTTACCACTCCTCTCCGTTGCCGGAGGGACTTCGGGGTGACCCCGAACTTTTCACCTTTTTCTTCTGTCTGTGGTTTGAGCCGCAGGCAGAAGGCGTATCGTCTCTGTGGCACTATCCCTATTCGAGTTTCAGCTTTGGCCCGGAGGCCGCGGCTCGAGTTCGAACGGCAGATGTTATCTGTTACGCGTTCCGATGGTGCTCGGACTTTCCTCTCTGCCAAAGGCAGAGCGATCGTCAAAGTACATTCCTTTGGAATTTTGATGATACCATGGCTTGTGGTAAAAGAAAAGACCCTTTCGAAGAAGGGTCTTTGTGGTTTTTTTGTTGCGACTTTTTTACTTCTCCAATTTCTTATACTCCGCGCTGAAGAATCGTACCGCGTTGAGACATTCTCTCGCTTTTTGATTGTCGGGTTCGATCGCGAGGACTTTTTTGAAGAGCGCTTCAGCACGTTCAAAGTTTTTTTCGTTCATGTAGACAACCCCTAAGTCGTTGAGGATGAGAGCATCTTCTGGGCTCAAGTGCATCGAGCGTTCGAGGAGAATGACGCCGCGTTTTCTTTGGCCTTCGTGGTACATGCTCCAGCCGAGGCAGCGGATGATTTCTGGGTGATTTGGGTAGAGCTGATCGGCGCGTTCGAGGTATTCGATGGAGGTTTTCCATTTTCCCATGCAGGAATAGACGAATCCGAGCAGATAATTCGCATTTGGACTATAGGGATTGAGGAGGATGGCACGATCGAGTGCTTTTTTTGCCTTGTGATATTCTTGGAGACTGAGATAGTTGTCGCCGATCTCTTCGTACGCTTCCGCGCAGTCGAGGTCGTAGAGGAGAACTTTCTCACAGACACCAATGGCAGATTTGTGGTCGCCATTCATTTTCTTTTTGTCTGCTTCCTCGATGAGGAGCTGGAGTTGCGGATCGATCATAGAAGAAGATGTTTTATTTTTATTTTTTGTTTTTGGTGTCCGAGGTCTTTTGCGAATATTTTTTTTCGTAAAAGCGACCTTAACAGATCATTATAGCTGAAAACCGTCTTCCTGACAATCCTGATAGACTTGTCAGAATTGTCTTTGTGGTCTAATAGTGATACTTGTTTTTCGTGATCATAATGCCGCGATAGAGCTGTTCAAGGAGGATGACGCGGGTCATTTGATGGGTGAAGGTGAGCGGGGAGAGGGAGAGTTTCTCTTGTGTTTGGGCGAGGAATTCTGGTGCGAGGCCGAGTGGACCACCGATGATGAAGACGACATCGCTTTTTTGTTGCCACTGCGTGAGCTTTTTTGAAAATTCTTCGGATGTTTGCGGTTTGGCGTTGGGATGAAGGGCGATGATGTGGGTGTCTTTTTTGATGTGGCGGAGGATTTTTTCTGCTTCGGTGTTTTGGATTTTTTCTCGATCGTTTGTGTCTTTGAATGGCGTTTCTGGAATTTCTACGACATTGATTTTGAGGTATGGCGAAAGACGCTTGAGATATTCTTCGCAGGCTTCTCGGGCGTAGGGCTCTTTGAGTTTGCCGATGGCGATGATGGTGAGCATGATCGTGAATACTACTTTTTGAATTTTTCTTGAAGATATTTTTTGAGTTTTCCGTTCATGTCTTCTCGTTTCAGTGCGAAGTCGATGGTGGCTTTGAGCATGCCGAATTTGTCGCCGGTGTCGTAGAAAGTGCCGTCGAGTTTGTGGCCGTAGACTTTTTGAGTTTTCTGAAGTTGCCTGAGACCGTCAATGAGACGGAGCTCCTTTTTGTCTTGTTTCTGTGCTTTTTCGAGCGCTTCGAAGATTTCTGGTGTGACGATATATTTCCCCACAATGGCGAGATTACTCGGAGCTTTTTCTGGTGAAGGCTTTTCGATCATGGAATCGATTTCGAATGTTTTTTGTCCTGATGTGCCGGTACGAGAGGATACGATGCCGTAGGAAGAAATGTCTTCTTTTTCAACGGGCGTGACACCGACGATGGTTTGGTTTGCTTTCTGGAATGCGTCTATGAGTTGGCTTGTTGCCGGGATTTTTCCATCAATGAGACTGTCGCCGAAAAGAATGGCGAAGGGTTCATTTTTGAGAAGTTTTTTCGCGTGCAAAATGGCGTCGCCGTCGCCGAGTGGTTCGGGTTGGCGGACATAAATGAATTCCGCGAGTTTGGAAATGTTTTGGATTTCACGCAGAAGTTTTTGCTGACCTTTTTGATTGAGGACGGATTCCAATTCCCATGATGCGTCGAAATGGTCTTCGATGGCGCGTTTGCCGCGGCCAGTGACGATGATAATCTGTTCGATTCCGGAGGCGACGGCTTCTTCGACCAGATGCTGAATTACGGGTTTGTCGATGAGCGGAAGCATCTCTTTTGGCTGTGATTTGGTGGCGGGAAGGAATCTGGTTCCAAATCCTGCGGCTGGGAAAACTGCCTTTGTAATCTTCATCTCGATCTTTGAAAATTGTATACTGCTGCGTCGTCTTCGTCGCTCCCTCGTCACCGTACTTGGCAGTACGGCTTCGTCAAGAGCTCCTCGACTTCTTGCATTATAGCAATTTTGAAAGATCGTTGAAATGCTTTAATTCTGCTTTGTTTACACTACTTTTTTTGTATTTTGATAACTTTGCTTTTGACTTTTTCGATGACCGGGATGCGAATTTCCAGGACTGCGTTTTCGAAGTTTGCGGCGATTTTTGCGACATTGGCGGTTTCGGGGAGAATGATTGCACGAGAGAAGCTGCCCCAGAAACATTCGCGAGTGACATAATCTTCTTCTCTGGCTTCTTGATCGATGTGGCGTTCGCCCTTGATCGTGAGAACCTGATCCGTGACGGAGATGTCAACGGCGTCAGGTTTTATCCCGGCGATCGGTGCGAGGACCACGATTTCAGTGTCCGTCTGATAAATATCTACTGCGAGTTGTCCTTCTGTTTTTTGTGTCATGTGAATCTTTCAAAATTGTATACTGCTGCGGCGCTGCGGTCTTTTACTTTTTTCCTGGTAATTTTTTTGGCGTCGGTTTGGTGAAAAATTTTGCGAATTCTTCGCCGCTAAGAGTCTCTTTTTTCAGGAGCTTTTCGACGATTTTTTCCATGGTTTCTTTATTTTCGGTGATGATTTTGTAGGCGAGATCGTAGCTTGCTTTGATGATTTTTTTCACCTGTTCATCGATTTTTGCGGCGACATCTTCGGAATAATTTTTTACATGGCCGAAGTCGCGGCCGAGGAAGACTTCATGATTTTGGTCGCCGAGGACCATGGGGCCCATTTCACTCATACCGTATTGCGTGACCATGGCGCGGGCCATGCTCGTGGCTTTTTCCAGGTCGCTGCTTGGGCCGGTCGTGAGTTCATTGAAGAAGACTTTTTCTGCGACATAACCGCCGAGTGCGGAAGCGATATCGTGTTCGAATTCTGTTTTTGAGCGGAGATGTTTGTCGTCTTCCGGAAGAGACCAGGTGACACCGAGGGCCATTCCTTGTGAGATGATGGAGACTTTGCGAATGGGGTCGCAACCCGGCAGGAGATGTCCGACGATGGCGTGACCGGTTTCATGGAAGGCGATGATGCGTTTGGTTTCGTCGGCGATGATGCGGGATTTGCGTTCTGGTCCCAGGGTGACTTTTTCGATGGCGCGTTCGACCGTTTGCATATCTACGGCTTTTTGATTGTTGCGGGCGGCCATGAGAGCGGCTTCATTGAGTGCATTTTCGAGATCGGCGCCGGTGAATCCTGGCGTTTGCTGAGCGACTCTTTCGAGATCGACATCTTTTTCCAGAGGTTTATTGCGGCTGTGGACTTTGAGAATTTCTTGTCGGTCTTGAACATCCGGACGATCCACGACGACGCGGCGGTCGAAACGGCCTGGGCGCAGAAGTGCTGGATCGAGAATGTCTGGACGATTGGTGGCGGCGATAATAATGACATGAGTTTCTTTTTCGAATCCGTCCATTTCTGTGAGGATCTGATTGAGGGTTTGTTCGCGTTCGTCGTGTCCTCCACCCATGCCGGCGCCACGATGGCGACCGACGGCGTCGATTTCATCGATGAAAATGATGCATGGCGCGTTTCTCTTGGCTTTCTTGAAAAGGTCGCGAACGCGGCTGGCACCCACACCTACGAACATTTCCACGAACTCTGAACCGGAGATGTTGAAAAATGGAACATTGGCTTCACCGGCGACGGCGCGGGCGAGCATGGTTTTACCGCATCCCGGTGCTCCTACGAGGAGGACGCCTTTTGGAATTTTTGCTCCGATAGCAGTATATTTTGCTGGATTTTTGAGGAAGTCGACGATCTCCATGAGGTCTTCTTTCGCTTCTTTGGCACCGGCAACATCGGCGAAGGTCGTTTTCTGTTTCTCTTTATCGTAGAGGCGTGCGCTGCTTTTGCCGAAAGACATTGCTTGATTGTTGCTGTTTTGTGCCGACCGCATCATGAACATGAGGAATCCGACAATGAGAAGGAATGGAAGAACGCTGAACAGGATGTTGAGCCAGAAATCGGTAGAATCTGTGGGAGTGACTTCGATTTGAACTTTTTCCAGTTTGTCTTTTGGAATGTCGTATTTTGAAAGTATATCGAGGATGTCGGTACTGGATTCTTTGAAAAGATATTGCCTCGTTCCTTCTGTCAGTTTGACATCAGCGCGGGTTTTGCTCGTGATTTCGATGGATTCGACTTTTCCTTCTTTGATCTCGGTAATGAGATTGTTGATGGAGATTTTTTCACTTTTTGTATCCGTCTGACCTTCTGCCATGTAGATAGCACTTCCAATGAGAGCGATGATGACGATATACCAGAGGGTGTTTTTGCTTTTTTTAGGAGGGTTCATGAAAATTGATGTGAGTAAAAAGACTTTCCCTAGTATGCCACAAGAGCACGAGGGAAGAAAGGCTGTTTTCGTCATTCCCGCTTTACTTGTCGTCGCCTTCGCGGAACTCGATTTCAACGATGAATCCGGGAATCATTTGCGGATGAAAGGAGCGATCGACTCGGAGTTTTCCGACGGCCATGATTTTCCCATTTTCGTCGGTGATGATGGGCACATCTTTACGAATGCTTCTTGGGATTTTGGCGTCGACGAAGAGGTCCTGAATTTTTTTACTTCCATTCATGCCGTAGGGATTCAGGCGGTCGCCCGGCTGAAACCGTCGCATGAAGATTTGTATTTCTTTGTTCTTTGCGGAAAGATAAATGCTGTTTTTCTTTTTTCGTTTCGGGAGTTCTTTTTTGTAGCGCGTAATGATGCGACCACCAGTATAGGTAATGACTCCTGGAACAGGAATTTGGAGTATGCGATCTGGGAGACTGCTTTCTCTTTTTTCGATTTCGCGTTGGAAAATGGCTTTGCCGTATTCGATGGTGAGACTTAATCGGTCGCCGAGGAATTTCTCGGTGCCCGTGCGATCATTGTAGATGGTTTTGATGAGCTCTTCGATTTGATCAAAGGTGAGACCTTTGGTGCTGCCATGAAACATTTCGTAGATTGTTTGAATGACGGCGCGCTGGATGGCCGGTGCTACTTTTTTGAATCCGGCGATGTTGCAGCTGATATTTTTTCCTTCTGCAAGGCAGTTTTTTTTGATGAAGTCGAAAGCCATGATTGTGAGGAGATTGTCGATTTCTTCAAAATAGAAACTTTTTCGATGCAAAAGTTCTCGGAAATTTTTATTCACTTTTTCGATGCCAGGAATGAGTTTGTGGCGAATGTAGTTACGACGAATGTCAGTGTCGCTGTTGGTTTTGTCTTCACGAAAAGCAACGGATTTTTTGTGGCAGTATTCCTGGAGTTCTTCTTTGGAGAAATCAATGAGAGGGCGAAGGATGTCTTTGCTGAGCATTTGCATTCCAGAAAGTCCACGCACACCGGAGCCGCGAATGAGATTCATAAGGATTGTCTCGACATTGTCGTCGCGATGGTGGGCGAGGATGATGTGGGAAGCGTTGTACTCTTCTTTCAGGCGGTAGAAAAATGAATATCGAGCTTGTCTCCCGGCATCTTCGAGGGAAAGTTTCTGTTTTTTGTGCATTTCCCGAACATCGACTTTTTCGCTGACATAATCGAGGTCGTTGAGGACCGCGTGTTTTTTCACAAAAACTTCATCGCCGTCGCTGTCTTTGCCGCGGAGGAGGTGATTGACATGAGCAACGACAATCGTGATGTCCTGCTCTTTTGCTGGTTTCAGCATCAGATTCAAAAGCGCCATGGAATCTGCGCCGCCGGAAACTCCGACGATCACGGTGCTGCCTTTTTCTACGTAGGTGTCGAGGACATGGTCTACGGTTTCCTCAAGCAATTTGACGACGTTTTCCACTGAGTAAAGAGAGGGTAAAAGTGTAAAGAGTGAGTGAGAAGGAGGAAATTTTTATATGAGCTCAGACATGATTTCTATTGAATCATCCGGTGCGGCTTTGTTTCTTTTTTGAGAGCCGCAGGCGGTACAGAGGTGCGTTATTATATAACCCTTTTTCGTGTCGATAGCAACAAAAATTGGTTTCATTTCAGCTTTGCAGGTACTTTTTCTGTCGCCTGGGATTTTTTCGTCCACATGGAGGGAATAGAGGCATTTTCGGCAGTGATTGCGCTCGTTGGCCGGGATCACGGGATTTTCCTCTTTGCATCGGATGCAAACGAAACTTTCTTTTCGTGAAATCATGATAATTTGTTATCATAAGCACGCTTTTTCCGCAAAGATTTTTACCTTTTTCTCCTATGTCTCCAAAGCAGAAGTTTTATGTGACCACGGCCATTCCTTATGTCAATGCTGCTCCGCATATTGGCTTTGCTATGGAGCTTTTGCAAGCAGACTGCCTTGCCCGGTACTATCGCTTGCGCGGGTTTGATGTGCGATTTGTGACGGGAACCGATGAGCATGGATCCAAGATTTATAAATTGGCGAAAGAGCAGGGGATTACTTCTCAGCAGCTGGTGGATACGCATGCGGCTCAGTTTGTCGAGCTCGCCAAGGCTTTGAATGCTTCGAATGATGATTTTATTCGTACGACCTCCGATCGTCACAAGGCGGGTGTTGAAAAAGTCTGGAATCGGCTCCTTGAAAAAGGGGATTTGTATAAATCGAGTTACGAAGGACTCTATTGCGTGGGTTGTGAGGCTTTTGTTTTGGAAAAAGATCTCGTGGACGGCCTTTGTGTGAATCATAAGAAGCCACCGGAGAAACTCTCGGAAGAGAATTATTTTTTCCGTTTGTCGAAGTATTCCAGCGAAATTCGCCGTTTGATCGAGACGGATGAACTGAAAATTGTTCCCGAAAATCGCAAACAGGAAATTTTGAATATGATTGGTGAAGATGGCTTGCGTGATGTGAGCTTCACGCGTCCGAAAGCGGTTTTGCCGTGGGGGATTACCGTGCCGAACGATCCGGAGCAGGTCATGTATGTCTGGCCGGACGCTCTGACGAATTATATGACGGCGGTGGATGTGGAAAAGGAAGGAGAGCTTTTTCATTATTGGCCTGCGGATCTCCATATCATTGGGAAAGATATTTTGCGTTTTCATGCGGGAATTTGGATCGGGATGCTACTTTCTGCGGGATATGCTGCGCCGAAGTCGATTCTCGTGCATGGTTTCGTCACCAGCGAAGGCCAGAAGATGAGCAAGTCTCTCGGCAATGTCGTGGATCCTTTTGAGTATTCGAATGTCTATGGCGCTGATCCGCTTCGATATTATTTGCTCAAAGAAATTCCAACGGTTGATGACGGCGATTTTTCCCGTGAGCGATTTTTGAATGTCTATCGCAGTGATTTGGCCAATAGTTTGGGAAATCTCGTGTATCGGGTTTTGTCCATGACGGAGAAGTATTTTGAGGGTCGTGTGCCGGAAGTGAACGATGATGTTCGAAAAAATCCTCCAGTTGGAGTTGCTGTCGATGTACTTCTCGAACAGTACAATACTGCTTTTGAAAAGCGTGACATCAAGCTTGCTGCGGAGACGGCGATCAAATTGGTATTCTTGGGCAACGAATATGTGGACACGCAAAAACCTTGGGCTTTGGCAAAAACAGACATGGTGAAGCTCGCGGTGGTGATGTATCAATTACTCGAAATGATTCGTTTGATTGGGCTTGTGCTCATGCCTTTTATGCCGCAGACAGGAGAGAAAATTGTGAAGCAGGTCGGGACGGATGCTCGAGGTTTTTCGTGGGGTGAACTTGTTTCAGGTACAGCAATTGCGAAAGGAGATCCGCTGTTTCCACGATTAGAAGAACCTTCTAAGGCTTAATTACGGACATTTCTTTCCGGTGTCGTAGTAAATCATGCCGCCTTCAACGCAGTATTTTTTTATTTTTTCCTGTTCCGTCATTCCGGCGTCTTTTGATTGACTTGTGGAAGTCGTCGTTGCTCCATCCGTTACCGTGCCCGTCGGAATCATGTAGAATGTGGCGATCATCCAGCGGACGAGGATGTAGGCGAAAAGGATCGTGACGAGGCCGAGGAGAGCCCAGGTGATTTCGCGTTTGGCGGCGTCGAGTTTGCCTTGTTCGCCCATGGCGAAGGCGTAGTTTTGTCCACCGTGAGCCACAAACATCACCGCGATTGGAGCGGCGACATAGAGGAGTATGTTTACCAGAAGTTGGAGGAAGGTGTTGATACCTTTGGTTCCCAAATCTTCTACGCCGCTTTTTGCTGCCTGCGTCAGTTTGCTATTGAATTTGTAGAGCGGTGTGTCTTTTGGCGTGAGATACTCTGGAATTCCTACGGCTGCTTGTACTGGCAGGGCAGTACTTCCGAAGAGCGTGACGGCGAACATGATGGCGAGCAGAATTTTTTTCATACGATTAAAATGGTTTAAGTCTGGTGATGCCTGTGACAATTCCGTAGGCCGCTGCGATGATAATCACGCCGATGATGACATATTTCACGATGTCTTTTGCGGTTTTTGTGGCATTTTCATCGCCCTGATTGATGGCCATGATGGCACCGGCGACGAAGAGTGCGACGAAGATTCCGATGGTTGCGACGGCGAGCATGAGTTTGGCGACGGAGCCATAGAGATCGTTAAAAGTATTTTCGTCTTTTGCTTTTGGGAGATTGTTCAGGAGATTTTTGTTTTTGTCGCCGACGACAGTATCGAGATTGAAGTCTTTGTCCTGGATGCTGAAAACCTGTTCGAGACTGCTTTGAACAGAGTCTGATGATGCGGCTGCTGGAGGTTGGGTTGGATTATTACTTGTTCCTGATGCTGAATCGGTAGTATTTTTGTGCGTGTTTGGTGATTCCGTGAGTGTGGATGGATTTGCATCTAAGAAAGTACCGCTTTGCGATGATGTCCCTGCTCCTGTGACTGTTGGATCCAATAGGCCTTCTGAATATGATTGAGCCACCGCTGCCATTGGCATGAAGAGCGTTGTTGTGATGATGAGCGCCAAAATTTTTGAGATTTTCTTGTTCATGTTAAGTGAGTTTTATTTGGATGACGACCGAGACGATGGCGTAGGAAAAAATGCAGATGACAAGGCCGATGAGGGACCACATGGCCATGGTTTTTGCCCCGCTGATTTCACCTTCTCGTCCGTAGGCCATGATATATCGTATGCCGGCAATGAGCAGTCCGAAGAATGCCATGACGGCTCCGAAAGCGATGAACATTTTTGTAAGGGATGGTGCGAAGGATTTTGGCAAGAAATCTTTTGCTGCTTGTTTTCCTTGTTCTGTGGTGAAGTCGAACGATGGACCCGGGAGTGTTCCTGCTTTCGGGATTGTCATTTGAGCAAAGGCCAGCGTTGGAAGCAGGAGTAGTGTAAGGAGTGTTGTTGTGAGGATTTTGCGCAGCATGGGAATGTTTTAGAGTTTGAAGAAGTTTGGATTGATCGCGTAGAGAATGACGGATGAGAGGAAGAGGATGGCGATGCCGCCCAGGGATTCTACGATTCTGGTTCGTGCCTGCTCGATAGCTCCGGAGTCGCCTTGGGAGGTGATGATGAGAATGGCATTCACGATGATGACGAGGACGGCGATGATCCCGACGACTCCTGCGGCCCATCGATAGATGAATCCGATATAGGTGTTGAGGAGTCCTGCTCCGCCGCCGCTGACCGGGGTGAGGATGAAGGTGACATCTTCACAGATGATGCGGTCGTCTTGCGATCCTCTTTGTCCTTTTGGTTTACACTGGCCGTCGGCGGTGTATTTGGTGAAGGT
>CAZFSD010000026.1:0-2669 GCA_964521465.1 uncultured Candidatus Peribacteria bacterium | reverse complement strand
TATTCGATGAAGAGGCCCTGGACAATGGTGGTGAGGAAGTAGGCGCTGAAGGTGAAAACGAGGCCGAGAATGGCGTAGAGGAACATGTCTTTGCCTTTGGTGACTTGAGATTCTTCGCCGTGGTTCGTGATCATGAAGATGCCGGCGCCGACGAGGACGAGAAGAGAGACGGATCCGATGACTTTGGTGAGAAATTCTGTGACATAGAGTATTGCTGATACGATGGGAGAAATTTTGTTGCCGTTTGCATCTTTTCTGTCGAAGACGGCGGATGTCTGTTCTTTTCCTTTACTGTCCGTGAGTCGGAGGCTCTTGAGATTGAATGATCGGAATCCGTCGGAGGCGGGTTGAGTGACGGTGGGTGATCCCGATGCTGATTCTGAGTTCGTGCCTTGTGCTTGCACAATCACGATCGGCATGCTCATCGTGATGGCGATGATCGTTGTAATGATGAATGTGGTGATTTTATTTTTCATGTGATTTAAATTTCAAGTTCTTTTGGGATGTTGGCGTTGGCGTCTTCTTCCGTGATGAGGTCGGCCTGGAGGAGGTCCATGACGGCTTTTTTCATCGACTGCATGCCTTCTCTGGTGCCGGTTTCGATGGCGGAATTAATTTGGAAGACTTTTTCTTTGCGGATCATGTTGGCGATGGCGGTATTCACATACATGATTTCTACCGCTGGCAGACGGCCTTTTCCGTCTTTGCTCTTGATGAGCGTTTGCCACATGACGGCTTTGAGCGATTCTGCGATTTGAGTACGGACCTGATTTTGTTTCGTGGTTGGAAAAACATCGATCATACGGCTCACGGCATCGGCTGCACCGCTGGTGTGGAGTGTGCCGAGGACGAGATGACCTGTTTCTGCTGCGGTGAGTGCGAGTTCGATCGTTTCCAGGTCGCGCATTTCTCCGATGAGAATGACATCCGGATTTTCGCGGAGGGCTGCACGGAGGGCGATGGTAAAATCTTTCGTGTGTGTGCCGACTTCGCGTTGTTCGATCATGGATTTTTTATTTTCGTGGACAAACTCGATCGGGTCTTCGATGGTGATGATGTGTTTGCCTTGTTTTTCGTTGATTTCATTCACGAGTGCGGCGAGGGTCGTGGATTTTCCGGAGCCGGTTGGACCGGTGACGATGACGAGACCACTTTTGAAAGCGATCGCATTTTTCATGGACTGTGGAAGTCCCATTTCGTCAAAACTGTAGACGCTCTCTGGGATGAGTCGAAAAACGGCGGCGATGCCTTTGCGTTGGACAAACATGTTCACGCGGAAACGGCAAATTCCTTCGATTTCTGTGGAGAAATCGATGTCGAGCGTTTGTTCGAATTTCTTTTTTTGAACATCGGTGACGATCTCGAGCAGATAATCTTCCGCCATTTTTTTTGTGAGGACGGGATGATCGGGAATTGGCACAATGTCTCCATTGATGCGAAGCGCAGGCTTCGATCCGGTAGAGATGAAAATATCTGATGCTTTATATTGGACGGCGGTACGGAAGATTTTGTCCAGTTTTGTGGCCATAGTGTTTTGTTTTTGTATCGTATTATTCTATCATAAAAACCCTGCTTTGGCAAGGCATGAAATCTCCGAAATGAAGCTAAATTATTGGTTGGTCGAAGGTGCCGTTTCTGAAGCTGAATTGGTATCTGATGTCGTTTGTTCTAGATCACGGCGTTTCACTTTTTCTCCCGGAGGCGTGACTTCGGAGTTTCCGACATCGGTATTTTCGAAAATACTTTTTGCTGCTTCTGATGGGGTAGTGCTTTCATCTTGTTGTACGGTTTCTGTTGGAACGGTTTCCGGCGTGCTTTCGCCAAGGAAGGACGAGACGAGATACCAGACACCTCCCAAGAGAATGAGTGTCGAAACGGTAAGGATCGCCATTTTTTTCATTCGGGCCATTTTTTCTGCTTTTTCTGTATCGTTGGATATTGGCATTGCTGGAGCTGGAGCTGGTTTTGGTGCTGAAACTGAAACTGGTGTTGGTGGTGCTACTGGCGCTGGTTTTGTTGGAGTTGGCGCTGGGGTCGGCATCGGTGGCTTTGGAGTTTGTGCCATTGCTGGAGTTGGTGCGGCCATTTGTGGCGCTGGTATTGGTGATGGCGCGGTGACGGCTGGTGCTGGCTTGATTGGCATTGGAGTCTGAACTGCTGGAGCTGCTGGAATAGGTCCGACTGGAGCCGTTAATTTCGCCATCATCTCTTTTGCACGAGTATTGCTTGGATCAAATTCGAGAACTTCTTGAAGTCCCTGTTTCGCTTTTTCTTTTTCTCCTGTGGAAATCCAGCCTTCAATTTGTTTGAGGGCTTCGTCAAGAGTTGTTGGTTGTTGATCTGCCATAGTGATTGATTTTTATGATTTCGAGAAGCTTTGAGAGTATTCTAATGCCTTTTAGCTGTCTTTTGGAAGAACATTTTCGATACTGCCCCATTCGCTATCGCCTTTTGCAGGAATGATGAGTGTCACCTTGTCGCCAACTTCTGCATGGAAGTAGGTGACGGATGCCAAAAGAACTTTGTAGGCTTTTCCTTCAGGTGTGACAATGCTGTATTGTCCATCGGCGCTTCCGATGGTTCCGATGACGCGTGCGCGATCAACCGGGCCGATCTGCTTGTAAATAAATGTTCCATCTTCTTTGATTGTGAGTTTGAGAACATCGCCA
>CAZFSD010000025.1:8137-15625 GCA_964521465.1 uncultured Candidatus Peribacteria bacterium | reverse complement strand
AGCAGAAGAACATGGTATCGATTTCCTCTATCAAAAATTAAAAGCGATCGATCCGCGTACTGCTGAAACGATACATCCGAACAATCTGCGTTATATTATTCGCGCCCTCGAAATGAACGAAGTAACGCACCAGAATAAAGTCGACAAGAAATCCCAGTCACCCTACAGTACGCTCATCATTGGTATCGACTGGCCACGAGAAAAGCTCTACAAGCGGATCAATTCCCGTGTTGATTCGCAAATCGCGCGCGGTCTGCTCGAGGAAATCCAGTCAGTTCTCAAAAAAGGCTACGCACCGGATCTGCCGTCGATGACTTCAATCGGTTGCAAAGAATTGATGCCATATTTCAGCGGAAAAATGACCCTTGATGAGGCGAAGGAAATCATCCAAGGAAATACTCGCAAATATGCTCGAAGACAGATAACATGGTTCCGCCGAGAAAAAAATATTCATTGGATTCACGGCGAAAAGATCAGGAATTTCCTCTAACGAATTATTTGTGTCATCTTGGCTTATCAAAAATACCGACGCATCAAAAAATCTCATGGACGTCCTGCTCGAAAACAGGGGTTTTTTTTCGGCTAGTCAAAAACAAGATTTTCTCACTGCCAAGACGCAATCGCTCCATGATCCCTATCTCTTGAAAGATATGGAAAAAGCGGTGAAGCGTATCCGGTCCGCACTGCAAAAAGACGAGCGCATCATTATCTACGGCGACTACGATGTCGACGGTATCAGTGGAACGGCCGTTCTTGTCCACGCGCTCAAAAAACTGAACGCAAAAGTATCATACCGAATTCCGCATCGTCTCGATGATGGTTACGGCCTGCACACAAAATACATCGACGAAGCGCAGCAGGCCGGCGTTTCGCTCATGATCACGGTGGATTGTGGCATTTCATGCGCGAAAGAAATGACTTACGCCAAAGAAAAAAATATCGACATCATGATCACGGACCATCACAGCATTCCGGAGATTTTTCCACACGACGCCTACGCGATTCTTCATCCACTTCAGCCAGGATGTGGCTATCCCTGCAAAGGTCTCACGGGCTCGGCCGTCGCCTACAAGCTCGCACAAGCCCTTCTCATAAACAATGCAGAGGAAAAATCCCTCGCAGACGCACTCATCGAATTTGCGGGTTTTGGAGTGGTGGCAGATCTCGGTCCGCTCGTGGGCGAAAATCGGACGATTGTGAGCCGCGCACTGGAATCTTTTTATCAGACGAAATGGCTCGGGCTGGAACATCTTCAGAAAACCGCTCAAATAAAACCAGAAAGGCATCCTTGCGATACGACCGTTGTGGGATTTCAAATCGCTCCGCGCATCAACGCCGCTGGCCGCATTGCCCATCCATATCTTGCACTTCAGCTCCTCCTTCAGGAGGATCCTTCAAAAGCCGCCATGCTCGCCGCGAAACTGGAAGAGTTGAATAATCAAAGACGAGCCATGACGGAAAAAGCTTGTCAGGAAGCGCAGGCCGCAACGATCGACTCTATCAACGAAGATATTGTAATTGCTTCGAGCAAAGATTGGCATGCGGGAATTATTGGCCTGATCGCCGCAAAAATCAGCGAAAAATACCATCGCCCGGCATTCATCTTTTCTGATCGTGGCGATTTTCTTATGGCATCCGTACGCAGTCCGGCAACCTTCAATGTCATGGATCTTATGCGTCCCAACGGTCATGTCATGAGCGGATTCGGAGGGCATGCGCAGGCCGCAGGACTCAGTGTCACGAAAGAAAATTTTCCGAAACTTTGCGAACTCCTCAAGCAGGAAGCGAGGAAAAAGCCGAAAGACATGTCGCAGCCGCCGCTCACGATCGACACAGAGCTCAAGCCGGAAGAAGCGACCATCGAAACGATCGAAAAAATTGAGCAACTCCACCCCTTCGGCATCGGGAATGAGCAGCCACTTTTCGCGCTAGAGGATGCTTTAGTTGAGCAAGTCCAAACCGTGGGAAAAAATCGCGAACATCTCAAAGCCTCATTCAGATTTGGCGGAAAAAATCTCGACGCCATCGCATTTTTCAAAGGAGATCGTGCCGGAGAACTCGATCAAAAACTCCGCACCAAAGAGTCGATCAGAATCGCCGGACACCTGGAGAAAAATACCTTCAACGGAAAAACAAAAGTGCAGATGAGGCTGGTAGACTTCCGGGAAATGCAAAAATAAAGTAGAGTGCATGCATGTCAGAAGGAAATGAAACAAAAGATGGAAAATCGCGAGAAATCCCAAAAGGAGAACAAAAGAAGACTTTTGACGCATGGGATGCCATTGAAGATCTAAAACTGGATCTGGTATTCCACGGTGTGGAAAAAGTACAAAAATCACTTCAGAAAGTTTCTCAGGATGAAAAAAAAGAAATAGCGCGGCTTTTGAAAGAGAATTTGGAGACGGAGGAGTCGCGCGGATACGACCACATGGCGGAAGAGGGGAGAATCCTGGAAATGCTCGATGCACAGGGATATGCCGCCGTAAAAGAGAAGATTTTCAAAAAAGGCACGGAATTTCTCCAGCACGAAGAGGAGGCTTTCAAAAAAAGTACTTCTTTTGCCCAGATCGATAAAAGATTGGAATCACTCTATGTTTTCATAACAAGCACACCATTCGCGGAACAGAAGAAAGAGGCGATCAACACATATACAAGATGGCAAAATGAATTTATGAAAACAAACAGCAAAAAGGCAACATCGGAATTTTTGCAGAGAGTAATAACGAAGGATGAAGATGAAGAAAAAAGCTGCGAAAAATTATATCGCGACTTTTTCAAGACAACGCTCTTGAGTAAGCGCAGAGATCAGGGTGCAGAGGCGCTGGAGTCAAAAATAAAAGAAACAAATGAAGGGTATATTTACGAATACTCCGACACAAAAAATGTAATAACATTCGAAATATCAAGATTTGGAAGCCTGGTATATTTTCGAGGAAAAAAGAGACCCGATGTGCTGTTCTCGGTGGATACCATGGAGCTTTGGAGTAAGTTTGAGACGGATCCGACGATGATTGATCGCATGGCGCAAGAGGCAATTCGTGTGGCGGATGAAGAAAAAACACAAGAATATATTCGGGCGATGGATGGTTATGATTTGCCAAAAAATAAAAAAATCGTTCATATTTCTCTTTTTGATGAAAAAAAAGAAAAAATGGTGATTGCAGGAAATACTCTTTTTACAGAGATGCTCCTCTCCGACACGATAAGAAAAAGATACGATGCCGATATCGTTCCGGTGACTTTTACAGGAGATCCAAAACAAGCGTTGAGAGAGATCGTTCAAGTGAAGCTGGAGGAGAATAAAGGAAAAGAGATACATGTCTGCGTCGATATTTTTACCCATGGAGCAAAGGATGCTTTCGAATTCACCAAAAAACTTTCAGCAGACGACATCCTGCAGATCACGAAAGAATTTCCACAGGTTACATTTACCTATAACACGATCGCCTGCTATGGCGGAGGAGCAGTCCCGGGTATCATGAAATCGCAAGAGTATCAAAAGAACAAAGATATCCAGAAAAGACTTGCGTTTTTTCTCCAAACGAAGTCAACAGTCGTAAACCAGGCTGCAAGAGGTAATACTCTCATAGAGACGGTCTATCTCATACATTTCATCAAGGCGCTCAATGAAGGAAAAAGTTATGGTGCCGCAGCGCGAGAAGCCGATATAAAAGCCAAAAAAATGACACCGATGGACGCAGAAGCCATCATAAATGGTACAAAGTATTCAATGGGGAACCAGAGAGAGGAAGAATCTCAATCAGCATAAATTGCCAGTAAAAAGTGCTCCTTGCACCGTCTTCCAAAAAGAGGTATAAAAACCCTCCGGGTATCTTTCTTCTGCTCGTTCGCGGAAAACCCAAAATACTTGCCAAAAATAGAAAAATAGGTTATAATTACATAATAGCTTTTCGAAAATTATCCGCTTCTGAAGGCGCGAAAAGGCTCACAAAACTCTAAAAATGTCATCAATACAACAACAAATCGTCGACCTCATCAAGCAGAATCAGAAAATTCTGATCATGCCATCATCACCCCCAGATGGCGACTCCATCGGCAGCGCACTCGCACTCTATCTCGCACTCAAAAAGCTGAATAAAGAAGTCACCGTCGTCTGTCCAGAATCCGTGCCAGACACGTATCACTTTTTGCCAGCAACTCACGTCATCGGCGATCGCGTCGTGGCATCGAAAGATTTCATCATCACCATCGATTCTCAGAAGATCAAAATTGAAAATATCAAAACCATCAACGAAGACGACAAAGTGAACATCATCATCACGCCGGTCTCAGGCCGCATGACGGAAGGAGATGTTCATTTTAATTATGGTCCAGAACGCTATGATCTCATCATCACGGTGGATACCGGCGGACTCGAACAGCTCGGACATCTCTACACGGATCATGTGGACATGTTTCACCAGATCCCCGTCATCAATATCGATCATCACGCCAGCAACGAGCATTTCGGAAAAATCAACTATGTCGATATTATGGCTCCAGCAACGACAGAACTCCTCATCGGAGTTTTGGAAAATATCGAAAAAGATACCGGTATCAAAGTCATCGACGAAGACATCGCCACTCTCCTGCTCGCCGGAATTATCACCGACACCGGAAGTTTCCAGAATGCGAACACTTCGCCACGCGCTTTCGATTCGTCCGCACGACTCGTTTCATACGGTGCTCGTCAGCAAGAAATTATTCAGCATATTTTCAAAACAAAACAGCTCTCCATGCTCAAATTGTGGGGTCGCATCCTCACGAAAATGCAGATCGACGAAAAATACAACATCGTTTGGTCCGTGCTCACCCGCAAAGATTTCCAGGACACCGGCAGCGACGAAAGTGAGACCGGCGGCATCATCGACGAACTTCTCACGAACGCTCCAGGCGCAGAAATTATTTGTCTGTTGAAAGAAAGAAAAGACGGCATGGTCAGCGCATCTATCCGCACAACGACGGCCTCAATTGACGCCAGTGCCTTCGCCGAAAAATTCGGCGGCGGCGGACATGTACAGGCTGCAGGTTTCCGCGTCCAAACCGATTCAGCAGAAAAAATTGAAAAACAGATTCTCCAGGTCTTCCGCGAGTATCAAGCCGAGCGTCTCGGAAAACCGCAAGAAGAAGAACAAAATCTCATATCGCCACCGATAAAAAAAGTAGAAGCTCCTGTGAAAAAAATCGAACCATCAGCACCGCGACCAATCGCCGCACCAGTGCCAGCACCAAGAGTTGCGCCAGTAGCGCCAGCAGTAAAACCACCTGAGCCACCAAAACCAATTGCTCCGCCAACACCTCCAGTGCCACCAGCCCCACCAAGGCCAATTGCACCGCCACAGGCCCCATCAATGTCGCCACCACCAATGCCAGTGCCACCACAACCTCCACGACCACCAATGCCTCCGCAAATGCCTGGAATGGTTCCAGGAGCGCCAGGAGTACCACAGCGACCAGTCATGCCCGTGATGCCACCGCCAATGCCAGTGCCACCACCAACCCCACGACCCGTGATGCCACCACAGATGCCTCCGCGCCCACCAATGCCACCACAAGCGCCAATGCAGACTCCAGCGGCACCCGTCGCGCCCGTTCCACCAGCACCACGACCCGTGATGCCACCACCAATGCCAGTGCCACCACAACCTCCACGACCACCAATGCCCCCGGCAAGTGGCTTCCAGCTCAATCCAACATTTCAAGAGCCACCAAAAGACAAAATCGTGAACCCAGCAGGCAGTTCCACTCCACCACAACCCCCAGCACTTCCACAAGTTCCAGGCTACAACTTCGAAAACGGAAAAAAATAAAAAGACTCCTCTCGATAAAAAACCAATAAAAATAAAACCATGACCGAAGTTCAACACCAACCCGAAAGAAAAACCCGCCCAGCAGGACTTCTAGAGGATATAGAATCAATTCAGGACAGTGAGATGTTGTCCGCATTCGATATTTTCAATCTCAAAAGAGCGCTCAAGGCACTTGGTTACTACGATGGTCGCGTGAATAAAAAAATGGATAATGATTTGAAATACGCCATCACACTTTTCCAGCTCGAACATCGTCTGATCATGACCCGTGAAGATGCCCAGGCAGGTCAATGGAACGAGCCGCTCAAATACAAATTGGTGAGCGTTCTAGATCGCGAGACGGACAAAGCTCCAGAGGCTCCAGCAAGATCAAGAAACGCCGTTGATCCCAACGATCCCGCCGCCGTGCAAGTCACGACGAGAGGGAAAATAGGAAATGGCCTCAAACAATTGAAATTCTGGGGAAAATAAATCCCAATCCAGCAGTAACCCCAGTAGTTCCAGTACATCGGTCCAGCAGGGGCTGATGCATTACAATTAGGAGCACAGCTCATGTCCTAATTTAAATCTGCCCCAAAATCTCCTCCGCAATGTCGAGATTGGTGTACACATTCGTGATGTCTTCATCTTCTTCGAGCAGATCGATCACATGCAAAACCGATTTCGCCTGCTGCACATCCGTGAGGCGAATTTCATTGCTCGGAATGTAGGTCAGTTCACTGCTGGAAGGAGTGTAGCCTTTTTCCTGGAGTGCTTTTTGAACGCGATGAAGATCGTTGGCGCCGGTGAAAATCACGACGCGCCCACCCTGGTGATCTGTACCGGCCTCAGGAGCACCCGCATCACCCATCTCTACTCGCACATCCTGTGCACCCGCATCGATCGCCGCGAGTTGTAATGCATCGAGCGCATCGGCACTCGCACCAGCCGCCACCGGAATCACGATACATCCGCGTCGCTCGAACATCCACGCCACACTTCCAGCCTCGCCCATCGCGCCGCCATTTTTACTCAAAATCGTTTTAATCGTGCCCACCGCACGGTTTCGACTATCCGTGAGGACTTGCACATACATCGCGACTCCATGAGGCCCATACCCTTCGAAAAAAGCCTCGAGAATTTCGCTGCCATCTTTCAATTCACCCGTACCTTTTTTGATCGCGCGATCGATATTGGCATTCGGAACATTGTCCATTTTGGCATTTTCTACCGCCGTGCGCAGCGTGGCATTCGTCTCCAAATCGCCACCACCTTGCCGCGCCGCAATTTCAATCAACTTCGCATGTCGTGTAAAAGCCTTACCACGCTTTTTGTCCATCGCACCTTTGCGAACCTGAATGTTGTGCCATTTCGAATGTCGAGCCATAAGAAAAGATATTTATATATTGTCATGAAGAATCGCCCCCGCCACCGCAGGTACGACTCGCTCATCGAAAACTCCCGGAATAATCATTTCTGCCGTCGGTTCGGCTACGAGCGCCGCTAAATTCTTCGCCGCTCGCAAAAACATCTCGTTCGTGACCCGTCGCACACGGCGGTCGAGGGCACCACGGAAAAGTCCTGGGAAAACAAGAACATTGTTAAGTTGATTCGGCAGATCGCTGCGCCCCGTACCCACAACAGCCGCACCACCGGCCTTCGCCTCATCCGGCATGATTTCCGGATCAGGATTTGCCAT
>CAZFSD010000025.1:5580-8037 GCA_964521465.1 uncultured Candidatus Peribacteria bacterium | reverse complement strand
CACCACGCATACTCGCAACCATCTCGCGCGTCACGAGACCTTTCGACGAAACGCCGATAAAAACATCGCAACCTCCATCCGCCGCCATTGCCTCCGCAAGACTTCCGCCGACGCCACGAGGATTCGTCCTTGCGAGCATTAATTTTTTCTCGTCGTTCAGATCGCCGCGCTCCTTCGAAATCGCCCCACCACGGTCGCACAGTACAATGTCTTTTGCTCCCGCAAACAGCAATAAATCCGCAATCGCAATACCCGCAGCACCCGCACCACTCATCACAATTCGCACCTCTTCTATTTTTTTCCCCACAATCTTGAGTGCATTAAAAAGCCCCGCCAAAACCACGACCGCCGTTGCATGTTGGTCATCGTGCACTACCGGAATAGCTAAATCCGCCTGCAATCGTCGTTCAATTTCGAAACACTGAGGAGCCGCAATATCCTCGATATTGATCCCACCAAAACCCGGCGCAATCGCTTTGACCGCCGCCACGATGCC
Organism: uncultured Candidatus Peribacteria bacterium; assembly: GCA_964521465.1. Taxonomy (GTDB): domain Bacteria; phylum Patescibacteriota; class Gracilibacteria; order UBA1369; family UBA12463; genus JBBTWG01. The sequence goes on along the minus strand of CAZFSD010000025.1, from coordinate 7,541 downwards.
ATCGACATCATGCACATCGAGACAAATCGGCCACGCGTCCACACCTGCCAGGCGCTGAAAAAGCACACATTTCCCCTCCATCACCGGCAGAGCCGCCTCCGGCCCGATATTCCCCAAGCCCAAAACCGCGCTCCCATCCGTCACCACCGCCACCAAATTGCCTTTCGAAGTATATTCGTAAGCTTTTTCTTTATCCTTCGCAATTTCCCGGCAAGGCGCAGCCACCCCCGGCGTATAAAAAACCGACAAATCAGCTTTGTTTTCCAGAGGAACTTTGGATTTCACCGAAAGTTTCCCACGATATCGGCTGTGAAGTTCAAGAGGATCCATTGCCAGAATCCTACCCGCCCCACCAGGAAAAAGCACTTGCTCGAAAAGCTGAATTATGATACAATAACAAGAAACCAAAAAAAAGTTTCAAAGCTCTCGCAAAAAAACGCGAAGCAAAAAATAAAAACACAACACCCTATGAACGGTTATCTCAATCAATTTCATAATCAGGATATCCCAAAGGAAGTGAAAGCGGTGCTCGAAAAGCGCAGTGCTTTTGATGGAGAAACATTTATGAAGGCGATTGATGGGGATAAAAACGCGGAGCAGAAATTTCTTGATGATAACAAGGCTACTATAGCCATGAAGAATACACTCAGAACATTCGGCCGCGATGCAGAAAAACGCATGGGCATTCTTTCCGCAATGTTTCTTTTGAAATCAGAAAAAAATGACGGAAAAATGGCCGGTTATGATCTCGATCCAGCGGCCACAATCCGTCTGATGGATTTTGTTTTTTTCTCAAATCCAAATAATCCACCGAAGGATCGCGAAGAATTAGTTTTTTTTAGAGAAGTAAAAGAGATTGTAACTCGATTAAAATATTGGCAGGAGAGGGCAGGAGTAGCAGAAAATGAAATTGGAAAAGCTGATCGCGAAAGGAGCGATGCGTTATTGAAAAAAAGTGAAGCCGAAGAAGCCGCTCGAGCAGCAAATGAAGAATTAAAAACGCAAAAAGCAGAAGTGGAGAGATTGGCTGACATTGTAAAAAATCACAAACCAGGAGCTGATCCGGCGGAATTTGCAAAAGCAAAAGCAGATCTTGCAGAAGCACAAGGAAAATTGGCCCCACTTGAGGCACGCGCAAGTACAGCAGAAGGTAATTTGACTGCCGCGAAAGAAGCCGCCGAAAAAGCAGAGAGTGAAGCAGCTTTTTTGCAAGCAAAATTAGGCCCAGCAGAAGAGAAAGCGGTAGCAGAATCCAAGCGCGCCGATGAAGAAGCGCTACGTGCTGATGAAGCAGTGAAAAAAGCGCTGGAGCTCGAAACAAAGGTCAGTCAGGAGGAAGCCGCAAAAAAAGCAGCAGAAGAGAGAGTGAGCGAATTGACGAGATTACATGAAGCCGAAAAGGTAAGAGCAGAAAACGCAGAAAGAGAGCGAGATGCCGCGAAAACAGAAAAAAGTGAAGCCGAAGAAGCCGCTCGAGCAGCAAATGAAGAATTAAAAACGCAAAAAGCAGAAGTGGAGAGATTGGCTGACATTGTAAAAAATCACAAACCAGGAGCTGATCCGGCGGAATTTGCAAAAGCAAAAGCAGATCTTGCAGAAGCACAAGGAAAATTGGCCCCACTTGAGGCACGCGCAAGTACAGCAGAAGCACTCGCCCAAGCCGAAAAGACACGCGCCGATACTGCAGAAAGTGAGCGTGATACGGCAAGAGCAGAAGTTGCAAACGCTTTCGGAAGAGGAAAAGCAGAGGGCGACAGAGAGGGCTATGTAAGAGGATTGGATGAAGCAAACGCTGACAAAGAAAGGGCTCTCGCAGAACTTAGAAGACAATTTGAAGGACAGCTTGCTGACAAAGATGCAGAGCTCGGTGAGAAAGCACGAGAACTTGGAGCCAAGGACAAAGTCATTGCTGACAAAGATGCAGAGCTCGGTGAGAAAGCACGAGAACTTGGAGCCAAGGA
>CAZFSD010000025.1:0-5480 GCA_964521465.1 uncultured Candidatus Peribacteria bacterium | reverse complement strand
AAGCACGAGAACTTGGAGCCAAGGACAAAGTCATTGCTGACAAAGATGCAGAGCTTACCGGAATTCGTGAAGAACTAGCGGGAGAAAAAGACCTCGTAGAATCTATGATCAAGGAACATGCACGAGAACTAAGGCAATTAACCGAAGTCGTAGAAAGTTACGAAGCAGATATCGCATCACTCAGAAGTCAAGTTGATGTCGCAGAATCAGCAAAAGGAGATCTCGAAAATCGTCTCGTCATCGCCGAATCAAAAGGTGAAGAAACCGAGCAGCTCAGAAGTCAGGTTCGTGCCGCAAATAAAAAACTTGAAGACTTAAAGAAGGTCATGGGCAATACAAAAGAAAGAAAGTCCGACGCCGAAGCGATGGTTGGAGAACTCACAAGAACGGTCGCAAGCCTCAAGGGGAAATTGCAGACCGCAGGCGCAGCGCAATCTACAGCAGAAAAAGCCGCAGAACGAGAAATGAGTCTTCGGGAAGATGCCACCGACGAAACCCAGCACGCATACAGAAAAGTCAGAAAAGCAGTAAAGGCTGAAAGAAGGCTAAGAGCTGCCGAAGTAGAAGGGCTGAAAAATGCAGTGAAAATTAGTGATGGAGCCCTCGAGGCATCCATCATGGATAGTCTCAAATTTGAAGTGCAGCGCGATAGAGCAAATGCAAAAGTAGATCAGCTGACAGAGCAAGTACGCGATCTGACTCAAGAGCGCGACACTTTGAGAGGTATAGAAGCTTGGGCCTATGCCATTGTCGAGCAGATGGGCGCACAAAATGAAACTCTCACGCAGAGTGAATCAGCCCTCAGGGACCGTGCATCACGACTCGAAACTGATCTTCAGGAATGGAAAGAATTAGCCGCAAGCTATGCAAGTGAAGCAGCCGAACTCAGAAGTCAATTGACACTGACATTGATGGAGAAAGAAGATCTCGAGCAGCGTCTCGCATCCGGAGAAACGGGCGACAAAGTGCAGTTGAGAAAAGACCTTCATGCTGCGAACGAAAAATTAAACAATCTTCAAACGAGAATGAAGAAATTGGAAGAGAAAAATATCGAACTCCAGGAAAAAGGAAAAAGTATGGAAAGAGCAAAAGCCAAAATTGAGCAAGGACTGCAAAAATCAGAAAAAGGCAGGGCAGCTGCAGAGGCAGGAGAAAAAGCAGAAAAAGTCCTCGTTCGCGACGCTACCTCAGATGCAAATCGAGCATACGAAAAACTCGAGAAATCCGCAGAGCGAGAGGCAAGGCTCCTTTCAGAACTCGAACGGCGTCCTGCAGAAATACAAATGTTGATAGAAGATCTCGGTGATGAAATCGCGAAGTTGCACGGAGAAATCGCAAGAGGAAAGGCTGCTCACGAAAGTGAAAAAGAATATGCGGCAAAAATCCTCAAAGCAAAAGGTGAATTGACCACGAAATATAGCACAGTCCAGGCAGATCTGGAAGCGAGCTTGCAAGAGACGGTGGATGAAAGGAGAAAATTGGTAGAGAAAGATACAGAGTTAAGACAAAGAATAACTGAGTTAGGCAGTGAAAAGCTCGCAAGAAAAGGTATTGAAGGAGAACGCGATAAAGCTCGAAGAGAGCTCGAAGCGTCTCGGGCAACAGTTGCACAGTTTCAGGCGCAATATAGTGAATTAGAGGGAGAATTACGACGAGCGAAAGCAACCCTAGAAGAAAGAAGAGTGGATCTCTCAAATGCGAATAGCCAAGTTCTCCAAAAAGATGGTCTTCTCCTGAGCGAACAAGAAGCAAGAGTAAGAGCAGAGCAATCACTCACGCAAGTGCGAGAAACGACCGTTCCAAAAGAGCAATTCGACGCCGTAAAAGCCGAGCTTGATGCATACAAACTGAAAGAGAGAAAAGAAAATTTTCGCAAAGAGCTTGCAGTAGCAATAAAAAAAGTACCAGCATTTGCAAATCGAACAGAAGTAGGAATTGACGCTGCTATCCGACGCGTACTGGATAATCCATTGAGCAATGAATATTTCGGACGCGAGCCAGATTGGAGCAGGCCAGTAGGGGAAATTCCTAAAATAATCAAACATATCTCCGATGTAAAGATCTTCGAATAACACAAACGCCCTGAAAAAATAAAAAACTAAAAACAAAAATCTCATGACACCAGCCATCGCAGACATCACCACCGCACAAATCCCGCTCATTCCAGAATTTGAAACGGCGAAAGTACAGTTGATTCAGCTCCTCAATCAGGACTACATGCAGGGAAAAATCGATCTTCCGAACATGATGGCGGTACTGTTTATTTTCGGAAAAGCCAGAAATAAGAAGGAGCTTGTGAAGTTTGCGCAGATTTTCGTACAGGATTTCCCCGTGCTCGCAGAATTTTTGATCACGGAAAAGGCCAGTACCAAAGACAAAATCGAAGATCAGGTAGAAATCGTCGTCCGAAAAATGATGCAGGACAATCCGGCACAAGCCGCACAAGTCGCACAAAAAGCCATGGAAGAAGGCATGACCCTGGAAAAACTCGAAACTCTCTATCCAGACATCGCGAAATACAAAAACTAGTCACGAACATAAAAAACAAAAACTAAAAATTCCCCGTTATGGCAATTGGCCCAAACACAAAACAGATTCTCTCCCCCGATCAACAGTCAGGAATTGAAGCAAAAGCCAACGCTCAAACTCCGAACGTCGGAGGTGCTCTCGCAGACAAACAGAAGCTCGTCGAGCGAATTGAAGCAGCGGTCAAAAAAACCGTCGACGCAGGCAAGCCACTCTCCATGACTGATATTTATACCGATGTCCTCAACGGAATTACTTCAACACCAGAGCAGCAAGAACAAGTCAAAAAAGAAGCCAACGCCATCGTCCTCAAAGTCGTCTCAGACAAATTGGGAGATGTGATCGGGGCAAAAGGCCATATCCAAAAAGCATTCCGAGTGTTCAAAGGGCAAGAAACGGGAGCAGGAGAGCCATGGGGCAAGAAGATGGCCAACAAAGATACGAGCGAAAAGATCGACGCATTCTTAAAAAATAAGAGTCCAAATCTCAGGGATCTCTACGATGTCCTGGAAGACGACGGCGCAAAAGATACCGTCGGCGAAGAAACCGCCTACGCCACGATCCTCACCTACGCCGCCCGCGAGGCAGCACGGGCATATGACCCAGATTCACTGCTTGCCGCCCTCGAACTCGATGGCGCTGCGAACGATTGGGTAGAAGCACGAGCCGCCGAAAAGGCTCAGGAAAAAATGACATCAAAGATTGACGAAGTATCCGCCAAATATCTCATACTCGAAGATGCTGTGGCGAGTGTCCTCGAGGGTTTGAACGATGATGAGAAAGGCAGAATTCAAAAAGCAAAAAATATCAGCAATGAAGAAAATTTCAAAGCATATATTGAAAAAGAGATTCTCGCCAAACGAAAAGATTTAAGGCAAGAAGGAGGCTCACGCGTTGATACACTCGTTCAGAAACTGATCGCAGACGACAAAAATTTCGACATCAGCAAGAGCGTTGAAGCAAATTGCCAAAAACTGCTCGCAAAAATCCAAGAAGAAAAAGACAAACTCATCGCCGTGGTGGCTGATGATGGCACCTTCAGAACCCCGGAGGCAGTGTTCGGCGCAAGAGTCGCAGCAAAATTGAATGGGATGAGACAACAAGTCATCGACGCCGCAAATGCAGCCGAAAAAGCCGCCATTGCCGCAGTGGAGTCGGCGATAAAGACAAAAATCGAAACAGCTCACAAGCAGTACAAAACAGAAAATCTAATTGCAGACGAAATCGTCAACGACCTCACGCAGCAAGACATGGCAACCATCGGGAAAAAATACAATGTTACAAGGGGTACTACAATTGCCGGAAAATTTCCATTGCACGAAGCAATCGAAACAGTGGTGAAAAATTCCCGAATCACTTTGAGGAATACAGGAAGAGCAGTTGTAGACGCAGAAGTGAAACGATTATTGGACACTCCTGGCACATTTGATTTGAAGAAAACAGACATCGCAGATCATGTTCAAGATCTCCTCGGAAAACTTACAAGCGACGAACATAAACTCATCGCCGTCCTGGATGTCGCCGGGAAGATGGACATCACAAAAGAACTTCAACCCAAAGTCCAAGCAAAAATCGACGCCCTTCGCGCAAAAGAAGCCAACGACAAAGAAATCGCCGATGCAAAAGCTTTCGAGAACGAGGTGAAGACATATATCAATGGCACTTCCTACACTTACGACACCACAAAAGACCCCGACGCACAAAAGAATTTCGACGCAAATGTCCAGAATATCTACTTGAAATTTTTTAACCATCCACATCGGGGGGCATACGAGAGGCAAAATCCAGAAACTTCAACAAATCCAAACCCACTCGAACGCCTCATTGAAGAAGAATTGAGCAAGCGCCAAGACGTCCAAGCCGCATTTGAAGCCGCCCGAAAAGCCCAGGAAGCTGCCAAACTTCAGCAAAATTTTGATAGCGCCGAAAGAGAGATTAATAAAGCAATTCGTGGCAAAATTATTGTTGGAAAAACGCTAGACGAGGCCATAGGGACTCTTGATAATTGGGCAAAGAAAACGCTGACTCGAGATGAAGGAAGTGCCGTAGTTCAAAAAATGAAAGAAGATGCGGCAATAGAAGGTACAACCCCAGCAGAAAAAATCAAAAACTGGCTCAAGGGTAAAATTGAAAAAGAGGCAACCGTCGTTCCAGAAGCATTCACGGAAAAACAAGCAGACATCTTGGATAATGCTGAAATAGAACAAGTTCAAGATGAGATCACTTGGACAATCGAGAACGGAAAAATAAAACTTGATGCTCAGGACATGCTGACAGCTTTTCCAGGCATGGAAAAGCTTTGCAAAAAGCTTGAGACCGATGTTTATAAGAGAACATCGAGTACGGGCAATCTCAATGAAGATGATAAAAAAGCCATACGTGAAGATGCTCAAAATATCATTCACCACATCCTTGAAAAAGGTTTCAAGGCACCGGAAGTTGACGACGCCAATAATCAGATCAAAAACGCAATCGCAGCTGCTGCGGCGCAGTCAATTTTGCCAGCAAAAGCATCTTTCGATGATGTATTAAACGTCATTGCGGATCCAGGAGAGCGTGAAGATCTTATAAAAGCCATTGACAACAGTGCATCGAAAATGGGCGGAGCGAAAACAGTTCAACAAATTCAGATTCTTGGACTCAGACGAAACATCGCCAGATACAAAATTGGAACAAAACGATGGGAACGTGTGGACGAGAGCAAAACGCCTCTCACCTGGAAAACTTCAGGCGGACACCGTGGCTGGGGCCAAACAACGGAAAATAGCGAACCAAATCATGCTCTCTACGGTGAAGACCGCACAACGACAGCGCCAGTCGGTCGCAGACGAAAAAGTGGTGGACAGGTAAATACAGAACTCCCACTGACTCCCGCAGAATTGGCTGAATACAACGCATGGCTTGCAGGTAAAAAAACTCAGGAAGACGCCGAGAGAGAAAAAAAGGAAGGCGCC
>CAZFSD010000024.1:0-16086 GCA_964521465.1 uncultured Candidatus Peribacteria bacterium | reverse complement strand
ATTTCATCTTTTCACGCATCTTTTTCCCTGCGTCCGGAGCAAAAAGAACCCCGAGTACTGCGCCCGAGAGAAGACCGAAGAATAAGCTTTTTCCTTTCATAGATTTGTTGGTGAGGAGGTAACAGTTTTAGCGTAGCATATTTTTTCCTTTTTCGAAAAAAGAGTTTCAAAAAACCCTGCTTTTGAGGGCAGGGTTTTTCTTTTTATCGAAGAGAATTTCCCTTTTCAATTTAGTAGATCACCGTGGTGTACTGCACCGTGATCAAACCTTCTTTCACGCTTGTTTTGTCGTTCTTTTTTGCTTCGATGGAGTATTTGTAAGAGATTCCTGCGTCAGCATAGTCTCCGTTGAATTTTTTACCATCCCAGAGGGCGGTGTTGGTTCCGGATTCGAAAGCGCTTGTTTTGAGTGTTTTGACGATATTATTCGTACCGACTTCGAGAATTTTGACCGTAACCTCTGCTGGAGCGCTGAGAGTGTAGGTGACCACTGCTGGAGGATTGCCAACAGGATTATAAGGATTTGGTGTCATGGAATCGCCACCGATGGAGACGGCATTTCCGTTGATGACGCAAAGTCCTGTTGCTGGATCAAATGTACCAGTCGTACATGTTGGCACTGCTCCTGGGTAGACAGGATTTACTCCCGGATAGATCGGATTTACTCCGTAGCCTGGCTTGACCAATGCGAGATATGGAGGTGTTGCTGGTGGCTGGTATTTGAGGAGTCCTTGTCGGTATGCGCGGTAGATGAGCATTGCGAGATCACCACGGGTCATTTGCGCTGCTGGTTTTACACGGCCCTTGCTGTCGGTATCGAGCAGGAAGTATTGTCGTGCGAAACAAGCGTATGGCATATACCACTGTGTTTCTGCTGTTTTTGGAGTATCAGCGTATGGCTGGTAGCAGGTATAAGGAGTCTGAACATTCGCTGCACGGACGAGAATCTTGAGAAGCTCTGCGCGGTTCACCGTTCGATCTGGTTTGAATGTTGCATCTGGATAACCACTGATCACGCCGTATGCACGAGCCGTGAGAACATATGGTACATACCATGCGTAGAAGTTGATATCGCGGAATCCGCCGATGTATGCGCTGTTATATGAAGGAGCTAATCCGTATGGGTTCACCGGGCTATAAGGATAGCCGAGGGTGTTGATATTGAGCGTTGGATATTTGAGAGCCTTGAGAATCACTTTCGTGGTTTCTGCACGGGTGATTTTCTGTGATGGCTTGAATGTTCCGTCAGTATAACCCTGGAAGATGTTCATCTTGAGAAGTTCCTGAACTGCTCGGCAGTATGGGCTACTCACATCGAGATCGCTGAAGCCTGCACATGGAATTGCGCCGTAGTAATAATATTTGTTCCCTGGAACATAGTAGTACGGATTTTGTGCGCCGTAGTAATTCTGTTGGTAGTAGGTTGTCACCGTGATGTCGCCTTCACGAACATCTGAACCGTAGCTATTCGAAGCGTTGATGCGGTATTTGTAGACACCTGGAACGACGAGACCATCGACATAACGACCATCCCAATAAGCGTATCCTGCACCTGTTTCTGTTGAAGATTTTAATGTTTTCACGAGGCCGCCGTCTTTGTAGATGGTGACTGTTACATTTGCGGTATTGTTGACGAAGTAATTGATCGTCACATACTGCTGATAGCTTGGATTGAATGGGTTTGGAGTTGCATAATCATTCAAGATGTAAGGAACACCTGTTGCACCTGATGATGGAGCGACTGGACATGAGTAACCACCAACACCGTCGTAATAACAACCTGCTTGTGGCACTTCGTATGGATAGTAGTATCCACCATTGTCCGGATAATTCATGTATCCTGGCTGATAATAGCCTGGGTCGTAGTATCCCGGATTGTAAGAACCTGGATTATAGTAACCACCAGTTGTTGATGGGTATCCATAACCATTGCTTGATGCTGATGTATTTGCTGCGACCGTACCGTTCTGATTGTTGATGACGGTTGTATTGGTGCTGTTCACACTATTGTCGACCGTATTTCCGACGACATTCGTTGTTGCATTGTTATTTCCACCGACAGCGTTGTTATTTGTCGGAGTTGGAACGACGATGACGGTTGTACCGCCTCCTGTCTGTCCACCCTGACCTGCGTTCAAGAAAACAACCTGTACACTTTTCTCAGGAGATGAACCGTAAACATTGGATGCGTTGACCGTGAAATAGTAAGTTCCTGATGGAACGAAGTTTCCACTTGAGTCGCGACCATCCCATGAATAAGCGCCATTATAACCTTTCACGCCGGTACCACTGTAGACAGTCTTTGAGAGTCCATTGCCGGTAACTCTTACGGTCAATGATGATGCTGCTGAATCGAGGTTGAATGTGACTGATGCTGACTGACCTGCGCTGAATGTCACTGACTGAGCCTTGAGATTGCTGATGTATGGAATTCCTGATGGTGTTGAACCCCCATAGTATGAGCTGCTCCCACCGGTGGAACCTGAAGTTGAACCTGATGGAGTCGAGTCTGTAAGTCCGCCCGTTTGTGTTCCGTATTGGCTTCCTGATGCTGTTGATGTTGTTCCTGTGACGGTGACGCTTGTTGAACCCGTGCTCACTTCCCCAAAAAGATTTCGTGCTTTTACTGTCAATGCGTAGGTTCCTGGTGCGACATTGGAACCGGCACTGTTTTTACCATTCCAGGTGACAGAGTTTGACCCTTTTGTCTTTTGACCAAAATCAACTGTTGTGATGGCGCCTCCTCCAACGAGAAGAGAGATGCTTGCTGTGTCATCCAGATAAAATGTGACACTGACGCTGCCGCCAGCAGATGGATTGAATGATGAGCTGCTCACATTGACGCCGCTGACCTTTGGATAGGCTGCGCTCGCAATTGATGGAGCACTGATCGTGAGTACGGTTGCGAGTGCAACGATCATACTCATTGCTTTCTGCATGATTTTCATGAGTTTTGTCATAAAAAGAGTAAATAGGGTTATATAAGGTATTTCTTCCAAGATTTGCATCTTAGAGTTTGATCTTATAATGAATATCGCTCTCTTGTCAAGTTCTTCTCTTTTTTCGTTGAACGGGGCTTGACGGAGACGCTGCGAATCGCTATATTCGTCGCACTATGGCAAATCTTTCTGCTTCCAAAAAGGATATTCGTACATCGGCTCGTCGCCGAGATCGAAACTTTGGCGTCCGTAAGGACATCCGCACAGTTTCGAAGGAGCTTTTGAAGAAAATCAAAAGCGGCGACAAAGCTGGAGCACTCACCCTTCTTCCAAAGGCTTTCTCTGTTTTCGATAAAGCTGTGAAGAAAAACATTCTTCATAAGAATAATGTTGCTCGCAAGAAGTCCGCTATGAGCAAAGCTGTTGCAGCTTTGAAATAGTTCTCCTTTTATCGATCATAAAAAATTGAAGCTGTTCTAGCTTCAATTTTTTTGTGTTCTTATGAACTCTCCCGAGAAAAAGCTTACTTCTTCTCGCGATACAGCATGTGCTTGCGAGTTTTTTTATTGAACTTGCTCAATTCGAGTTTTTCGCGACCCTGACGATTGCCTCCTTTGATCCAGAGTATGTCGCCAGTTTCTGCGCATTTCATCTCGATTGCGCTGGTTTTTTTGGATTTAGCCATGGGCGTACTCTACAGAAAGTTTTTTAGGGTTGCAAGTCTGAGCGTTTTTCTGCCGATAGTTTTTCTCCGATTGCTTTTTTCCTGAGTCTTTCCCGGGCACCTTCAAAGCGGCGATCATTCCAGAAGACGAGGCAGCCGTTGCAGCCTTTTCCGCAGCAGGCCTGGCTCCCGTAACGAGGGCCTTGCTGTTTGAGAGAGCGAGATTCGACGACTGGCAGGCCGCGGACGGCTGATGGCGTACTGCTGAGCGGCATTGCACCTGGGACTTTCAGACCAAGGCCAAGCTTTGGTTCGATTTTTTTTCCTGCGGCTTCTGAGAGGAGGGCAAGTTTATTTTCCTCGATATGCTGCATCGTCTGTTCATCGATGATGCGTTTTTTCTTGCGAGCGATCGTGAATGGCGGAAGAATTTTTTGAAGATCTTCTCCTTGCGTGAAGTGAAAAATCGATGCGGGAATGCGGATGGATTTTCCTTGTCCTGGGGAGACTTTTTCAGTGGCGATGCCGGTCATGGAGTCCACGAATTCCTGCAGACGCATGCGGACGGGTTCCTGTCCTGCGGGCGGGAGAAATTGTATGAGTTCGCCGGGAGTAATTTCGTTTCGCACTTCGAAAATCATGTCACCATTATCGTCATATTTTTTGATTCTGCCGGCGTATTCGTACTCGGAGAGTGAGCGGGCGCTCGTGTAATCGTGGGCGATATTGCTGAGGCGACCTTCGTGAAATGCCATTGTGTAGCCGCGATTTTGAATGGCAAAAAGTTCATCAAGATACTTTTGCGCGTCCCAATTTTCTGGATCTTTGAAATAATCATCGATCGCTTTTCGATAGGCGCGAGCCACGCAGGCGACATAAAATTCTGTTTTGTGACGACCTTCGACTTTGAATGAGTCGATGCCGATTTTGATGTACTCGGAAAGCTTTGGCATGAGACAGAGATCTTTGGCATTCATCATATAGGTTCCGAGTTCGTCCTCTTCGATTTGAATCATTTGTCCCGGACGAAACTCTTCTTCGATAAGAAAATCGAACATTTCACGGTTGCTGTCGTCGATGACGAGTTCTTTGATACTTCCGTCTCGCAGACGAAGATGCACTTTGTAATTCCAACGACAGCAGTGTGCGCAACTCCCCTGATTTGCTCCGCGTTCGGCCATGAAATTTGAAAGCAGGCAGCGGCCGGATTGAGCCATACACATCGCGCCGTGAACAAAGGCCTCGAGTTTGATGTTTGGACATTTTTCACGAATTTCCTGAATTTCAGCGAAAGAAACTTCACGAGCGAGGACACAGAGATCGGCACCCTGCTTTTCCCAATAATCGACGGTAAGCCAACTGCAGACATTGGCCTGTGTGGAGATATGAAGTTCAAGTTCAGGCGCACGCTCGCGAACCATGGCAAAAACGCCAGGATCGGCGATAATAAGCCCGTCTGGATGGACCTCGCGAAGCGCGTCGATCATTTCCGGGAGTTTCTCGATATCTTTGTTGTGGGTAAAGAGATTGAGCGTGATGTAGATTTTTTTACCATGTTCGTGGACGAATTTGACGCCTTCTTTGAGCTCTTCGAGCGTAAAATCAGCTTTGGTGCGCAGGGAAAGATCCGGTGTTCCGGCATACACGGCGTCGGCGCCATAGAGAATGGCGGTTTTGAGCTTCTGAAATGTGCCGGCGGGCATGAGAAGTTCTGGCTTTTTGCTTGATTTCATGCGATGTATTGTAACAGACTTCGCTTATGCGCAAAGATATTTCTCTTTATATTCATATCCCCTTCTGCAAAACCATCTGTCTTTACTGCAATTTCCTGACTTTTGCGCACAAAAATAAGTGGACTGCGGAATATGTTGACGCGGTGTGTCGGGAGATTTCAGAGCGAGGTGTGGAGCTCAATCAACGGCATCCTGAAGGCATCTCCCTGGAGACTGTTTACTTTGGTGGTGGAACGCCATCGCTCATCCCTCCAGAATTGATCAAAAAAATTATTCAACAGGTGCATGGGAGTTTTTCCGTAAAAAAAAATGCGGAAATTTCCCTCGAATGCAATCCTGAAAGTGTGGATGCTCATCGACTTTCGGTGTATCAAGAGGCTGGCGTGACGCGGTTTTCACTGGGTGTTCAGAGTTTGAATGGAAAAACTCTGAAACGCATTGCGAGGCCGCATGACAGCCGCATGATTTTTCAGGCGCTCCGTTTTTTTCAGGATGCGGGGGTGAAAAATTTTGGCACGGATTTCATCATGGGCCTTCCGGGTCAGACTCTTGCTTCTTTTCAGGACGAAGTTCACGAGATCTTGAAATTTCATCCGGCGCATCTTTCATTTTATTTCCTCTCGTATGACACGAAAAAAATTGATCTTTTCCTCGCAGACTGTCCTCAGGAGGAGGAGCAGATTGTCATGTATGAGTGGCTGTGCGGCTTTTTGAAGGAATCGGGATCTATACACTACGAAGTCTCGAATTGGGCGCAACCAGGATATGAATGCGAACACAATAAACGCTACTGGGAGCAGAAAGATTATCTCGGCGTGGGCATTGGCGCGCATTCGATCGTCGATGGAACGATGTGGGAAAATGGGAAAGATTTTGATGCATATTTGAAAGATCCGATGAAAACGGAAGGTGCGATGGCGATTGACAGCGATTTGAAACGGATGGAATATCTCATGCTTGGACTGCGCACGAACCAGGGAGTGAACTTGGAGCGATATGGAGTGTTGGCGAAATCTGTCGGCGATGCCGCGAAATCGTTCGACTCTTGTGAAAAATTACTGAAAAATGCTCAACAGTATCTCCGATCTGGCGATTTGGAAATTGTCGCGAAAAAGACTCTCCGCGCTACGGAAAAAGGGTTTCTCATTCTGGAGAGAATCGTTCAATCGCTGATTTAGAGATATGTCGTTTTTACAGACTGGCACTCAACGAATCATCGCCGCCGAATCGGTAACGGGCTGCTGCATTTACATCGCCCATAAATTTTTCGCCGTCTGCTATGCCCAGGTCGAGACCATCGAGCTGAGCGACTACGGCACTTATCCGTTTATCAAGCTCCTTTCTCGTTTGCAGTGCTTCTGAATCCGCGCCGTGCGCACCAACAACATCGGCTCTTTCAAAGCCGACGAGATGATCTGCTCCTGTATTGTGACGCCCTTCATTTCTTTCAAGATCTGTCATATATCTTGATTCTAACACTCAAAATAGCCCTCCTGCAACAGGAATGTTGACTTTCCTTCTCTCTGTCAGTAGACTCGCGCCGAACTTTTTTACTCGAAAAATTATGGAAAATCCTGGCAATGATGGTAATGGTCATAACGGTGAGAAAAAAATCGTCACTGCTGATCAGCATGTGACGGGGATGATTCTGCGCGGTGACGCTCGCGTGAGTGAACATGTGATGCGGGCTGCTGCGAATGGAGGTGCAGCAGAACGAGAATTTACCGCTACGCTCGGCGGCATTCGCCGTGCACTTGCTCGAAATCTCGTAACAAATGGTGCTTTTTCTGAGATTCTTGCCGGTGATCGGATTTTTGATTTTCTGGGTGCTCGTGACCTTATCGTTCGGATTCTTGATGATCTTCGTATTTTGGAAGATATGCTTCTCAAGCGTGTCAGCGGCTCTTTCCGAGAAGGTCCAAATGGCACTGTTCTCGCCCATCCTGAAGGCGTTTCGCGCCTTGTGACGCTGGGTCAGGATACTGCCGACAAACTTCACGCACACTCTGGTATTTTCGGTGGAAATGAAGACGGTGGCACTCTCCACCAGTTCTTGAGCGATGGACAAGTTCCTGTCGGCCATGCGAGTGTTTCACGAATGGGACAGTTTCTCAAAATGGCGGAAGGAAGACCGACTCCCGCTTTCATGACTCCTCGTGCCGTGACGGAGAAGATTGATGATGAACTCCGTCGTATTGCTCTTTTCCTTCAGACAAAAACCGAGGCGCGTGCCAAGCTTGCTTTTGTCAATGTTCAGAAACTTACGAATGCCTTGAGTGATATCGCGAAAATTCTTGCAGATTCTGAATCGACCCATGGTCATCCAAAAATCCTTGCGGCGCTCGAGAAGGCATTTCTTCAATTTCGCACGATTCTTGCTCTCCTTCATGGTCACCTGCAAGAACATCATCTTCCACAAGCGGATGTTTTTCTGGATGGACTTCTTGCTCATCAAAGAATTCAGCATGTTTTGGTGGCAAGAAGGGCGCTCGAACTTGATCGCCTTCGTTTCTTAAATCGTGGCGCCATGGGAGACATTCGAGGCATTCCTCCGAATCCTGATCCCGATGGCAGCAAAACTGCTAAACTTAAGGAACACTATAATCTCCTCAAAAGATATCTTCGAGGTCAGACGGGTCGATAATCGCTCGCAATGCGTCACTCCATTCGAACTACAGCCATGTCTGGAATTTCTTGATGTAGATGTTTTTCACGATCTGCATGAGAACTGAGTAACTGAACAAAATTCCCAGGAGCCATGGGAAATAACTCCATGGAAGCGGGACCATGCCTGTGGCGTGTCCGAGAGCTGAGAATGGGACATAGACCCCCAGAACCATCACGATCAATGTCATGAAAAGTACCGGCGTTGCCGCGTTGCTCTGGAAAAATGGAATTTTCGGAGTGCGAATCATGTGGACGATGAGCGTCTGGGAGAGTAGGCCTTCCACAAACCATGCAGATTGAAAAAGTGCCTGGTGTTCAGGAGCATTGGCTCCGAAGACATACCACATGACGATGAAGAGCGTAATGTCGAAAATCGAACTGATCGGACCGATCCAGACCATGAAGCGCGTGATTCCTGAAGGATCCCATTTGCGTGGGACAAGAAGAAATTCTTTGTTCATTTTATCCCAAGGAGTGGAGAGCTGGGAAAAATCATAGAAAAGATTCTGTATCAGGAGGTGGATCGGAAGCATCGGCAAAAATGGCAGAAAAATGCTCGCCGCCATGACGCTCAAGACATTGCCGAAATTGGAACTCGATGTCATTTTGATGTATTTGATAATGTTTCCATACACCGTGCGACCTTTGATCACTCCTGTTTTCAGGACGAGAAGGCTCTTTTCCAGGAGAATAATGTCGGATGACTCTTTGGCAATATCGGCAGCGGTATCCACAGAAATACCGACATCAGACTGACGAAGGGCTGGCGCATCATTGATACCGTCACCCATGAACCCGACCGTGTGACCCTGCATCTGAAGAGCCTTGATGACGCGGGCTTTTTGATTTGGAGAGACTTTGGCGAAGACGGTGGTTTTGTCTGCAAGTTCTCCGAGCTCAGCGTCGGTCAGCTCTTCCATTTCGCTTCCGAGGACGAGATGATCGATGTCCATTCCTACGGCTTTACAGATGTGGCGGGCGACCAGCTCATTGTCGCCGGTCAAAATTTTCACGCGAACGCCATCTTCCTGCAATTCCCGAATGGCCTGCGTGGCTGTTTCTTTTGGAGGATCAAGAAAGTCGATGAATCCTGCGAGAATGAGATCTCCTTCGTCGTCGACATTGTAGGGACTCTCTGAAGGTGTTGTTTTTTTGTAGGCGACAGCGATGACACGAAGACCGTCTCCATTGAGATTTTCCGTGAGTTTCAAAACGCTTTTTCGAAGTTCGTCGGTCAGTGGAATCACTTTGCCATTGTCTTCTGTCTTGGTGCAGACCTTAATAATTTCTTCGATAGCACCTTTGGAAATGAGCAATTCCTCTCCTCCTCTTTCTACCACGACGGACATTCTGCGGCGGGCAAAATCGAACGGAATTTCATCAATTTTTTTCGTATTCGTGAGATTCAACTTTCCTTCGAGTCCTGCAAAATCGAGCACGGCGCGGTCCAGAAGACTCTTGAGACCGGTCTGATAATAGCTGTTGATATAGGCGTATTCCAGCACTGGGCTGTATTTATTGCCATAGATATCGAGGTATTCGATCAGGACGATTTTATCCTGGGTAATGGTTCCGGTTTTGTCGGTACAGAGAATGTCCATGGCGCCGAGATTTTGAATCGCGTTGATTTTTTTCACGACGACTTTTTCTTCCGCCATCGTGACGGCACCTTTCGCGAGATTGGCGGTTACAACGACCGGAAGCATTTCCGGTGTGAGACCTACAGCAAGAGCGATCGCAAAGAGAAGTGACTGCTGCCAGTCGCCTTTTGCCAGACCATTCACGACGAAGACGATGGGAATCATCACGGCCATGAAACGAATGAGGAGGAGCGAGACTTTGTTAATTCCTTTATCAAAACTCGTTTCTGCTCTTTGGCCCAGGAGATTTCTGGCCAGTGATCCGAAAAAGGTCGCACTGCCGGTCGTAACGACGACAGCCGTTGCCGATCCGCTGATAACATCCGATCCGAGAAAGCAGAGATTTTTGCGCTCAAGAGCGGAAATGACACTCCTGGTATCATTTTGCGCCGGAAGCGTTTTGCTCTCTTTTTCGACTGGAAGTGCTTCGCCCGTCAATGCTGATTGACTGATATAGAGGTCTTTGGATGAAAGAAGGCGAATGTCGGCGGGCACCATGTCGCCGGCGGAAATTTTGATAATGTCTCCGGGAACAATTTCTTCCAGCGGAATTTCGATCCAACGACTTACGAGATTGATCGTACCGTCCTCTCTTTCTTCTTCAAATTGACGCTTTGCCGTGGCCGTGGTTTTTACCATGGCTCGAAGTTTTTCTGCGGCTTTTGATGATCGAAACTCCTGAACAAATCGAAGGATAATACTCGTGCTTACCATGATTCCCATGACAAAAACCGCTTTCAAGTCACCGGTGAGATAAGAAACGATCCCGAGGAAAATCAATACGAGAATGAATGGATTTTTGAAATTATGCAGGAGCATCACATACCACGGTGTCGGCTTTTCGTGAGCAATTTCGTTTTTTCCATATTGAGCCAATCTTCGCTCTGCTTCATCTTCCGTGAGTCCCCCGCTTATGGCCACAAGCCATGCAAGAACATCGGCTTCATCCATACTGGAAGCGGTGATGATTTTATCGAAAATCAATTGATGCTTATTGCGTACTCCTGGTGTTGCAAGAGGTACCGGTGATGATGTTTGTTGTGCCATAACGATGAAGAGTGAAATGCTTTGCGAAAATCGCCCATATCTTAGGACTATTTTTTCCCTTTGGAAAGGGCTTTTTTCGCATTTTTCATTTTTCTATTCTCGTTCTCCTCGTTCTAGTCGTTATCGTTGATGGTGTAAGTATGTGTCACGGTGGATCCCAGCGTTGCGTTGGTACTACTCGAGAGTGTCACGATGACGGTTTCTCCCGGATCGACAATGACATCGTCAACCACGGCGAGTGAGATATTTCCGCTTGTTTGACCTGCGGAGATCGTCAAAGTTCCGTTTGCGAGCGTGTAATCTACGCCCCCACCGGTCGCAGTCCCGGAGACGGTATAATTCACCTGGACCTGCTCTGCTGGCGCTGCCGAAAGCGTTACGGCAATGCTTACCGGTGTCACATTTTCTCCTCCATTTGCTGTCGCGGAAGAAAATTGAGCGACAGGGTTGTCATTATCTTGAATCGTGTAGGTATAAACCGATGTTGCAAGCGTTGCATCTGTAGGGCTCGAAAGTGTCACGATGACGGTTTCATCTAGTTCATCGGTTGTGTCGTTTATGACTGCGAGGGCGATATTTGCCGATGTTTGTCCTGCGGGGATCGTCAATGTTCCGTTTGCGAGCGTGTAATCGGTTCCACTGCCCGTGGCGGTTCCGGTGACGGCGTAATTCACCTTTGCTTCTTTTGTGGAAGCCGTGGAAAGGGTGACGGGAATATTGACCGATAACACCGCTTCTGAACCTGATCCTGATGTCGTACTGAAACCAATGGTTGGCTGATCGTTATCGTTGATCGTGTAGGTGTAGACCGTATTTGCCGTGAGTGTTGCACCACGAGCATTGCTGAGTGTCACGATTATTGTTTCAGAAGATTCGATTGATGCATCATCCACGACCGTTGCCGTAATGTTTCCCGAGGTCTGTCCTGCGGGAATGGTGAGCGTACCATTGACGAGGGTGTAGTCTGTTCCGCTGCCCGTGGCCGTTCCGGAGAGTGTATAGTCCACCTTTACTTCTTGCGTTGCTGCTGCGGAAAGAGTGACAGGGATATTCACTGCTCCTGCACTTTCTGCGCCACTTCCGCTCGCTGACGAAAATCCAACTCCTGACTGGTCATTATCATTGATGGTGTAGGTATGAACTTTTTGTGTTCCGAGTGTTGCATTGGTTGCCGCGGTCAAAGTGACGATCACGGTTTCATCTGTTTCTTGCAGAGTATCGTTCGTAATCATGAGAGGCAAAACGCCTGTCGTCTGCCCTGCCGCGATTACGAGATCTCCACTTGCAAGGGTGTAGTCTGTTCCACCCCCCGTGGCGGTTCCGGTGACGGTGTATGAAATTTTCACATCGCTTCCTGCGGCTCGTGAGAGCGAGGTGATGAGGAGTGGCGCTATGCTTTCTGCTCCTTGCGATGCAGTGAGTGCAAATTGAACAACCGGCGGCTGAGAAGCGAGCGCCTGTGCGCCGAGAAACTGTGTAATGACAATGGCCTGCAATGCGCCTTTTTGAGCAGTTTTTTTGAGAACCCAGAGATGAGCCTTTTGACCTTTTACGAGATCCGAGAGTGTTCCCGTTTTTGTTTCTGTCGCTGTTGATTTTACAATGACCGCTCCGGCGGTGAGTACTTTTTTCTTCGCGCCTTTTCCTTTACCCAGGAGAATGAAATTTTCTGCGGTATTTATTTCTGCAATTTCTTCCGTGATTGCCTTGACGCTCGACATGCCGAATTCCGGCGCTTTTGCCGATACGGCCGCGATGGGAAAAAATGCAAAAGCACTCGTGAGCATCATCGCGAGTGTCGCCAGTGAGGTAATTTTTTTCATGAAAAGATGTGAGTAAGGATTTTTCTCATCATAACATATTCATCATTCTTCTCGCTCGCAAAAATTTTCCGTTTCTCCGCATTGCTCTCTTGGTTGCTTTTTTGGCTGAATGGTCTACAATTGGGGCTATTCTTTAAATTTTACTTTTATGATGCATCGTGGAGGCAAGAGACCTGGCAAATCAGGAGGAGGTTTTGGTGGCAAAAAATATGGCAAACCGAGCTTTGAGAAGCCTCGTTTTGATCGAGGCGGAGACCGGGATCGAGACTTTCAGGGTCCTGAACTCTATCAGACCACCTGCAGCGATTGCGGAAGTGACTGTGAGGTTCCTTTCAAGCCGAATGGCAAAAAGCCGGTTCTGTGCCACAGCTGTTATCGAAATGCGGGCACGGAAGGCTATGCTCCGCGACGACGCGAGGATCGATCGAAAGGTCGAGATTCTTCACCACGAGAATATTCAAAAGGTCCAGCTGCTGCGAGCAATAAAAGCTTCGAAAAACTCGAAAAGCAGTTCGAAATGTTGAATTCCAAGCTCGATCAGATTTTGAAGGCCTTGGAGAAGTAATATGCCGGGCCTGTTGTGTTAAAAGTTTTCTCCGATTTTCCAGACGCCTTTTTCCCGAAAAGCGGGAATGTTTTGGCGGCGTGCGGCATTTGTGATTGCGGCGGCAGACTTGCCGGATTTTTTTGCGAATTCAGAAAGCCTGATAATTTTTTTCCCCTGCAGGTAGGTGATGCGTTTGTGCAATGATTCTGTCAACGCGAGTGAAAGAACTTTTCCCATTGCTTTCATATTCTTCCCGTCGCGATAGGTGTCGAAAGATTTGTAGTATTCTTTTTTCTCCCGATCGCGAATGATGATCATGGGGAATCCGAGTCGTTGCAGTTGAAAATTGATGAGCACGCGACCGATGCGACCATTGCCGTCGCAGAAAGGATGAATCGTTTCGAATTCCAAATGAAATTGAGCAATTTTATCGAGAAAATAGGTCGAGAGATCGCTCGTGTATTTGATCAGCGCTGAATCGATCATTTGGGCAACATGTTCCGGCGCGGGTGCAATGTGTGTACCGACGCGTACGTACTCGCCTTTTGTGCGAAAACGGCCTGCAATACTGTCGTCAATTCCGCCCACGAGCATTTGATGCAAGAGGAGAATCAGCTCTTCATTGATTTCGGTCTCTTTGGATTTTTTTCGAATGTACTCCATCACGCGATCCAGATTTTTTGCCTCATAGACTTCGCGCAGAGAAACATTGCGTGAAACTTCCATATCCAAAAGGATTTTTTCTGTCTCCTTGAGGGTGAGTGTTGAATTTTCAATCGCGTTGGAGTTGTAGACATTCTCGGGAATTTCCGCTTCATCAATAATATTCAACAGTGAATCTTTTCCTTTGCGAAGAATATCAAATTCAGCTTTGAGTCTTGCAATGCTGTCGCGAATAGGTTTCGTTATGGCCATATTTTTTAGTGAAAAACTGCTTCTATTATATCAAATTCACTAAAAAATGTCAATCTTTAGTGAATTAATGTGAAAAAATACTCTAATTCACTAGTTTTCTAGGAATTCAGCTTTGACTTGACGGAGCTTCGGACTCATCCAAAAAACTTCTTAATCCTTGCCCATTGCTTCTGGATGGTCGCAGTTGTGTCGAGATGGCCGCCGCGTGCGAAGATGTGGAGGCGGATTTTGGCTTTTTTCGCGAAATGGTCGACCCCTTGCCATGGGATATACTCGTCGTCTTTCGCGTGGAACATCATGATTTTTCTCGGATCGAGATTTTTGATGTCATGGGTCGGATTGAAAAATGTTTGTGTTTCCAATTTTTTCCAGTTTTTGTCGGAGACACGATAACCGCTCCCGAAAGCCTCGCGCAGGTAGGCCGCGTAACTCTTGTTGGAAGTTTCTTTTGGCAATTCTTCTTCGAGAATCGCCCAGTCGACGACCGGACAATTGGCGATGACTTTTTTCACTTTTGGATTGAGGGAGCACATGAGCGCTGCAGCGCCACCGAAACTGCCGCCGATGACAAAAATTTCATTCGGTGCGATGGTGAAATGTTCTCCGAACGCAATGTCGGTGAGACCGTTTGGGAGTTCGTCGATGATTTGCGCGATGTCCTCATTGGGAGCGGTTTCGAGAAGCTCGCCGTGACTTTCCCAACTGCCTTTGTAGCGCGGATAGAGAACCCAATAACCTTTCTTCGCCAAAAATTCGGCGAGCGGTTGTTTGCGCGGAATCGAAGGAAGACCGTCACAGAGAATAATGAGTTTGTCGGCGCGCGCTGATCGCATCGCTTGTGCGCGTCTCACGGGCGGGAGAAATTCTGCGAGGATGCCGTTTTTGAATCGATGACGATACATGGTTTGAGTTGTTGAGATTTTCTGGTGGAGCCAGGGAGAGTCGAACTCCCGACCTTTCGATTGCGAACCGAACGCTCTACCGACTGAGCTATGACCCCATGAGTTTCTTTGTTGGCTCATCCTGCGACATCATAGATCATCCAGGATTATTTTTCTGCCAGATCTGGAATATATCTCCGGGCACGAGAATCTCCTACAACGGCCGGTCGCGCAGTGGCGCGGAGTGCTGCGATGAGACCTTGAATTTCAGGAATTTCGCTTGTTGGCACGGTATTTACATCACCTTTTTCAGTGATATTTTTCAGGTCTTGCGGACCTTCAATCAACAAGTCTGGAGATATACAATCTGTGTGAAACATCGTTTGAGGATTCGATTTTATCAATCGCCATGAATTCGGGCAAATTTTGGTGCATATTTTGCAGGTTTCATGAAACTCGGTCAGAATGCAATTATGAATATGTTCAAATCTGTAAAGGCGAAGTCGATTGAGGAATATTTTGAGATGCTCCCACCGGATCGACGGGAGGTGATGAAATTTCTTCAGGCGCTTATTCTGAAAACTGCACCATCACTGAAGCCCAATTTCCTCTATAATATGCCGGGTTACGGGAGTTTTCCCTACAAAAATTACAAAAAAGAACTCATCGATTGGCCGGTCATTTCACTTGCAAGCCAGAAAAATTATATGAGTCTCTATGTCTGCGCTCTCGACCACGGCCAATATCTCGCGGAGAAACATAAAGCCACTCTTGGCAAAGTCAGTGTCGGCAAAAGCTGCATCCGTTTCAAGAAGCTCGAAGATCTGAATCTCGAGACTTTGAAAAAAGTCATACAACTTGCGGAAAAATCGCCTGGACTTGTAACCGATAAAAACTCGCTATGAAAAAAATTCCAATACTCTTCCTTCAAGGAGTCGTTGTGCTCATCGGCGTCGGTGCTCTTGCGTTTCTGCTTTTGGAGCCGCACTTTGAAGGCAGGAATCTGCACGCCACGCTTTTCCAGATTTATTTCAACGATGCTTTTTTGGCGTATGCGTATGTCGCATCCATTCCGTTTTTTGTGGCGCTTTCTCGAGCGTTTCGATTGCTCGGATATATCGGGCGCGGTCAAACATTCTCGCGCGAATCCGTGAAAGCTTTGCGGACGATTCGATACTGCGCGATGTCTCTTGTCGGCCTTGTTCTGGCGCCGGAAATGTATCTCTTCAT
>CAZFSD010000023.1:0-16297 GCA_964521465.1 uncultured Candidatus Peribacteria bacterium | reverse complement strand
AGCAGCTTAGAGCAATTTGACAAAAGTATAAAAAGAGGTGAGAATCGAACCTTAACTTATATTTCATTTTAAACCCATTCTATGAACGAAAAAGGAACTTTTGAATACGCCATTGATCATCTCTATGAAGGTGCAGATGCAGCACTCGGAGGTGATGCTCGAAATGACAAACACGGCGGAGCACACGAATTTATCGACTTCGATACACGCAAAAAAGCGTCCGACCTCTATCACAGCGAAAATGGAAAAGCAGTCCGCACCGCAGGAGGTGCAGGAGACGCACCAGAAGAATTCAAGCAATTAGTCCATGAATTCAATCTTTTAGATATGGCAGCAGAAGTAAAACGACACGCTGCAGGATTCGATGTAAAAAGACGAGGTGTCGTCGGCCGAACTGCAGATGCCGCTGACCTTATCATCAGAGACTCTTACGCAGCAGCAAAAGGAGAAAAAGGAGTATCATTCGAAGAATTCCGCCAGGTGGTCACAGGAAAAAATCCAAAAGTAAGTGATATAGCAGCAGCAAGAGCACAATTGATAGAAACATTACAAATGGCAGGATACACCGATGTAACAGAAAAAAATCTTGCTTTTGCAGTAGCGCGATGGAAGAACGAAGCAAGAAACAGGTTTTTAAATCCAGCAGAAGTAGATGCAGAAACACGAGCAACAGCAGACAAGGTCAAACTTTTGACTCAAAAGCGAATTCTCAACAAAGTCGACTTCGACCTTCCAGAAGGAAGACATCTCGAAGACGCAGATTTGGACGGATTAGAAATCGTTGCAGGTGATTTGAAAAAGTACTCAGGATTCAGCCTTTTCGCACCACGAGACCCAGAAACAGGAAATCCAAAAGCGATGCGCGGAGTTTTCGCTATCAATACCATGCATCCAAATAGAAAAAGTGGCGTAGAACATCTTTTCGGCCATGAAGGCATGCCAGGTCATCATTTACAAAATGTCGTGATGCACCTTATGGAAAAAGCAGGAAAATTAGGATATGAAGCAAAAATGGGAACCATGTATACATCGTTCCATGCAATGCAAGAAGGATGGGCACAGACAGTATGGCCAATTCTTGCAGGAGGAGGATTAAAAGAAGTCGCAACAAAATTTGGTCCCGATCTCGCAGTAGAACTCGCTTTAATTTTCATGCAAGATTGCGCAAAAAATGATGCATCAATCTTGCATCAATTGGAAGGCATGGGTATTCCAGAATTACAAGAAAGATTGTTTACCCAATACTGCCTCGATCCACACGTGGTGACAAAAATGTCAGGATTCTGGGCAAAAGATAAAAAATTCGGAGGAGCAGTCGGAGGTACCTATCACGAAGGAAGCACAGGATTCAGAGAATTAATCGCAACTCATGGAATCGATGGAGTCCTTCCAGTGGCACTCCATCAAGCAGGTTTCGCGGACATGCAAATGTTACGAGAAACATTAGCAGAAGAAACAGTCGAAGGTGTTGCAAACACAACACGAGGAGCCATAGCAGCGGCAACAGGAGAAAATATTTAATAGAACAAGAATCTCTCTCAAAAAGCTTCTTCAAACCGCTGGCCTCGCCAGCGGTTTTGGCGTATACTCCCCCCGTGCTCAAAGCAATTATTACGACCATTCTCGGCGACCAGAATAAAAAGGCAATTAAGAAAATTCAGCCGCTCATCGCGAAGATTAACGCGATTGAAGAGCAGTATCAGAAAACGCTGACCGACAGCGATATCCCGAAAAAAACCGAAGAATTTAAAAAACGCATTGCCGATGGCGAAACGACCGATCAACTTCTTCCAGAAGCCTTCGCACTCGTGAAATTTGCCGCCCGACGACTCAAAGCAAACAACGCCAAATGGCTTGTCCGTGGCAACGAGCTTCAGTGGGAAATCGTTCCTTTCGATGTTCAGCTCGTCGGTGGCATCGTCCTTCATCAGGGAAAAGTCGCCGAAATGAAAACCGGTGAAGGAAAAACGCTCGTTTGTACCGCCCCCGCCTATCTCAACGCCCTCGAAGGCAAAGGCGTTTTCGTGGTCACCGTCAACGATTATCTCGCACAACGCGACAGCGAATGGATGTCCGGCCTCTACAACTTCCTCGGCCTCACGGTCGGCGTCATTCTCCACAGTCAAACCCGCGAAGAAAAAAAACACGCCTATAACTGCGACATCACTTACGGCACCAACAATGAATTCGGTTTCGATTATCTCCGCGACAATATGGCCACAAGCATGGACCATATCGTGCAGCGAGGCCTTCACTATGCGCTCGTCGACGAAGTCGATTCCATTCTCATCGACGAAGCACGAACTCCGCTCATCATCTCCGCACCTGCCGAAGAATCCACCGACAAATATGTGAAATATTCACAACTCGTGAAATTCCTAGAAGAAAAAAATCACTACACCATCGACGAAAAAAGCAAAACCGCAATCCTCACCGACGCCGGAGTTCGCAAAATGGAAAACCTCCTCGGCATCGACAATATCTACACCGAGGCCGGTTTTGTAGAAGCGCATCACATCGAACAAAGCCTCAAAGCCCACGCCTGTTTCAAAAAAGACGTGGATTATGTCGTGAAAAACGGCGAAATTATCATCGTCGATGAATTCACCGGCCGCCTCATGCCGGGCCGCAGATACAGCGAAGGTCTCCATCAAGCCATCGAAGCGAAAGAAGGCGTCGAAGTGAACAAAGAAAGTAAAACGCTGGCCACCGTAACACTCCAAAACTATTTCCGTCTTTTCAAAAAACTCGCCGGCATGACCGGTACCGCCGCCACTGAAGCAGAAGAATTCCTCCAAATCTACAACCTCGACACCATCATCATCCCTCCACATCGGAAAGTTGCTCGCGTCGATGCGACCGACGCCGTCTACAAAAACGAAAAAGGAAAATTCCTCGCTACCGTCGCCAAAATCAAAGAACTCCATGCCAAAGGTCAACCAGTCCTTGTCGGCACCGTTTCCGTGGAACGATCAGAACTCCTCAGTACCTTCCTCAAACGCGAAGGCATTCCGCACAATGTCTTGAACGCCAAAAATCATGAACGAGAAGCTGAAATCATCAAAGATGCTGGACAAAGAGGTGCCGTCACGATCGCCACCAACATGGCCGGTCGTGGTACGGATATCAAACTCGATCCAGGAGTCGCAGAGCTCGGTGGACTTTTCGTCCTCGGCACCGAACGCCACGAATCACGCCGCATCGACAATCAGCTCCGCGGTCGTAGCGGTCGCCAAGGAGACCCAGGTACCAGTCAATTTTTCGTCTCCATGGAAGACAATCTCATGCGCCTTTTCGGAGCGGAGCGCGTCCAACGCATGATGGAAATGATGAACATCCCCGACGATCAAGCCATCGAAAATCGCTTCATTACCAGCGCCATCGAAAGCGCGCAAAAACGCGTCGAAGGTCATCATTTCGACATCCGCAAACACCTCGTCCAGTACGATGATGTCATGAATGTCCACCGCGAAATTATTTATTCCCGTCGCCGAAAAATCCTCACGAGTGACAACATCAAAAACGACATCATTCTCATGATCGAAGATTTCGTGACAGGAATCGTCATGAACTATACCGGAAATCGAGAAGTATCAGATTGGGATTACGACCACATCGAAGCCGAAATCATCGCTCTCCACAAAAACGAAAGCTATCCACTTCAAGATATTCGAAAAATCAAAGACCGCGAAGAAATCATCGACATTTTGAAAACGTATCTCATCAGCGAATACGAAAAACGCCGCGAAGCTTTTCCAAGCCCACAGGTCGCAAATGAAGTTGAAAAAAATATCACGCTCTCTGTCATCGACGGCCTCTGGATGGACCACATCGACACCATGCAAAGTGTCCGCGAAGGCATCGGACTGCGAGGATATGCGCAAAAAGACCCACTGATTGAATACAAACAGGAAGGCTTCGTCATGTTCGAACGACTCCTGGCAACCATCAGACTCGCCGCCCTCAATACACTCTTCAAAATTCAAATCAGCAAGGAAGTTGCCCAGCAGACCGCACCAAAAGAAGTTCAAATCACTATGACGAATGAAGATCAAATCGAATCAGTCCTCGGTGGCGAAGGTGACGAACTCATCAGCGACGGCACATCAAAAAAAATCACCGCAACCCAAAAACCCGTCCACAACAGTGAAACCGTAGGCCGAAACGACCCTTGTCCATGCGGCAGTGGCAAGAAATACAAAAAATGCCACGGCAGCCAAGAGGCGTAAAAGAAACAATCGTAAAAGAAACAATTCAGAAAATTTTTACGAGTTCCCCTCTTGATAGTATATATCTCGAGCCTTTGCACCTTGGGATGGACCAATCCATCCTCGTTCTTCCATGATGTCCAAAAGTCGTGCGGCGCGGGCGTAGCCGACTTTCAAACGGCGCTGAAGAAGTGATGCAGACGCCTTGCGACTTTCCAAAACCAATTTCAGCGCCTCCTGCACGAGCGTATCATCGTCCATCTCCTCGGCATCTTCGGCAAAGACGGATTCAGGAACGCCCTGGATCTTTTCGTTCGCCACTTTTCGCGAAGTCACTTCATCGAGATATTGAGGCTCACTGTTGACCTTGATGTTATTGGTAATGCGTTCAATTTCCGAAGTCGAAAGATAGACACCCTGAATACGCTGTGGCTTGTTCATGCCCACCGGTAAATAGAGCATATCACCTCGTCCGAGCAAATCTTCCGCACCGATTCCGTCCAAAATCGTCCTCGAATCAATCGAAGAAGAAACGGCATACGCAATACGAGAAGGAATGTTTGCTTTAATCAAACCCGTAATCACATCCACGCTCGGTCTCTGTGTCGCCACAATCAAATGCATGCCCACGGCACGCGCCATCTGGGCAATACGACAAATCGAAGCCTCCACCTCACCTTTCGCCGCGAGCATCAGATCCGCAAGCTCATCGATGACAATGACCATGCGCGGCATTTTATGCTCCACCGCAGGATCTTCATTGTAATCAGCGATATTGCGATGACGAGCATCCGCCAAAATCTGGTAACGACGCGTCATTTCCGCTACGCACCAGCGCAGGGCAATCGCCGCCTTTTCCGGATCGGTAATCACCGGCGTGAGAAGATGCGGAATGCCGTTATAGAAGGTCAATTCCACGCGCTTCGGATCCACCATAATCATCTTCAAATCATTCGGAGAATTTTGGTACAACAGCGACACGAGAAATGCATTCATTCCCACCGATTTACCAGCACCGGTAGAACCAGCGATAAGAAGATGTGGCATAGAAGCCAAATCCCCGACCATCGGCCGACCGGAAACATCTCGGCCGAGTGGAAGTCGCAAATTCGAATCCACAGCGGCAAATTCTTTACTCTCCAAAATTTCACGAAGACCCACATTCACACGATTTTCATTCGGGATTTCAATACCCACGAGTGATTTTCCCGGAATCGGCGCTTCGATACGAACCGCTTTTGCCGCAAGAGCCAGCGCCACATCGTTCTTCAGTGTCAAAATTTTCGAAAGTTTCACTCCTTCATCCGGTCGAAGTGTATATTGGATAACCGTCGGACCCACATTGACTTCGTGCATCGAAACTTCGATTCCGAATTGCTTGAGCTTATTGCGAATTTTCTCAGCATTCTCCATCAAATAATCACTATCGATCGAAACGGCTTTTGCCGGTGGAGAAAGCAGGTCAAGCGAAGGAAATTCCCAGGCGACTTCTGGCATATCCGGATCATGTGCATCTTTTTCATCAACTTCATGGTCAGAAACATCTTCTTCCACCTCCTTTTCCTCATCCAAATCGACATCGACTTCCACAGGAACGGCACGAGCATCTTTTGATGACAACTCATCTTTCTCATCATCATTTCCAATCATCGCACGGCGAATCGTCACCATCGGCATTTCCTGAGGTTGAAGTTCTTCCTCATCTTCTTCATCTTCGTCTGCATCTTTTCCATTCACACGAACTCGTTTCAAGGCGACACTTCCTTCAAAAAGACCAAAAAGCTGGCGAAGAGAAATGTCGAAAGTCAAAAGGAGTCCAATGAAAAAAGTTCCGAGAAAAACCACGCTGGCACCCACATATCCCACTTTCAAAAGTTCACGGAAAAAAAAGTTCATAACAAAACCGGTATAGCCTCCATACTGACCATCCTGAGCCAAAGTCAGAAGATCAGGGATCGGAACCGAAAGATGGAGAATGCTCAAAATCGAAACCATAAGCGTCGTCACGCCCAAGACGCGAGCAAAGCCAAAATTCACCGTCCTCGAGAAGAAAAGCATCAGGGAAATAAGCCCGAAAACCACCGGAATCATATAAATCCCCCATCCAATAATTGGCTGAATCAAGCCAACAAAAAAATCACCCACAACGCCGAAACTCCCCTTCAAACTCAAAATCATCACAATTGAAAAAACACCCCAGATAATGGCCCAAATATCACGAGCTACTTGAGCTTGAATGCTCAATTGAAACCCGAATGTTGATTTTTTACGAGAAGAACGACGAGGCGCAGTCGTTTTCTTGGCATTGTTGCGGCGTCTTTTGAAACCAAACATGCAATCATTATACATCAGAAAGAATTGACAGTCGAACAAAAAAAACATACCGTTTCACCAGTACAGATACCATCTTTTTCACTTTTACCTCTATGAAAAAAACTGCAAAAAAATCACTCAAGAAAGTCGCAGCGCCAAAAAAGAAAAAACTCCAGCCGGAAAATCTTGCCAAAATGCTCACTTTCATCAAAACCGAAGATCAGGGAATGAAAGTTCTCAAAGATCTCTTTACTCCTTCGGAAATCAAAACTTTCCTCCAAAGACTCGAGCTCATCAATCAAATCATAGACAAACAGCCACACCGAAAAATCAGCAAATCTCTCAAACTCAGCATCTCCAAAGTCACGCGCGGCTCTCAAGCATTCAAAAAAAGCAAAGGTGGCTTTCGACTTCTTTTGAAAAAATAGCCACATGAAAAAAAATCGCATCGCCGCAGCGGGAGTCATTGTCGCCCTCTGTATCATGGGCGTATTACTCGTCACCCAGGAGAAAACCCCAGAAATCAAAGCAAAAAAGAGGACATCGGTAGAAGTGCCCATCCTCATGTATCACTACATCCGAACCGTTGAAAATCCAAAAGATATCGTCGGAAAAGACCTCTCCGTCTCGGCGGAAATGTTTGAAAAACAGATGCAATACCTCACCGACAACCATTTCGAAAGCATCACTTTTGACGATCTCGAAATGGCATGGCAAAGCAAAAAAGAGCTTCCAAAAAATCCCATCATCCTCACATTCGATGATGGATACCGAGATTTTTACACCACGGCATGGCCCATCCTCAAAAAACACCACATAAAGGCAACAGAATATATTGTCGTGAACTTCATGAAAAAAGATCAATACATGAACGAAGATGAAATCAAAGCACTCGATCAAGATCCATCAAAACTCATCACGATCGGCTGCCACACCATGAGTCATCACGATGTGAGAATACTTTCTGAAGAAAAACTCTCTTACGAAATAGGCACCTGCAAAGAAGAACTCGAGAAGCTCCTCGATCACGAAGTAACAACCTTCGCCTATCCATCGGGAAAAATCAGTAAAAAAGCGCTGGCAGAAGTACAAAAAAACGGTTTTCACACGGCCGTTACAACAGAAGAAGGCCAAAAGCATGAAGAAAAAAATCGCTTCATATTGACACGCATGAGAATAAGAGGCGAAAATTCCATCGAACAATTCGAAAAATTACTGAAAAAGGAAACTGCCACTTATTCCATCCCTAAATCCTAAAATCTCCCTTCATGGTTGTCACTCGTTTCGCCCCATCACCAACAGGTTTTGTCCATGTAGGAAGCCTCCGCACCGCTCTCTACAGCTATCTTTTCGCACGAAAAAACAAAGGAAAATTCCTTCTCCGCGTCGAAGACACGGATCAAAAAAGATATGTTGAGGGAGCCGTTGAAAGTCTCATTCGCACCATGCAATGGGCCAATCTCGAATACGACGAAGGTCCGGACGAAAAAGATCCACAAAAATCACGCGGGAAACACGCTCCCTATTATCAATCGCAGCGCACAGAACTCTATCGAGAACATGTTCAAAAACTCATGGATTCGGGAAATGCCTACCGCTGTTTCTGCACGACGGAAAGACTCGAAGAAATGCGAAAAAACCAAGAAGCTCGCCACGAAGCCCCGATGTACGATCGGAAGTGTCTCACATTTTCAGACGCAGAAATTCAAGAAAAAATTGCCGCCGGAACACCTTTTGTCATCCGGCAAAAAATCCCTCAGGACAAAAGAATGATTCTCGATGACGCCATTCGCGGAAAAGTGAAATACGATGGACGCGTCATCGACGACCAAGTTCTCATGAAATCAGACGGTTTTCCAACCTATCATCTTGCCAATGTCGTCGACGATCACGAAATGGAAGTGACTCATGTCATTCGCGGCGAAGAATGGCTCCCATCAACACCAAAACACATTTGGCTCTACGAAGCTTTTGGATGGACCCCTCCAACCTTCGCTCACATTCCCCTTCTCCTCAATGCCGACCGCAGCAAACTCAGCAAACGCCAGGGCGATGTCGCGGTAGAAGATTACATCAAAAAAGGCTACCTGAAAGAAGCCATCATCAACTTTATCGCCTTCCTCGGCTGGCATCCCGGCAAAGGTATCGAAAAAGAACTCTATTCCCTCGAAGAGCTTGTAGAAGCCTTCTCGCTCGAAGGCGTACACAAAGCCGGAGCGATTTTTGACTTGCAAAAATTGGATTGGTTCAACTGGCAATGGCGCAGAAGATTGATGGAAGAAGATCTGTCAAAAATAGGCGACACACTGGAAAACAGAGGAAAACTCCTCCTCACGCTCTGCGAAGAATACATTCCAGCAGAATGGAAAAAAGACGCCGCATTCCTCTACCAAGCGCTGAAAACAGCACAAGAAAAAATCACGCAAAATCCCAAAGAAGCAAAAAATTATCTGAATTTTTTCTTCGAAGAACCCGAAGTCAAAAAAGACCTCATCCTCAGTGAAAAAATGAAGGTCGACACAGAAACAGCGAAAAAAGTCTTCGCCGCCACACGCACAAAACTCGAAGCCATCAACGATTTCTCCGAAGAATCCATCAAAAAAACACTTACGGAACTCGTCACGCAGCTCGGCCTCAAAAACGGCCAAGTTTTCTGGCCCCTGCGAGCCGGTCTCACCGGCGAACAATTCTCCCCCGGCGTCTTCGAAGTCATCACCGCGCTCGGCAAAGAAAAAACCATGGATCGCCTCGAAAAACTCGCAAAAGAATTTTCCTAAATCCTACACCCTAAATCCTCCTCTATGAAAAACCTCACTCTCATAGCCCTCATCCTCACATCACTCATCGTCACCGGCTGCGAACAAACGGAGAAACTCCAAGCCGATTTCAATGCCAGCGTCGACAACATCAAAAAAGAAGCCGCTGATGTCCAAAAACAATTCGAAGACACGAAGAAAAACATCGAAACCAATGTCAAAAAAGTCGAAAATCTCGTAAACGCCGTAAAAGCTTTTAGCAGCGAAGAAAAAGAGACTACCTCTTCGAAGCAGGACCCCGCCCCTCAAGGGCAGCAAAAATAGCCGCTCGAATCTCAACCGCAAGACGCGGTCTGGCCTGAAGCGGAATCGCCATCCGATCATAGTCAATGTGAGAAAGAGGAAGCTCAAGTGGATCATCAGAATCAGTCGGACTCCAAGAAAAAGGCAAAAGGTCAGCTTTCTTTAAAGCAAAAACAGTTTCAGCAAGACTGGTAGCAATCGCCATCGTTGCCTCAGTACGAGGGAAAAAAGCCATCGTACCCTCGTCATCACGAGAGAGAGGAACAAAAG
Organism: uncultured Candidatus Peribacteria bacterium; assembly: GCA_964521465.1. Classification (GTDB taxonomy): domain Bacteria; phylum Patescibacteriota; class Gracilibacteria; order UBA1369; family UBA12463; genus JBBTWG01. Next base: position 6,447 of record CAZFSD010000023.1, on the reverse strand, counting down.
AAACAAGATGTTCATAGAGCTTCTTCGCAAATTCAGAAACTTCAGGAAGGAGACCACCCGGAATTTTCGGATCAGCCGGAGCAAGTAAATGGGTGGGAGGAGAAAAACCAGGAGAGACAGGATGGGACAAAGCAAAGGAGGGGGCGGATGGAGAAACATTGGAGACAACAGGAAAACCGGCAACACCATCAGCGCCCGGATTATGACCACTACGAGTACGAACACCACCCCCATGCTTTCCCGGCGTCGCTGCGGCAGAAGAAGGCTTTGAAGGACCAGCAGAAGAAGGCTTTGAAGGACCAGATGAAAATGGCATAAAAAAAGAGAATAACGAGTAAAAGCAAAACGAAGAGAAAACGATACAATAGAGGGAAATAAATTGTCAAGAAAGCCGCGATCCGTCACACTGCAGCCATGCAAAAATTCAAATTTCAGTTTCATGTTCACACGGCCAAAGATCCGATCGATAGGCCTTTTCATACCGAAGAGCAGATGATCGACTTCGCCGCAGCGAAAAATTACGACATCGTCGCCATCACTTGCCACAATACCTGGATTTTCGACGAAAAAATAAAATCCTACGCCGCATCCAAAGGAATTCTCCTTATTCCCGGGATCGAAAAAGATGTCGAAGGTCGGCATGTCCTCATCATAAGCGCCGACAAAGACGCAGAAAAAATCGAGACATTCGCGGATCTGCGCCAATACAAAAACAAACACCGCGACTGTTTCATCATCGCACCACATCCCTACTATTTCACCTGGTTTTGCCTACGAGATGCGTTCGAAAAAAACATCGATCTCTTCGACGCCGTCGAGTACTCATGGTTTCACACCAAAACCATCAATTCTTGGAACACAAAAGCAGGAACCGTAGCCAATCGACACAATCTTCCTCTCATCGCCACCTCGGACAATCACATTCTCAAATATTTCGACCAGCAATACTCATTCGTCACCGCCGAAGAGAAAACCTGGCCGAGCATCAGAAAAGCATTGAAAGAAGGAAAAATCGAAGCATTCAAAAATCCCCTCTCGCTGTGGAAGTTCCTCCTCATCACCTTCGAAATGACCATCGGCTTCGATGCGCGGAATAGACTTCGAAGGCTCTTGTTCAAAAGATAAAAAACATTCAAAGTTTTGTCAACTCATGCCGGTCGTCCAAAGCTGAAAGGTGTGATATAATAACAAGATACCAAAATCATGCAAAACTTCCTCACTCATCTCAGGACGCTCGCTCAACAAAATCCTCAAAAGATCGTTTTTCCCGAAGGAGAAGATCCTCGTATTCTTCACGCCATCGAAAAAATCGTCTATGAAGGCATCGCACACCCTATTCTCATCGGTAATCCAGAAAAAGTAGCGTCCGTCATCGCCAAAGAAAATCTCGCAATTTCACTGGATTCCATCACGATCATAGATCCACAAAACCACGATAAAAAAGCCACCTACGCACAAAAGCTCTACGAACGACGCAAAGAAAAAGGCATGACGCAGGCCGAAGCAGAAAAACTCATCCAACAGCCCGAATATCTGGGCGTGATGCTCGTCCACGAAAACGAAGCAGCAGGCCTGGTCGGCGGCAGTACCGTCGCCACGGCCAGCAGCGTGAAACCCGCACTCCAAATCATCAAAACCAAAGACCAATTTCATAAAGTCTCCGGCCTTTTTCTCATGATACTCGAAGACAAACTTCTCTTCTTCGCCGATTGCGCGATCATGATCAATCCCGACGCGCACGACCTCGCCAACATCGCCGTCGACACCGCGCAAACGGCACTCCGATTCGGAATCAAGCCACGCGTCGCATTTCTCTCTTTCTCCAGCCTCGGATCAGGACAAGACGAATACGCTATCAAAATCCGCGAAGCAAAAAAATTGGCACGCGAGCAAAGACCGGATATGATTTTTGAGGGAGAACTTCAGGTCGACGCCGCGCTCGTCCCGGAAGTCGCAAGTAAAAAATGTCCACAAAGTCTCATTCAAGGAAATGCCAATATCCTCATTTTTCCGAACCTGATCGCCGGAAACATCGCCTACAAACTCGTCGAAAGGCTCGCAAAAGCCAACGCCGTCGGTCCCATTCTTCAAGGTTTCAAAAAACCCATCAACGATCTCTCCCGCGGCTGCAGCGTCGAAGACATCGTCGATATCACCGCCTTCACCGTCTGCGAAGCAAACGAACTCTCCTATCATCAACATTTTTCTTCATAAATCATGCTCGTCCTCGTCCTCAATGCCGGCTCTTCGTCCATCAAGTATCAAATCATTGATACCAAAACACAAAAGACATTGGTCAAAAAAATGATCGACGCCATCATGACTCCGAAAGATTACAAAAAAGCATTCGCGACCATGACAAACGAATGCAAAAAATATCACATAGAAGCCGTCGGACACCGCATCGTGCACGGAGGAAATGCCTACACCAAACCAACGATCGTCACCAAAAAAGTCATCACGGAAATCAAAAAACTTTCACACCTCGCGCCGCTCCATAACCCCTACAATCTCAAAGGAATTCAAGAGGCGCAAAAAATGTTCCCGAAAATTCCCCATATCGCTGTTTTCGACACCGGTTTTTACGCCACACTCCCAGAAAAAGCCTGGCGCTACAGCATACCATCAGAGTGGTACACCAAGTTTGCTGTCAAAAAATACGGCTTCCACGGCACCAGCCACGAATACGTCATACAAAAAGCACTCTCAGAAATGAAAAGAAAGGGCAGCAAGAAAAAAACCGAATTCAAAATTATCAGCTGTCACCTGGGAAACGGCTGCAGTGTGACTGCATCCATCAATGGAAAAGCCGTCGAAACAAGTATGGGATTCACCCCGCTCCAAGGCGTCACCATGGGCACCCGCAGCGGCGACATCGACCCTGCCGTCATCCCCTACCTCGCAGAAAAACTCCATTGCACCGCAGAAGAAGTCGTCACCAAACTCAATAAGCAGTCCGGCCTCAAGGCCATTTCCGAGCTCTCATCAGACATGCGCGTCATTCACGAAGAGGCGCTCAAAGGCAACAAAAAGTGTCAACAAGCCATGGAAATCTTCTGTTACTCGATCGCCAAATACATCGGCGCCTTCGCAGGAATCATGGACGGAGTAGATGCAATTATCTTCACTGCCGGAATTGGAGAAAATGCCGACTACATTCGCCAAAAAATCTGCAGCTATTTCAAAAACACTTTCAAGAAAACAAAGATACTGGTAGTTCCAACAAATGAAGAGCTCGCGATTGCCCTCAAAACAGAGAAAATTTTATAAATTCACCTCATAAATCTTTTTCGCGTCCATCACATAGAGCTGATTCGTGCTCTGGTTATAGGACACATCACGAAGGTCTTTCAAATCATCGAGAGCAACCTGATAACGATAAGTAAATTCATTTTTCTGGGTATCCTTGGCATAGACATAGGCCTTGCTTTCCGCATTATCAAGAACAAAAGCGAAACTTACATCACCGTCGGTATAGAAACGAGTTGGATGTGTCGGACTGAGAAATGACGGATTTTTAATCGTGAATTGTTGGCTGGTTCCTCCGTAGAAACGAGAAAGATTCGGCGTCTGACGATTGAGAACATACACGCTCCCATCGATCGCAATATCCACACCGTCTTTCACGGTACCATCCAATTTATAACCCTCCGCAACACCAAAAACATCTTTACTCTTCACATACGAGTAACGCCAAATTTGATCTGCGGCAGAATCGAGAATATAGACTCTGCTGCCCCAATCTTCAATCGCAACACCTTTATGGAAAGCACCATCGAGCGTCTGCATCTGGCGAACACTTCCATCCTTAAATTCATAAAGCTTTCCCGATTTCGTAAACAAAAGAACACTCTGTCTCTCATCAAAATTCGTTGCTCCGATAATCGGATCCGCCGCATCGACAACCACAGGCTTCTGCACCGTGTCCAAAATAACTTCAAAAATTCTGGAAGAATCATAAGCAAAAAAACGATTGCCGGAAGCCACAAAACCCAGAAGGTTGAGCGATGAATCCTGGGAACTCAAATCAGCATAGGCGCGAACCGTTTTGAGATGACGAATGTTATCAAGTCGATCACGCGTAGTGCCAATGAGTGCAAGCATCTCGGAAGCCTTTGCGCGATGAGTATTGCTCGAAAGAGCACTGCGCGCACTTTCTTCCGCATGAGCAAGAATCACTCCAGCCGCCGCCTTGTCCGTCTGTCCGCGAACTTCCGCCTCACTAATCTCCTGTCGAACCTGCGTCAATTTTGCATCAAGCGCGGCGATCTCGGCGCTGCGAATCTGACTTCCTCGAAAAAACCAAATACCCAGTCCACCCACAAGGGCAATCACCAGACCAAAAGTAATCATTTTATCACGCGTCACGCCATCGCTCCAAAAACGATCTCGAACACGAGCCGTCAACTTCGCCACTGGTCCGGTCTCGGATGTCATCCACACGGGAAGTCGAAGAGAACCAAGGAATTTTCCAGCAGCTTTTAATTTTTCAGGACTGACAAGATTGGCAAAAAACTGAAGAGCAGAACCGATTCCATCCTTCCGACGAGAAGGACGAGGAAAATCACCAGGAGAATACATCGGCTCATTTTCAGAAGAATCGTCCTCGACTCGATCTTCACCACGATCATCATCGCTATCTCCCTGCTGTGAAACGGTCACACCAATAAAAGCAATTTTTCCGAGAATCTCACCCATCACCAAATCACGAATTTCAGAGAGTGATCGTGAAAGATCGCCGCTAATGGCACGGGCAACATTGGTTCGGGAAACATAACGCAAAAGTCGCGTCGAACAGAACAAAATAAAATCACCCGGCTCGAGTTCTCCATTGGCGATACTCGTAAAAACCTCTTTACTCTTGGGATCATAAAGACCCTCACTGACGGAACTGACGAAACGCTTGCGAATAAGATACGCCTCACTATCGCCCGTCTGACTCAAATACAAATTATCATTGCAAAGCACCGCCACAATCGCATGAATTCTGCCAATATGACCAGAAACCTTTCCTTCGCGAAAACCGTCGATGACACGATTGATATCTTTCAAAGCCGCTTCAAAACGAACATAAGGATCTCGCTCTTCACGCTGAGCAAAAAAACTCTTTTTCAGAACTTCGAAAATCCGCTCACCAATCATTTCAGCTTCAGCAGGATTGTTTTGAATTTCAAGACATAAAAAAACCTTCGTACTTCCCTGATCACCTTCACTGACATTATAGGCGTAATTCTCGAGAAAACTTCCCTCGTCACGACCCACAAAAAGAAATTCATACTGCGTCCGAAGCTTCATAGAAAAAAGGTGATAAAAAGGCACAAAAATTCGATTTCCAGCTTCAGATTCTACCAGAAGCCAAGCGGAAAAAGGAAAAAACCGAATAAGAATGATTGGACGAGAAGAGAGTTTTATTCTGTAATGAAGATTTGACACAAACCGAGGCAGGCGGTAGACTCACGGAGCTTCAATAATCAACGAAAGCCATGCTCAAAAAACTCAAAACCCGCAAACGAAACAGAATCCACGGATTCCTCAAGAGAATGCGAACAAAGGATGGAAGAAAAGTGCTTTCACGACGCCGCGCAAAAGGCCGAAAGCGATTGACGGTGTAACCAATGTTGCCAAAAAATAGCCGCCTCACGAAAAAGGAAATAGAATTTCTCTTTAAAAAAAGCAGGAGTCTCTCGACCCCGTGCTTCTTTTTAAAGGTACTAAAAAGAAAACTGCCAGAGAGCAGGTATTGCATTATCTTTTCGAAACAGTTAAAACTCAAAGGAGTAGAAAGAAATAAAGTGAAACGAAGAATCGCAGAATCCATTCGAAAAAACAAAGAACTGGGACCGCAAGGCTACGACATTGCTTTTATCATCAAACCCCTGCTTCTGGAAAAAACACGGAAAGAAATCGAACCCGTGGTCCACGAAGCCCTCATAACCTTACAACAATACTATGGGTAAAAAAATTCTCCAGAATGTCCTCACATTCATGATCATCTTCATGGTGATCCAGCTCGTCTTCGGATTTTTCAACAAAGAAAGTGGAAGCAGTGCAACACCAAAAGGTTCCATAGGAATAGAAAGCACCAAACAAGAATATGGTCTGGGCGCACTCGTACAGGTCACGGTCGAAAATCAGACCGCAGAAAATATCGAAATTCCATCAGAGTGCCCAGCAGAACCGCTCTCTGTCTTCCAATATATCAATGGTGAGTGGAAGCAAAAAACCGCCACTCCAGAGATCAAATGCTCAGGAGTCGGGAAAACGCTCGTCATCGCTGCGGGACAAAAAGCAGCCATCGCCTACGATCAATGGAATCACGCACTCTTCGGAGAGAAAGGTCGATACAAAGTGCAGGGAACTTTTGCCAACAAGTCCGGAGACAAGACAGAAGAAAAGAAGATCGACTCCAATGAATTCAACCTCGTTCCGGCGAGTATTTTCCGCTTC
>CAZFSD010000022.1:0-17153 GCA_964521465.1 uncultured Candidatus Peribacteria bacterium | reverse complement strand
GAGGAGAAGATGGAATGAATACAACTGTGGTATCTTTGAACAATCCAGAATACGAAGGAATGCATGATGAAGAAGTGTCTAGGGCGGTGAGGCAGCGCGATCAGTTTGATGAGCTGGGAGCGTGTCAAACAGCTCTTCAGGTGCGAAAGGCGCTGGAAAAATCAGGATTAACGGAGCGCGAGACTAATATCGTGAAGAAGTATTTTGGTCTCGACGATGGTGAGCCATTGACGATGAAAGATATAGGCATAATTTATGAATTAACAGGTTCAAGAATAGAGCAATTACTAAAAGAGGCACTGGGAAAAATGAGAAAGAGAAATCCAGCACTTCGCGAAATCAACAGAGATTAAGGTCATCCTCCACACTGTTTTGAACTCACCGCCGCAACGCACTCACGCAAATTCCCCAGTGCTGGCATCGAATCGTCGAGCGTTTCATTGATATTCGCGGCTTCTTCGATAAGTCCATCGAGTGCACTGTCAGCTCCATAGCGATAAATGGCTTCATAGCGGGCAAATCGTTGTGCGCGAGTTTCCAAAAATTGAAAACGGTTTTTCTCTGTATCGTTTTTATTGAGTACGTCGAGAATATCTGCCGATCCTCCGGGACTCTGCTGCTGAAATTCACGAATAATGTCATTGAGTGATTGTTCTGGTGGCAAACCGTTTATTTGCACATTGAGAAATCCGGCGAGAGAGTTGCCAGAGCGCGGAGACGGTGACTGGATGAGTCGATTCCATTTTTGTTCGGTCGTCGTCGAAAGGCTGTTCCATGCAGGCTTGATGCCGGCAGCACCATCGACGAAGGCGTTCCAGTTTTGCACGAGTTCATCCACGGTCGGATCCTCGCACTTCAGATATTGCGTCACGCGATTTTTGTATTTGGATTCGATACTCAAGAAAAGAGAATCAAAAGTTGCTTTGGAGTACAATCGTCGATTGACCACCAGTTCCTGGTGCATGCCACGATAGAGCCGTGTGCGATTTTGCGCGATCGTATCATCGGGATTTCCGGTCGTTTTTTCGGTATCGCTGTCCACAACACCGCGAACATACTCGATCTCCGTTTGAATCCGGTTTTCGAGCTGAATGAGATCATCCAGTCCATCGAAGTTGCAGTTGAAAATACCGCTACGAATTTGTTTGTGGACGGTCTGCATTTGTGCCTGAAGGATGAGGATATCATCGCGCTGGCAGCTATTGCGGGTAAAAATGTCTTTCCAGTTTGATACCCAGTCACTGTAAGAAAGCCCATGAGTCAGAAAATCATCCCATCGTCGGAATCGATCCGTGATCGGACAGACATTATTTTTTTCATTGACGCTCGTCGAGATTTGCGCAGAAACAAGAGGCGCAGAAGAGAAAAGATTGGACGCTACAGCTGTCGCACTGATGCCAAGTGCGAGAGAGAAGATGATTTTTTGAGGGGAGAAGTTCATGAGAAAAATGGCGAAGCCGAGATGTTATTCGGAATCTTTATTGGCAAGATTTGGACAGGTGGTGCTACTCACTTCATCGAAGAGAATTTTGAAAGAAGTGAAGAAATGACCCATACGACGAAGTTCAGCAATGAGCGGTTGATAAAGGTCGGTTGACACTTCGAGATCGACGGAATCGCGCATATTTTGAATACTTTCCTGCTGTCGGCCTTTTGAAATTTGGACAATATTGCTCACGCAATCGAGCAGATCCGTCTGACTCACATCTCGGGGACTCATGGCGAGACACTGGGTGACTGCCTGTTTTTCACGAAGAGTATCGTCGTCTTCACGAGAAATAAGATCAGCGCTCTTCTCGGAAGATTTTTCTCCCGGCGCTACTTTGGAAGAAAAAGGAAGGTATTGTTTGGCAAAAAGATCGAAGCTTGTAGAAACATCGTGGCCCTCGTATGCACTGTATTTCGGAGGTGTTAAAATCGGCATCGGAACAACGAAAACATTCATATCAAAAACGCTCCCCAGATTATAACCACTCTTGCATTTAGCGGATTCGAAGATGTTTCCCGTGAGTTTGCTCGGAACCAGAGAATGGCTCACGGTCTTGCGGAACGCTTCATTGATGAGGCTCACCGTGCAGAGGATGCAAGGTTTTTCGGGATAGAAAGTCGTATAGACCGCAGAGCTCGTACTGATGCCGAAACAGAAGCTCATCTTCAAAGAATCTTCGGCATTCACTTCCGAAGGATACTGGAAGATTTTGCCCTTCAGATCATTACAAAAGCCCGTATCTTTCGGAAAATTATTCGGTGCAGGAGTGAGCTTGGCTGTCTGCGATCCGGTCGGCGTGTCGGTCGGAGGCGGAAGAGAGGCGCCATCGCCAATATCCACAGAAGGAGTGTCGCCGGTATATCGTCCCGGATTGTCATGATCGCCAGAATTGCCATCCTGAGGTCTCTTGTCACCACCGGGCGAGGTATCATCCACGGGAGTGGAGTTTTCTGCAGCATTTTGAAGTCCCGGATTTGGCGGACAAATCTGACCTTGATCATTCAGGAGTCCCGCCGGCAAATCTTTCAAAAGCCGTGGGCTGCCCGAAGAATCGCCACTCGTGGCGCCACCACTTTTCGCACTGCCCTGTGGGCTGTTCGCAGTACTTTTGCCGTCACTCGCTACAGAACTTCCAAGTCCGGATGATTGCGTATCATAAAAAGCGGTATTACTCTGCGGACGATCGAGCTTGACCGGAGAGGATTGAAAGTCAGTATTGCCAGGATTCACCACAAGATTCACTTTATTGGGTGACCGCTCCACAAAAAGATAGTATTCGATCGTATCGAGATCGAAAACCAGATCAAAACCCGAATCCGTCAAATCGCCATTCGCAAAAATTTCCGTCGGAGTAGACTGGGAATTGAATTCACCACGCAATTTCTCTGTTGCCGAGATATCACGGAAAAGTCGCTGAATCCTGCTGGAAATCTCGAGGGCTTGCTCCTGAGTAAAGCCCGGATCCTGTTTTTTTTGTTGCAAAATCGGAGTAAGAGAGCCATTGATGACATTTTCCGCTTCATTCACGGTCAGGCCATAGGCCTTCGCGGTGGTGAGGAGCGCATTCTGCTCCGGTTGATAGACACCGGAATGATAAATTTTGAGGTACAGATTTTTCCCGAAGCCGCTCGGATTGGCGCTAAAAATTTTGTTCCAGGAATATTGATCAGGATCACTGTCTCCCAGAAGTTTCGACATGAGCTTATAAGTTGTTCCCGTCAGGGCCACTGCTGACGACGCGGTGATCGACAGCGTGATGAGTGTGAGAATGAGAAGGCGGGAAAATCGCATAGGAGAAAGAAAATTCAGGAAAGATTATTCACAATTCGTACTTGTGGCATCGACGAATTTTGCCGGGAAGGTCTCAACTTTTTTACGGATCTCGACAAGCCGGTCGCGATATCGGATGAGGCTGTCTTTCACCACTTCCAGTTGCATATGGAGAGGGAAAGCGGTGGCGAGTTCGCTGTACGCCGTGAGCGTGGCATCAAAAGCGCCTTTCGCATCCACGAGTTCTCGATCAATACGAGCTTTTCGATACGAGAGGCGACTCTGAAGACTGTCTTGAGTGTCATTGGCCGCTGGTTTCAATGCCAAACTTCGCTGATAATCCATGCCTCGAGTAAATGCGTCATAGAGTAAATCGCCCCGAAGCGCCATGCAGTACACGCTGACATTCATCGAATCATCCGTCATAAAACAGGCATCTTCTTTACCGGTCTCCGGCGGTTTCAAAAACACCGCAACTTCCGGGTCGAGAGTGTCTTTTTGATCTTTTAAAAGCGCGATCATGCGAGCGATAGAAGTATTGAAGGTGACATTCATCTGCTGATGATAGGTCAAAATCATCGTTTCAAGATCAATGTCTTTCGAGAGAAAATAATTTGGATCAAAAGGTTTTTGTTCTTCTCCCTGAACAAACGAAGCAAGCGATGAAAATGGCACAAAATTCACGAGAATGCCCAGTGTGATGCCGAGAGCAAGGAGACGAATCCGTGAAAATGAGGAAGGAAGTGACATATTATTTTTTAAGACAACTTTGAACAAATTTCGGAACTTTATTGGCCATGACCTGGAAATAGCCACGCATCTGACCGAGAGCGACATTCAGGCCTTCCAGTTTGCCATTGAGAGAAGAGAGTTTTTCGACGATCGCGGTGGTGCGCTTGGCGCCTGTCGTGGCGCGGACATGTGATCGGAGTGCTTGTTCCGCAAGAGTAAATTCTGTTTCAACTTTTTTCTGACAGAGCTGATATTGATTCAAAACATCAATCTGCGTTTCTCCATTGGCAATGGGCTTTCCGATCGTTTCGGTGAATTTCTGCGAGAGGCGCGCGCGATAATTTTTGTATTCCGCCAGAGCAAGATCCGTGAGAGCACTGTTGGCCGCGGTATTTTTGAAATTGGTGTCGATAAAAGCAAGAAATTTCTGCCGCTCTGTCGAAAGGAAAGGCGCAAGAGTGTCGATGCACTGCTGATTTTTCGCAAGCTCTTCTTCGGATGGCGGAGTCGCTCCAGAATCCAGAGTCGTCGCATCCTGCGCACGGGCAAAAAACAGAGATCCGCCATGGAACAGTGAAATTCCGATGAGGAAGCCAGAAATGACGATGCCGAATTGTTGTGAGCGAGAGGACAAGGGAGGAGTGAGGTAAAGAAAAAGAAGTTTTTAGAGTTTGAGCATATTACTTTTTTGGTAGATGACGGTCTGCTGGTCGTTTGTGATGATGGCGTACAGCAAGTCGCCGGGAAGAATATCAGCAGTATTGACGAGCGTGGCAGGGCAAGGGCACTGCAGACAAGGAGGAGTGAAGAAATAGAGACCAGGGTCGTAGTGCAGAATATCGGTCGCCGATGTTGTCACGGGTGACACCGATTGATCCGGTGTTTTTTGTGGTGACGGAGGGGTTTGCGATTTTTGATCAAAGCAATTATATGCCTGAAGGACGCGACTGGCCATCACCGCGAATTCGCCACGGGTCAGCGGTTTATTCGGGGCAACTGCTTCTTCCGGTGCGACCAGGAAAGGGGCATTCACCGTCGCTTTTTTCAAAACCGGTCGTAAATTTTGTGCAATCGTCATGTATGGTGCGTACCACGGTGCGATCGCCGGGTTTGCGGGTGAGACATTGAGCGTGATGACATCGAGCATGCGCAAGGCTTCGAGAAGAATCTTTGCTGCTTCTGCACGAGAAATCGTCATAAGAGGTTTAAAAGGAGCCTGGCCCGTCACCGGATTTTTCTCGCCCAAGTATCCGGTAATGAGTGATCGCAAGAAAGACTCTTTGACCCATGGATAAAACCACGGTAATGAAGTCGAAGACCCGGAAGAATTTGCAGGAAATGGAACATCGCTAAAGACTCCCGGTGCCGAGTACGCCTGTGGAACGCGAGGATTGATACAGAGAGTTTTCAGCACAATCTTGGCATATTCGGCGCGGGAAAGAAGTTGATCCGGCCGATAAGCAAAACGCCCCTGATCATCGAGATATCCCTGAATAATGCCTTTTTTCTGAAGTTCCGTCACGGCATCATAATACGGTGAAGTTTTGGAAACATCCGTGAAGCCTCCAGAATAAGTGCCGCCACTTCCAATCGCATCCGAAGGAAGTTGTACGGTCACCGCCTGATTCGAACTATCCGGAAAGTGTTTGGCCACATCCGCCGCAGAAGTGATCCGCACACCATCACCACCAGCAAAATCATAAGTGATCGTCGCGATGACCGACGGTCCATTCATCACATCGAGTACAAATTTTCCAATGGGTGCAGCTGCTCCAAACCGCAGCGGCTGGACCCGCAAGGTGAGTCGACTATCCAAAAGGTAAACGCGTCCAGCCGCGTCGAGGACGGCGACACGCGAAGTTCTATTCGTATCCACGATTTCTTTACCGCCACCATACACTGGATCCGTACTGGCCAGAGACCGAATATCAAAAGCATCATTAGGATTGGCGTCTTTCATCATGCTGCCATCTTTCTTCGGGATGAGGAACATCGAGCCAACGGTGACGCCTGAAGCACTTTTCACTCGAATCATGTTCGGTGTTGAGCCCGTGGCGCTTTCAACCGTGAGAGTCGCACCAGATTGCTGAAGAGTGATGAGTCCAGAAAGTGGATCGAGTGTCGCAACAGAAGAGCTTTTTGCATCGAGAATCGCCATCTTCTGCTGAGTCTCGAGGTTGTCGATGAAAAACGAGCCAGAGTTATCTGTCATGAATTTCCCGAGAGCTGTGACCACTCCACCTCGTTCACGCACCAAGGAGAATGGCATTTGCGGCTCACGAGGATTGAGAAAACCAGCCACAGTGCCCTTGACGGTATTGGCCTCTGTAAGAACAATGTCCGGTTTGTAGATATTCAAAATGATGTCCTGTGAAGAGCGATTGCCCGCCTGATCCACTGCCCAAATGCGAAGATATTTCGTTCCTGTTTCCGTGAAAGGCCCAAGGATGATTTTTGGATTCGAGCCATTTTGGAGATCGCGATCGTTGGTTGCATCGCCGTCTTTATTGCTATCGACATGAATATCCAGATCGACAAAGAAAGTTGTATGAGGGGCATTGGCGCGGTCTACAGAGGCATCTATGGTGAGAGTTTTGAGAATGGATACACTTCGTTTATTCCCCGTTGTGCCCAGATTGACGAAAGGCTCATCATCATCTCCGCAAATCTGTGGCGCCAAAAGCGCGGTCGATGAAACGGTTCCATGTGATCCATCACGCAGGAGTGGTCGCATCTGCAGGAAGTAGAAGCCATTGGCCAACGACATTCGCAATGAATTTTTTGAAGGCGAAAGAGATTCCACCGTAAAATCCTCATCATCTTTCAGTCCCTCAGGAGCATCAGGAAACAGGAGTCGTTGTCGTTTGGTTCCTTTGTTTGAAGTGGAAAGGACATCATAACCCGCAAGTGTCCCATCATCGAATGCAGGTCTGCTCCACTCAATCCCCGTACTACTATCGTCTTGGTAGAGCACCGAAAGATGCTTCACATTATCGAGAAGCGGAAGGAGATCCGAAACAGTGCGTTCCTTCGGATCACTCGTCACAAAAGTGGTATCAGCTTTTTTTGCAGTGCTGTTTTTGACATAGACATCACCTCCAAAAGTGAAAAGAACATCACTGTCGCTATCTCCATCGAGATCATCGAAAACAATTTTTGAGCCTCGTTCCATCTCATCGTTGAAAGCGATCAGCCGATCAGAAGAAAGCGTCGTATTGTTGAAAATGTACAAACCCCGTGGTTGAGCGGCAGTATCGGAGACGGAAGTATTTCCAGGCTTATCGCCAACACTCGAAGTATCGGACGGTATCTCGAAATTTCCAGGATTTTCCTGCGTGGCTTTTGAAGTCTTGGCAGAGTCAATACTCTCGAGCATAGAGAAGTCCATGCCGGTGGATTTTCCTGCGTCAGAAGCACTGGAAGAAGCGAGAAGACGGGAGGTTTGTTCTTCATTGACGAGCGCAATCCAGGAATCAAGGGAAGGGGCGCGGGATCGATTCTGGAGTGATGCGAGAAGCGTCGCACGAAGTTTCGGAAGTGAACCTGAAAGATTATCGGTACTCGCGACCAGATCACGATCCAGTGTTTTTGGATCCACTGTCTGTGCCTGTGCGACGAGGCGAAGATCCTGCGGTACACCGCGTCGATCGAGCATATCGACAAAACTCGTCGAACCCGGCACGGGATTTGAAATGACATTGGCGCCCTGCTGAAGAGTTTTATTGACGACACCGGTTCCCAAATTCGCAGCACCCGCAAAACCTTGCACCAAGCTATTGGACAAATCCGCAAATGCTTTGAAAAAGTTATACACAAGGCCAGTTTCGAGCTGGAATGAAGCGCGACCTTCCAATTTGATCTTGTCCGTAAAAGTATATTGAATTGCTGGTGGTTTTACGGTGACATTGAGATCAACGGCCGGAAGTGGTGGATTGACCGGGCGAGCCGTGAGCGTTTCGATTTCCGTCTTGAGCGAAGACTCCGGAACCGGAACCATGCCCGTTTTGATGAGACACACCACTTTCAAGATATTTTTCAAAACATCGAGCGATTGCTTCAGAAGAGGAAAAACTCCCAGGTCAGGAATTTTCGGTGCAGGAGGAATATCCGGCAAAGTAAAGAGTGGCAGCGGTGGCAAATCCGGCAAATTCAAAGGAAGATCTGGTGGTGAACGAAGCACCGGAAGGTCCGCAGCCCATTTGAAGAAATTTTGGATCTCTGGGAAGTTGAGGTTTGGTGGTTGCAGCAAAGGGAAATTCACAGAAGGGAGATTTGGAAGTGCAATCGGCACTGGAGTAAAATGAAGATCTGGCCAGTACACCTTCACTCCCGCCTGGATTTTGGAAATATCAATGACGATGTCCGGCCATTTTGGAAATTGAATGATTGGTGGTGAAGGAATTTGTACAAAAACACTGACAAGCATTTGGAGCAGTGATCCGCGATCGGTTTTACAACTGCTGCAAGACTGTTCATACGACAGAGTGACATCGATCAATCCTTGCCACTGTGTCAAAATTTGTTTCACTTTTTGCGCTGCATCAAGCCAATGTTCCAGACGAACCTGTTGGCGTTTGATATAGCCGCCGGTATAGTTGGTCACGATTGTGAGATAGTTGATGATTTGTCGCAGATATTTGGTCTCGAGCTGGCGATATTCCAGGATTTTCTTCGGGAATTGTTGATATGCCTCAAGCGCCTGGATATTTTTTTCCAGATTATTGAGCGCCGCCTCAGCTCCAACTCTGATTTTCTCGCAGAGTTGAATATCTTTGATAGTTGAATCTTTGGCATTCTTGAAGCATGTCCATTGATTTTTGATGCGTTCCAGTTCGTTTTTTATATGCGCGATCATCTGTTCATAGTGATTCTTCATGCGCAAAATCTGTACCGGTGTGATCGCAGGAAGTTTGATTTCCAATTCCTTCGGCTCAATTTTGATAAGCGGAATACTGTTGAGGTAACTCAAAAATTGGTTATAGCCTGTCAATTTCGCCTTCGGAATTTTAGGGAGTACTGAGCCGGTCAGTGAAGAAAACGATGGAACAATGAGGTATAAATCTGGAAGATCGGAGAGTTTATCAAGCGCCTCTTCAATCTGGCGATCGAGCCACTCGGTGAGAAATCCCGGAAATCCCGGTACGCGAATGTTCGTGGAAACCGACGCCGCACCCGTCGTCTTGCCGCCAAGCGACGCCGTCTTCGTGAAGGCCCCTGTTTGCGGCGCGAAATCCGATGCAGAATTATTACCTCCATATGCCGCCACCGCGTCATATCCGCTTCCCGGAGAAAGATTGCTGGCGAGAGAAGAAGCGGTTTTGATGATGCTCGAAAATCCGCCGGCGATGGTGTCACAGAGACTTCCAAGAATAACTTTTGTGGGAATGGCGAAGGCATGACATTCAGCCGCGAGATACGGCCCCTGACAGACGGCAAACCCCAGACCCATCGTGAGTGTTGGGGAAACATAGAGGCGACCAACCGTTCCTTGAAACGGACATGGCGGCCAGGTCGCCGTGAAAGGCGTACACGGATTTCCCCATCCAAAAACCGGAAGTCCGCCATCAAATCCACTCGGCACCCCAAATCCCGTATTGATCGGTCCCGGCGTGAGGAAAGAATAATTCACCGGCATGGGTGCGCAGCCTCCAGAACATCGAAGTGCCTTCACGGCATTTTGTACTGCCGTTGCAGCAATCGCAGAAAGGCCATTGAGATCGGGAGGCAATTGACTACTCGAACCATTTTTTGCCCCCGCGGCACCGCCGCCAGAAGCCCCCGCTTTATTATTCACGGGATCAAAAGCATCCGGAAGACCATCGCTGTCCTCGTCATTATTTTTCAAATCCTGTAAGACCTGTTGTACGCCCAGCGGCAAAGTACCGAAATCGCCAAGCGAAGTGCTATCTCGCGGCAAATCGCTGGTCAAAGAGCCAATGAGCGAGTCTGGAATGGTTGGCAGTGGTTTTGCCGGAAGATTGTTTTTGTCGATGCGTTGAAATTGCACATGACCATTTTCGGAAATGCCGGAAGCGGAACCCGTCGCTGCATTGTAAAAATACGAAATAGAGCCCCGGAAGCTCGTCATGATGATTGGCGTCGCACTCCCTGGAACATTCGGATAACTTTCTTTGACGCCAATGAGGACATCGCTCACTGCTCCATCGTTATCCGTGTTCTCGAAATGTGCGACGAGCTGGCCATTTTTTTCGAACTGGCCTTTTTTGTTGTAAAAAACACGAACATCACCTTTTGAGTCCGAAGTCACAAGATCAGCAAAATCATCAAGGTTGATATCTTTCACAATCACATGAAAAACCTGTTCACCCACTTCAATATGAGTATTGATTCGGGTGAAAAAGCCTTTGTCGTTGCGATAAATATCGACGCAAGCCTCGGTCAGCGTGCAGCCTTTGAGTGCCGCGAGCACCACATCGCTCTGCCCATCGTTGTCAATGTCCGCTACCGTCGCGTCCGCAATGCCATTTTTCACAAACAGTGCGACTCCGCGATCTCGATAGGAGCTTCCCTGCCGCTCGAGCAAGTGGACATTTCCATCTTGATGACCGATAAGAAGATCTTTCTGGCCGCTGCCATGCACATCAATCGGGAGTACGAGCGAAACATCGTCATGAGAAGAGTACACCGCAGAGCCCAAGTCCTTCGTGAATCCCATCGGTGAAGAAATGTTGTCAGAATCAGCGCCGCGACCGGTGAGTTTGACCGTCGGATCGCCAAGCACGATCGACATTTCTGAGGCATAAGGAAGGAAAGAGTCGCCGACAGTATTCCCCGCAGCGAGCAGGAGCATCGACTTGTCGCGACCATGAAAACCAACGCCTTCATATTGCTTGGAAGTCATGCCAGATTGTTGATTGGCATCGAGTTTCAGGCGCAGATCTCGCAAGGAAAGCCCCTGAGGACCAAGATCGGATCCGCCACTCGCCAGAGTTTTCATGGCGAAGTGTTGAGGAAGATCCGGTTCAAAGAAAACGCCACGACTCGTTCGGACATATCCTGGATACAAAATTCCTACCGTCGAAATATCCGCCACGCGATATTCAATGCGCGCCACCTCTTGGTCATACGAAGAAACCACGACCGTCATGAAGCCACTCTCTTGCGCCACAGTAAAATGCGTATTCGCATCCAGGATTTGCAGTCCACCGCCTCGGTTCACTCGTACGACATTTTTTCCATCAAGTTTCAAAAAAGTATCAGAAGAAGACTCATTTTTTTCCGTCACGGCAGAGTGAGCAGGGCGTATCGTAAACTCTGCACCGGCAAAAGTGAGTCGGCCAAGATGCTCCCTCAAAGTGCCAGAGGAAGCTCCCGAAAAAACATCAATCTGCAGAGGATCGGAGCCATTCGAAGAAACGACCGAGAGGGAAGTTCCACCATCGGTCATCTCGAGAAATCCATCAGGGCGGACAAAAAGAACAGGTTTTCCATCAGTCTCAGAGCTACCAAAAGAAGAAACAGCCTGCGTCGCTCCTGAGAAAAGAACTTCCCGACCCAGCGAGCTCTTACCGGTAACATCACCATAACCGGAACCAAGCAAAGAAGCGTACAAAACTTTCGGCTTGAGATTCGCAGTATCCAGATGAATGTCATCATTTCCATTTCCGCCAGAATTTCCCATACTCCCGTAACCGGTGCCGCTACTGCCAATGACCGGTTTTTTCCCATCATCACCTGGAGTAAAAAGAATAATTGGGAGCGTCAATGTTTCGATGTCGCTTGCAATGGTCACCGTCGCCTGTCCGGGAGTTTTTCCACTGCGAAGGGCAAAAGAAGCAGTGCCGGAAGTAAAAGAATCCGGAGTTTCACCCGACAAGGCCGCACCGCCATCGAGCGAAATGGCAAGAGGCCCACGATAGTCCGTCACCGTTTTGCCATCACTCCCGACGATCGAAGCCGTCAGAGTCGCCTGAGAGATTCCATCCGCAGGAAGGGAGAAGTCCGTCGCATCCAGATGCAGTGAAAGTCCCGATCGAATATCGATCTTGATCTCTTTTTCGATCTTTTTGTCATCCACACTCGCCGCAATCTTCACATGGATCGTTCCCGAATCAGCCGTTGCAGAAACATCGAAGTCGAGCGTATTTCCTACCGTCAAAAACTGAAAACCATTTTTCTCGCTGTCGCTATCGTTCAAGCCAGAAATCTGTCCCGGCCCTTGAACCTGAATATCAAAGGAAACCACATCGACTTCAGAGAAGCTTCCGAAATGTGATCGCACTTTCGTCATGCCGGAAGGCGGAAGAATCGACGCATCAGGAGTAGCAGAATCAATGTCGCCCGTTACCGCACCGCCCGCCGTATCAACATCGCCGGAGTTATGACTTTTTGAATTTTTTGTACCCTGAGTCCCGCTGCCAGAAGTTTTTGAAACAGCTCCGCTCTTGATTTCATTATAGAGATTCGCACCATGCGGTTCATTCAACGAAACGAATACAGGCTTGAACGATTTTTTGATGTCATCAAGCCATTTTTTGATCCCTTCAAACCATGGAGAGGAACCAGGAAGTTCAAAAATTGGCAGAGGTTCATTATAAAAATTGGAACCGCCCGCAGCACCCGCCGCGTCGGAAGATTTTTTGTCAGAAGAATTTGTGTCGGAAGCGGCAGAGTCCATCGCAGAACCATTACTTCCAGAGCCACCACCTGCATTTCCGACTCCTGCGCCACCACTATTTTTTTTCTCCGCATCGATCTTATTCTGAAACGAAACACGATAATCAGAACTCGTTCCAGGAG
Organism: uncultured Candidatus Peribacteria bacterium; assembly: GCA_964521465.1. GTDB lineage: Bacteria > Patescibacteriota > Gracilibacteria > UBA1369 > UBA12463 > JBBTWG01. The sequence continues at coordinate 4,402 of CAZFSD010000022.1, read as the reverse complement.
CCACGAAGTACCATGCTTCAAAACCGTCAGGAGAATCATCAGCGTACGCATCAATATCAGGATTGAGATACTCGAGGAGCACATGGCGATGCTTGCTGTTCAAATCGAGCGAGAGCCATTTGTAGACAGATTTGAGGGCAGGTTGATTGATGCGAGCACGGAGAGTTCCAGGAGAAACGCCAATTTTCGCCGCAACCTCATCAAGTGATTTGAGAAAGTCATCAAGATTTTTGAAATCAAAAGCGTTCGGGTACGGAATCTTCACCTCTCCACCCGTCGCCAAATAGCTCGTAAATCGTGGTTTATCAATCGGGAGTCGATCCGAAGTCATTGATTGAAATTGTGCTGTCAAAGTCGCCGCAGTCGGCTCTTTGTGAGTGAAAACACTGGAAATTTGTTTCGCGACATGCGGCTCAAAAGAAAACCACAGATCACTGGTATCCTGCTGCAATTGACGAATCACCACTTTTTCGGCTTCGCAAGAAGCACCCTTCGCGTCAGAACATTCCGGTTTGATATTTTCCCCATACGAAAGCCAGAATTGCTGGGCAGGCAGGAGGTCGCCACCGGAACTTGCTTTGATTTTTTCCATGACCGCTTGAACTTGCATGAGTCTTTCTCGCTGCGTTGGAAGATGGCGCGCAGAAGCAAAAAACTGATTCTGTTTTCCGCTCAAGAATTTTTTCACAAAAAAATCCCAGTCTTTCGGTCCGCCACCCAAAGGATTATTGCCTCCCGCATCTCCAGCAGACAACTCTTCCGGCTCATCTACGCCATAATCACCACCAATAAATTCGCCAGTATAAGGCCCGACATATTTGTCACCCACGAACATCCGTGGGTATTTTTCTCGGAGTTTTTCCAGTGAATAGTCGACGCCCTTTTCACCGCTATTGTTCGCGCCATTTTGACTTGGAAATTTCCATGAAAAGGCATTCATCTGCTCCGGCGTGCGATCGAGTTTGTAATCAAAACGCATTTTTTCCGTGATCACCGTTTTTGATGGATCCAGAAGTAAATCCACCTTGCCATTGCCATTCAAATCCACCCACGCCATCGGCTCCAGCAGTCCGTTTCTATTCGTATCAAAAGCATTGCCATTGTTATCCGCGCCATCCATAAGCGGGAAATTATGGAAGAATTCTTCCAGGGTGAAGTTGTCCGTGAAAAAGACATCCGATGGAGCCAGAGAAGGAGTTGTCGGGGTGAGAGTGGTGACATCAGAAGGATCCTTACCGCGTACTTTGGAACTTAAATAAGCATGAACGCTATTGCGGTAATCCACAAAGTCACGAATCTTCGGGTCGCCCGAGCCGCTCTTGGAGTGGCTGCCAGTGTAATAACTCGGATTGGCTTCGCGATCGCGCTTGTTCGGATCATTGTAAGCTGGCGACAGTGCCGGGAAAAAAGAGGTGCATGAAGCAGTCGAATTTTGCTCAGAAATAAGCGAAGAATTCGTGATCGCCTGTCCACCGGCCGGATCCTTCACGGGCAAAGTTGCAAGAGCACGAAAACATTTATCGGGATTATTGTTATTGGAAATGTTGCAGCCCGGATACCACGCATCGCTGGAATACTCTGAACTGAAAGAGCCTTTGAGTTGGTCATAACTGTTGAGGTCACGAATGTCTATTTTTTTCACCTCTTCAATTTTCTTCTGTGTATTCCACACGCGAATTTTGGCAAAATCAGAGACCATCACAGCACCATTTTGTTGCACATTTTTCTGCCATCCCTGAAAATTTTTCGCATCACACGAAGGGACGAGCGTAGAGGATCCAGAGCTATTGCGACAGACGATCATCTCATCAGCAACGCGATATTTCAAATCAGGATGATGTTTTTGTTGTATCAAAAAATCCACGGAATGTTGACTATCCACATTTTGCCCGTCGATATTCAGGATGACATCTCCCTCGTGAAGACCTTTTGTCCCAGGAAAAACCGCAGGAAGTCCCTGTTCACCGACGCCTTCCACGATCGCGCCAAATGGAGAGGCGCCACCAGTTTTTTCGCTTGCTTCAGCAGAAGAGAGCACGCGTGTGTGAACGCCAAGAGTGGGGATCATGCGTACATCCAACTGGTCTTTTGCCGCTCTCTTTTTGTTTTCCTGAATCACGAAATCCGAATAATTGATCGATCCCGGATCATAAACTCGCGAAAGAAGAACGCCCTGCGTCGTCCCAGAAACGAGTGAACATTGCTGCACACTGGTCAAAAGATCCGCAGAAATACCGTTGATAAATTGTTTCTCGCCATACGCGTCAATCTTGAGAAATGATTGATTGTTGAAAGCAATCGGCACCATCGCCGCTTTCCCATCGGCATATCCGGGAACACCCACGACTGTTGATCCCACGCGCCCTGAAACCGTCACATCTTTCATGAAATCAAAAGGCTGTTGGAGAGTCGCAACTTTCTCGTCGATCACCGGTTCCAAGGCCTGATTGGTGGAAAGAAGAAGCTGCTGGGCAAAAACATCTTTTTTGCTGATCAGGCTCGCGGCCGTGTCCACATCATTCTCTGTCCAGCGGCCCGTAGAAGCCACAAAATCATTGACCTTCGAAAGATAACTTCCAAAAAGTGCGGTATAGGGGATGTGGAGTTTCTGAATCAGCGGAACGGTCAAAATATCTTTCATGTCGCTCTCTTTGCCGCCATTGCCGTTTCCGGCAAGGAGATTCTCCACAAATTTTTTCTGCCCGGAGAGGGCTTGCGCGCCATATTTGCCCCCAGAGATATTTTTGTTGTCAGCCGAAGAAGCGGCCTTGGAATTCGCAAAATAACTCTCTGGTAGGCCACTCGTCAGATTTTTCAAATCTTTTAATTCCTGCGCGAAATTTCCAGAAAACTCTTTTTGTAACTGTGAAAGCCATTTCGCCGTGTAGCGGTTGTAGGCAAGATCTTCCATGTTCTTGAGTGAATTTTCATAGAGTGGTTCCTGCGTGACATTCAAATTTTTTTCCTCTGCCGCAAGGTCACTCATCAAAATCTTTTTGCGAAACTGAGAAAACGCAGGATTCCCAATGTGATAGAGATGATTTTTATCGAAGTATTCGGCAATCTGCGCAGCTCCAGCCGCATCAGGAAGCGACGCTCGAATCACGCCATGCCACGCCTCCGGCTGCGCTTCACCACTTTTTTTCGCAGGCACAAAAGACGAAAGTGTCTGACTCCACACATACGCTGGGTCCACGAAGTCGGTATACGGCAGCAGGCTCACAAAACGATTGCCATTTTTATTCACGATCGGAAGACTCACATCGCCCACGAGCACGACGCCCTTGAGCTGTGTGCCATCGCTGTCCTGCGGATCACCCTCGAAGTAGAGTCGTTCCAGAATGCGTTGAAGAACCGGGGCATTGTCACCACCGCTTGCGATCGGGAGAATAATCGTTTTTGTATCCGGCAGTGTTTTTTGAATATCTTCACTGTATCGCATCACGCGATCTTTCAGAGTGTCAGCGGAAAGATCGTCATATTTTTTCTGCAGTCCGTCATAATCGTTCGAGTCGTTGAAAAGTTTTTCATCCACAACGACCGCCACAAGATCATATGTTTTTTTCGGCGCACTCCTTTCTTCCGTCACATTCCGCATCGAAAAAGCCTGAGCCACCTGCGGCGAAACAAGGGTCGTCACCGAAATTGCCACCAGCAAAAAAGACGCAAAAAACTTTGTCACAAAAGTTCGCAGATTGGAGGAGGAAAAAAATCGAACAATGCTCATAGTGTGGCCTTTCTAGGGTCGCGAAAATCATATCAAAAAAGCAGCTTCCAAGGGAGGCCAAGGAAGCTGCTTCGAAAATTTACAGTTGCAAGATCGAGAAAGGTTTTTTAAGTTGGGTTATTTGCTGATTATTTGAGTGGAATGGCGACGACAAAATATTTATTGCTGGCTGGTGTCGCGTCGGTGTCAGGCTTGCAAGTTGCAAGAACTCCAGTTGCTGCAACACCAGGTGCTGCAGTTTTTGAATTGCCATTATCAGCAGGTATCTCAGCCGTAGCGCTCATCACAAAACAGTTCGAACTGTATCCAAAGCCATATTTGCTTTTATCTCCCGGATCGAGCGGGATAGAATTATTTGGGAGATATCCAGAGACATTCGCATCAGTATAAAGGTTATAATTTTCGACAGTCGGTAAAGCTTTTTCCAAATACGCTGTTTGAAATGCCTGTACGACAGCATTCAAATTCGCCTTTCGTGTCGCATCACGAGCCTTTTTTGGACCATTCGTAATCGTCGGCAAAAACGCTGCCGAAAGGATACCGATAATCACGATCACGATGAGAAGTTCGATGAGCGTGAAGCCGCGTCGAGAAATTTTTTTCATAGAAAAAAGAAAAGTGAAGTAGGAAAAAACTGTTGTCATTCTATTGCTTCCAGAAAAAAATGCAACAAGG